>DASYWM010000250.1:0-3430 GCA_035936075.1 Thermomicrobiales bacterium
TGAAAGACGATTTCATGACCGATACCAAGAGCAAAAAGGCCGCGCCGGAGACGGACGAGACCGGCGAGCAGGTTGTCGCGGCCCCTCAAATCGAGGAGCCGACGCAGAGCCTTGAAGAAGCGGTTGATGCTGCTGCTGAAGAATCGGATGCCACTGATATCTTCTTCGACACCCCAGTATCCATCCCCGGCGCACCGGAGGCTTCGCTCGATGGCGCATGGCTGGCGTTCCTGAAACCAAACGATGACGGAGCGCTTGAGCTCTGGATCGCCCCCACCGACGGTGGCGAGGCACACCACCTGCACCTTCCCTTTATTCCCCTGGAGGATGTGAATCCCGAAACAGGGCGCATCGTTCGCGGTCCGCAATGGTCGTCGGACGGGAGCAGGATTGCGCTGACTGGTCTGCATCCGGACGGTGACCGCACTGCTGTCTGGATTGTCCCAACCGGTGTCAGCGCCACTGCCGGCGAAGAGCCTGCAACGGTCGTGAACGATGCGACGTCGTCCACCAGCCCGGAATCAGAGGGTGGCGACCCCGACGGCGGGCAGGAGATCGTCACTCCTGCCGCTCCGGAAGGAGTCGGCGAGGGCATGCCGCTGCCCCTGCCGAAGATGGACAACGACGATGCGATGCGCGAGCTGGAGGAGCTCGAGGAGGTTGAATCGGCACCGGCTCCGGATGTAACCGCACCGGAGGAAGAGCCGACCTCCCCTGCACCTGAGCGAGCCCGGATGCTGGTCGATCATTCCGGGTCGGATCGATCCCCGCGCTGGTCGACGGATGGCGAGATCATCGCCATGACGAGCACGATCGACGGTCGCGATGTGATCTCCCTGGCGCCAGTCCAGGGTGGAGATTCCTCGGCTATCGAATTACTCACCTGGAGCCGCAGCAACGATCGTGAGCCGGTTTGGTCCCGAGATGGGAACCACCTTGCGTTTCTCCGCCAGCGCCCCGATGGCCCCGAGCACGCCGATATCTTCTGCTTCTTCCTGGAGACGGGGGAATTGAAGAACCTCACCTCTGACAAGGCGAGCGCCGTGCGGCACTCACTCGAGTGGGTGCCGGGGCGTAACCTGATTGCCTACGTCACGCATGAGAATGACTGGCTCTCCATCTCCGTGATCAACGCGGACAACAAGGCTGGTTGGACGGTCACTCGTGAATCGGGAGACAAGACGGAGCCGCGGTTCGCACAGAACGAGTCCCGCATGGTCTACGTCCGCACCGAGGGCTTCACCACCGTCCTCTGCGAACGAAGCCTGCACGCCTCGAGTGCCGTTGCGCTGGATCCTGGCGAAGGTGTTGTGCGCTACCCACGCTGGCTGAACGCGAAGCGCGTGGCGTACGGTTTTTCCGCGCCGCAACGACCGTTCGGCTTCCTCGTGCAGGACAACCTGGCGGACGCGGACCGCACCCCGGTATCGGTGCCGGGGATGCCTTCCCTGGCCGGGCACGCGATGCGGCAGCCGCAGCCATTCGAGTTCGAGGTTGGCCCGGAGGAGATGTTCTCCGGCATGCTCTACAAGACCCACGGGGTGGCGGGCAGGGTTCCCACGATCGTCTATATGCCGGACGGGCCGTTGGCAACCCGGCGTGGCGAGTTCCAGATAGAAGAGCAGGCCCTCGCCAGCACGGCTCTGACGGTGCTTGCCCCAGTCATCCATGGCGCCAGTGGCTTCGGCCTCGCGGTGGAGAATGATCTCCGGGATTTCGCGGGAACTGAGCTGGAGACGTTTGACCTGGCCGAAGTGGGCCGGGCGCTCGCGAGGGAAGAAGGCATCGCGCGAGACCAAATTGCCCTGGTGGGATCCGGATACGGCGGCGCGCTGGCGCTGGTGACTGCCGGCGCACGGCCAGGGGTCTACGCCGCAGTCGTCGCAATCGACCCGGTGACCGACTGGTCGATCGAATTGGCGAACTGCGAGATTCCCTGGCGGAACTGGGTCACCGATCGATTCGGGATGCCCCTGACGGATGCCGATCACTACACCCTGCGCACGCCAGCTACCTTCTCGGCCGTCATCGACGCGCCTCTGGTGCTGGTTCGGACCGCGAGCGCGCCGGAGTACCGGAAGGCCCAGATGGACCTCTTTACGCAGGACCTCGATGAGCAGGGTGTGGCATACGAGGTTTACGAAGCCGGCGAGGAGACGCTTCCTGGCACCTTGCGCGAGATCAGCAAGATGTTGACGCGAAGGTTCCTTGGTGGTGCCGAGATGGCGGATGTGGTTGCTGACCTGAAGTCCGATAATCTCTAGAAGCCTCGATCGCACCAGGCACTCGCATGAGGGCGTTCACTCTATAACCGGAGTGGACGCCTTCATGTATCATTAGCGTTCGTACGGGGTGAGATCGCCCCATGGACGTACCCTTCCTGCTCAGCGTTGAGGCTGGATCAACGGAGCGTAGGGGCGTCCACGTGGAGCCACAGAATGAACCAACGACGGCCTTCAGGCCGCCCGAATGCTCTTGCTGGTCATGGATCAACTGTGAGCGCCCATCCTCGACAACAGGCGAGGCCGTCCAGGAAGCCGTCCCAAAGGCAGCAGGGATTCACCCGGCGTGAGTTCGTGAGTGCCTCGGTGGGTGCTGCCGTTGCCGGCACTGCCGGTCTCGTCGCATGGAAGTCCGGTGTCGGCCCGGGACCCGGCGGTCGAACGATCGCTGCGGTAACGCAAACCCCTACCCCGCTATCCAACGGCGGCGTTGGCACTCCCTCGTCGGCTTCCGGGATCGTCATCGATCCAACCGCAACCCCCTACCAAACAGCGACACCCGAGCCAAGATCGGCCGCATCGCAGATGGTCGTCGAGACGAGCATCGGAGAACTGCGCACGGCCTACGACAAGGGCTGGTTCACCGTTTCCGAGTACGTCGAGGCGGCGCTTGGCCGCATCAACGCCATGGACGCACAAGGGCCATCCCTCAACGCGTTGATCGAGCTCAACCCCGATGCGATGGATATTGCGGCGCAACTCGACCGTGAAGCGCAGCAGGGTCGGGTGCGCGGGCCGTTACATGGTGTGCCGGTGCTGGTCAAGGATATCTTCGCAACGAACGACCAGATGCGCACGACATCCGGATCACTCTCGCTACAGGAGAACACAGTCGTTCGCGATGCGTTCCTGATCGAGATGCTCCGGAACGCCGGGGCAATCATCCTCGGCAAGACCAACCTCACAGAGTTCTCCAACTTCCGGGGGGGCACCCCTAATGGCTGGAGCTCGCGCGGTGGGCAGACGGTTAATCCCTATGTCCTGACCCACTCGGCCTGGGGCTCCAGCTCTGGCTCCGCCGTGGTGACGGCGGCCAGCTACGTCCCCTTCGCCGTGGGATCGGAGACCGACGGATCGATCATCTGTCCCGCCTCCGCCTGCGGGGTCGTCGGCCTGAAGCCGACTGTTGGGTTGGTCAGCCGGAATGG
>DASYWM010000251.1:0-4035 GCA_035936075.1 Thermomicrobiales bacterium
GGACGACGGCACGTGCGAACTCAGGTACCCAGAGGAGCGAGCTTTCGAGATGGATGTGGGCATCGATGAAGGAGGGAGCCACGACCGCTCCGCCGAGATCAATGGTCTCGACCGCGTTGGGATATGTTCCGATACCGGCGATATATCCTGATTCGATCGCGATATCTCCCTCGATCAGCTCTTCGGTGAAGACGTTCACAATCCGTGCATTTCCCAGGACCAGCTGTGCCGGGTACTGCCCCTGGCCAACGGCTACCCGACGGCGCCACTTCCATTTCCACATATTGTGCTGCGCCTGGGCCGGATCAAGTTGCTCGGACATGGTGATGGATATTCCTCAATGTGGCCGTTAGCGGCACAGGCATAATGTGGCATCCAGTGAAAGGACCGCCGGTATATACAGACGCACACGCATCCCCTAGCCTAACTGACGTTCGATGCCTGACAGAACGTCCTCAAGCTTCGGCAGCTGCGTGCGAACGAACTGCCCCACATCCGCTGCCCTGTTGAATGGAAGCTGGTAGTGCTCGGAGACAGCCACGCCTTCCTCCACTTCGTCCCACATCGCGGATTGATGCGGCTCAAGAAATCCCTGGGCAATGCGAGGGATCCTCATTCGCGCAAGGCGGCTGCGGGAGTTGCGTTTCCATATATTCTCCTCATCGGCGTAGAGGCCGGGAGAGGACACCCAAAGAATGATCTCGAAACCGTCATCACCTACGCGGACATCGACGCGTCCGAGCTCATCGTCCACGGCGATGCTCCAGCGCGATTGGTCGTCAAGTGTGCCGTACGCGTAGAATCCGGCTCGTTGCAGCGATTCCAGCACGGGGGTGAGCGAGAGACGATCCCGGGCAATCACGTCACGCGGATCGAGGTCGTCGAGGTCTGTCTCATTGATGCGGAAAGACACGCTGGAAGACTCCTGGGCACTGAAACGTAGCAGCTGGTGGAGATCGCCCGGGTTGGGGGCGTTCTCGGGTGCTGGAATTGTACGGGTAATCCATATCGCTATGCGTCTCGGTGTTGGGATCATCCCGCATCTATACTGTATTTTTCGTTGGCAACAGTTGACAATCCGCCAGGATTGCCGGTATTGTTCCGGCCACGTTCGACAACTGATGTATCCGGTCTCGCTGTCGACCGAAGACGCTCGCTGCAGATCGTGATTCCTGAACGGACAGAGCTCAATCAAAGGAACGTCATTTTTTGATGTTCGTCCACAGTAGTTGCGGTTCGTAATGAATGGGGTGGTCCCATTCACGGTCCAATCCACAGGTCGGTAGGTGCCGGCCAGAACGCGGAGGTCTCGGGACATGGTTGATTCACGGTTTGCGACGCTTGTCGATCAGATGCGCACCGGCGCCATCGATCGACGTACATTCCTGGTGCGGGGAGCGGCCCTCGGTATCTCGGCTGGAGCGCTCATGCGCGCCATGCCGGCTATGGCACAGGACGCATCGCCAGCGGCGGCAGGTGGTGGCTCTGACGAGCTCGTTCCTGAGAATCTCGGCGTTGCAGGTATCGAGCACAGCACGGACACCAGCAAGGGTACGATCAATCTGTACTCCTCCTGGCCAATGACAGGCGCATCCGAGCAGATTGGTGGCGACTCTGCCGAGTCAGTCAGGCTGGCAATCGAACTTTGGGGTGGCGCTGCTGGTGGCTTTGCCATTAACTACGAAGCACTGGATGACGGTGTCGCTGCGAACCAAGGTTCGTGGGATGCAGCCAAGGAAGCCGAGAATGCTTCCATGGTGGTGAACGACCAGGACGCGGTCGCGTACATTGCAACCTACAACTCGGGCGCGGCGGAAGCGGCGATCCCGATCACGAACGAAGCCGGCCTTGCCCAGATCTCGCCTGCGAACACCGCCGTGCAGCTGACCAAGGAAAGCCCGGCCAACCCGGAAGGATACCCGGACGTTCTCTATCCGACGGGCGAACGCAACTACATGCGAGTCGTCCCGGCGGACGACCTGCAGGGCTCCGCAGGGGCGAACTTCGCGTTCAATACGCTCGGCGCTCAGACCGCGTATATCCTGCACGATCAGCAGACATATGGTCGAGGCGTTGCCGAATCCTTCCAGGCGACTTTCGTCGAGCTTGGCGGGGAAATCCTCGGTTTCGAAGGCTTTGACCCGAATGCGCCGGAATACCAGGCATTGATGACCAAGATCGCTTCGACGGGCCCCCAGCTGGTCTACCTGGGCGCGATCGTGAACCTGAACGCCAGTAAGCTGCTTCAGGACTTCCGCGGGCTGCTCTCCCCGGAGGAAACCGCATTCATGGGGCCGGACGGCCTCCTCAATCAGGCTTTCGTTGACGGTGCGGGCGACGCCGCTGAGGGCGCCTACATCACCTTCGGTGGTTTGCCGGCGAACGCGCTCGAAGGTCCCGGCGCCGTATGGGCGGAGACGATGCGCGAGCGGCTCGGTCATGAGCCAGACGCCTACGCAGCGTATTCGTTCGAGGCCGCGGTTGTGGTTCTTCAGGCGATCGATGCAGTTGGCGAGAAGGATCGGGCGAAGATTCTCGAGACCATGTTTAACACCACCGACTTCCGCGGCTTGACCAACACCTGGAGCTTCACGGAGACCGGGGACCCGGATACCGCGACGCTGTCCGTGAATATCGTGAAGGACGGCGAGATTACCTTTGGGGAAACGATCTCTCCGCCGGAATAGCCGTGGGCTACTAGCACTCACCGGACAGGATTGGTTCCGGCCTGGTGAACGAGATGCAGCGGCGTTGATGCTCGATGCCGTCAAAGGTGGAGTGGTCAGCTTTAAGAAACCGATCGCTCCACCCGAATAAGCCACAGTGATGTCATCCGGACCGGGAGCAACTCCTGGTCCGGATGCCGCGTACACGTAGGGGCGGTTGGCAGAGGAATGACTCCCGTGGCGGCATCTTGATGCGGGCCGGGATATGTGTCGGATAGACGCGATATGCAGTGGACCCTGTTTTTCCAGTTCTTGATTATTGGCTTGGCGACTGGTGCATTGATCGCCCTGATCGCTCTGGGCTATACGCTCGTGTACGGCATTATCGAGCTCATTAACTTCGCCCACGGTGAAGTCTTCATGATGGGGGCAATGTTCGCGGCAACGGTGGTCTCGCTGATGGGCGTGACGAACGAGTCGACCTCACTCGTGATTGTCGGAACGTTGTTGATTGGACTGGTCCTGTCGATGGCATTTTGTGCCCTGCTCAATGCGGGGATCGACCGGATCGCGTACCGGCGGTTGCGCCATGCCCCGCGCCTGGCTCCGTTGATTGCCGCCATCGGTATGAGCTTCATTCTGCAGAACATAGCCATCTATTGGCAGGGCGCGAACCCTATTACGCCGCCCAATATCATCCCTTCCGAATACAAGACCTACAACATATTGAAAGAGTGGCCAATTCTGCGCGACTGGTTCGCAGATTCGACCCTTCGCTTCAGGCTGATGGATCTCGTGGTGATGGGCACGACGATTCCCCTGCTCATTATTCTCACCTGGTTCGTCTACCGCACCCGAATCGGGACGGCAATGAGAGCAACGGCGCAAGACCGGGAAGCGGCCGCACTGATGGGGATCGACATCAATAGAACCATTGCCGTTGCCTTCCTTCTCGGTGGCTCCATGGCCGGCGCGGCCGGTATGATCGCCTTGTTCTACAACAACTCTGCCCGATTCCAGATGGGATTCCAATACGGATTGTATGCCTTTACAGCAGCGGTCCTTGGTGGAATCGGGAATCTCAACGGTGCCGTGATCGGTGGCTTCATGATCGGGCTTATTTGGGCGTACAGCGACGGGTTTATGGGTCTGTACATCGGTGGATGGGGAAGCCAGTGGAGCAATTCGGTCATCTTCAGCATCCTGGTACTCGTGCTGGTCTTTCGTCCCGCCGGCTTGTTCGGCCATTCAGCACCTGAGAAGGTCTGAGCAGGCCCGAAGGAGAGACCAGTATGGCCGCATCCATTGCCTCACGAACCGATGTCTTCTTTCAGGAACGGCGTGAGATCGAACGCCAGCGACTGTGGAA
>DASYWM010000252.1:0-15969 GCA_035936075.1 Thermomicrobiales bacterium
GCCGGTGTTGCTGACGACGATGTTTGCTGCATACAATTCAACGCGAGAATCTTTGGTGCCGTACCAGACGACATTCGAGCCTTCTGCCGCTGTTTCCATGGACCGCGAACCGTCATCATCGGCGTTCAATACGACAACACCATTGGCGCCAGCCACTCTCTCAATGAGTATGGCCTTCGCTCGCCGGTAATTCTCCACCGACTTGTGGTATTCGAGATGCTCACGCGTGATGTTCGTGACACCTGCAATCGTGAAGACCGTTTCGTCGAGGCGGTGCATGTGAAGTCCGTGTGAGGTGGCCTCAAGGATTGCCGTGTCTGTACCGCGCTCGACCATCTCACGCAGGTACCCTTGAACCAGATTTGACTCTGGTGTCGTCTGATGTGGCAGGTGATACTCCGTGCCATCCCCGATGGAGATGCCGACCGTACCTATAAGCCCAGTCTGGTGCCCCCCCGCCCGCAGCAAATCCCGGACAAGAAAACTGGTGGTCGTCTTGCCGTCGGTCCCTGTCAAACCGATCATCGTCAACTCGCGACTCGGATAACCATAGAATGCGGCGGATATCGGGGCAAGGGCGGCTCTTGAGTCGTTCACCAGGATCACCGGAACGCTAGACTCGATTAACCGCTCGGCGAGCACCACCGCCGCTCCGCGCTCAATTGCAGCTGGAATGTAGCTGTGCCCATCGAAATCGCTCCCCGGAAGGGCAGCAAAGAGATCGCCAGGCTGCACTGCACGGGAATCGAACGTCAGACCGGTAACCGTCACGCTTCCGTCACCGATGACAGCGCCAGTGCGCGCGGCAGCCGCCAGATCGTTCGCACGTGCCGAACGCGGGGCGGTAACTGGACATCCCAGTGCCACAGCTTACCCCCGGATGACGCCAAGCCGGCGCGCGAGCGACGGCAAGACCGGGACATAGCGACGTTCCAGCGTTTGCGGATACTTAATGATCTGCCCACCGAATCCTGTCTTGAACCGGTAGATGCCACGCCAGTCGTCACCCCTGGACGCCGCGATCGAGGTGTTATCGTCCGCTCGTAGCGTCTCCGGATCCTCCTGCGGAATCCCCCACAGATCGTAGCTCTTGCAACCCCGATCGCGAGCCCATTTCATAACTTCAAACTGGAGCAGGAAGGCGGCTCCGTGGGCGCGGTGTTGTGTGGACGATGCGCCATACATGTAGAGAGCCTCATCACCGAAGGCGGCAGCAATGACTGCGGCCGAGAGATGTCCTTCCCAAGACGCGAACACGAAGAACGCGTTTTCACCGAAGACCCTAAGGAAATCTTCGTAGTACTTCCGGGAATGAATGTGGAACTGATTCCGCTCGGAAGTGTCTTCCATCAACGTATAGTACTGGCTCAGGGCCCCCTGATCGGTGCCATCCCTGACCTCAATCTCAACGCCGCGACGGATGGCAAGACGGACGTTGTAGCGGGTCTTCTGATGCATTCCCTTCAGCATCTCATCGTCGCTATCGAGCAAGGGAACCTTCACGGTGCGCGACGGTTGCAGGTGAGCAGGTCCCGGAACAAGACCCGCCTCTGTAAAGGTGCCACTCAGCCCAGACTCCTGATCGGCCTCCATAATGACGGTGATCGCCCGGTGCCTCTTGGCAACCTTGTCAATTTCCGCACGGAGCGCCGGCCATACCTTGTCAGGGTTTCCTGCCAGCACAGGCCCTCGGGGGATATACCCCACACTCACCGGCCCCCGGTGCCTGAACAGGACCTGGGCGAAGCCTTCGCCTTCGGAGCCGGACACGCTAATCCGCTCGGGCGACCAGCCATGCATGGCCTTGAATTCTCCCCACTCCCATGACTGCAGGAGATTACCGCCGTGGCGCAGCAGGGCCGCATTCCACAGGCTCGCAGGGTGTTCGCGCCCAATGGACGGAGCACCCGGCTCCGTGCGGGAAGGTGTTTGCGGTGAAACTATGGGGTGAACTCCTTCAGCGTTTGAATACATGGACCCGTCAAGAATAGAGATGAATCAAGGGGAGGCTACACATCTTCATCGAAACCAAATTCGTCTTCCGGTTCAGCCTCTTCCAGCGCGATGAGATCCTCGGCCTCGGCGATAGCAGCATCAACCGCCTCGATCTCGTCGTCGCTGACATGCTCGCGCAGTGTCTGTAACGAGTGCAACGCGTTCCGCCCGCCAACCGTGCCCAACGCCTGAATGGCCTCAAGACGTACCGGCATCTCCTGATCCTCACGGGCGAGCATCGTCAACATCGGGACCACCGCCGGATCGTCATACGTGCCTAGGGACTTTGCGGACGCCTGCCGCTCGTCTGGATCGGCACTCCGCAAGGTAGTCTCAAGCATTGGAATCCAGAGGGGATTAGCGGATCGGCCCATGGCCTGGATTGCTCCCATCCGCAAGTCCGGATCACCGGAGGTATAGAACGCCTCGATCACCTCCTGGATCCGGTTGTCATCCGAGTTCACCGCGATGCCCGCAAGGGCTGCCGCCCTGAGCCGCACTGGTGCCTTGGCATCCTCGACTGATCTGAGCAGAACCTGTCGGAGGTTCTTCATCGTCTTCGGCTCGAGCATGCCGAACTCACCCAAGGTCATAAACGTACCGAGCGACTCCATAGCCGCCACGCGGACATCATCGTCGACATCAACGGTGGCGTGCTTGGTTAGCGGCTCGATGAGTGATTCGTCGTCGTACGGGGCAAGCCCCGTCGCTGCAATCTGGCGCACCGTAGCGGAGTCGTCATCGAGCAGTAACCGAAAGAAACGCATGAAATCAAGGAAAAGGTCTTCCTGCCCCAACGTATGCACATGGTCGGCGATAGTGACGCGAGATTCTACCGGAAGCTCGCGCCAGATGCCGGCCAAACGCCGCGCTTCGTTTCGGGAGATATCGGAGAAACCAGTGAGGGAAGTTATCTCCAGAGACTCACCACGGATCGCCTCAAGAGCTTCATCGAAGCTCGCATACTGCGCCTCTTCCAGCTCCGCAAAAGCCTCTTCCTGGAGATCGAACGGCTCGTTGTCCGAGCCGTCCTGATCCACCAGCGAGAAGAAGGGCGTACCGCTCTCGTCGTTATGATCCTGAGGCATAGACATACCCGTTTGCATCATCGCCGGAGACGGCGGGATCGGCCTCCAACGCCGCCCGTAGCGCTGCTGCCGAGAACGGGCGCTCGATATTGATCGCCGCGAGCAGATCCTCGAACGAGGCCAGCTTGCCACCATCGCCATCGTCCATGCCAATGCGCTCGAACGTCGCCTTAAGAACGGCATCGTTGCGGCGTCGAACTTTGTCAGCAAGTGGCTTCTCGGAACCGAGATTGGGGAAGCGACTCTCGTTGATCAACCAGTCCGAGTCGACCACGCAGGAGTAGGTGGTGGGGCGGAAGTGATAGCGCGGCGCACGTCTATCGTCCAGCTCCAGTAGCCGGTCTTCCTGATCGTCAGCTTCGAGATACTCCACCTTGTAGTGACCGTCGTTCTCGGTGGCGCTTACCGAGATGATGGCACCCGGCACGACGCTATCCGCGTAGAAGTCGTCGAGCCCGAGCAGGAACCCACCGCGGTTCGGCGTCGGATAGCGAAGCTCCACCAGATAGGTGGTATAGGTCTGCGGAATCTCGAAGGTAAAGACGGCGTTGCGCTGGTCCGGAAGCATTGGCGCCGGCATCAGCTTCTGCATGGCCGCATCATATGGGAGCAGGCCGAGCGTGTGCTCGTAGAAAGTCACCACGTGGTCGAGGGACTCAACGGAGCGCGGCGCGGCTGCCAGGTCTACCTCCTCGGCCAGGAAGCGGTAGTCCGTCCCGATATCGTTGTGCTTGCGGCGGTCGGTCCCGATAGACGGCAGCGTGGTGGTCGCCCAGAAACGCTGATCGCTGGTACCAACGAACTCGAACTCCCGCTCCTTTGAGAGGCGGTAGTTCACTGAGAAGAGGCTGAACTCATAGTTCGGGTTGTTCGGTCGCACACCGAGGATATCCTGGACCAGCGTTTCGTCGGTGAGTGGCTGCTCCTGCTCCTCGATGTACTCCCGTATACGGCGAAGTTCACCACGACTGAGGCGGTGAACTCGATCCTCAGGCATCGACTGGTTGCCGAAGCGGGCCTGTCGGGCGTCGCTGGCGATTCTCCTGTCGAAGGCCGCGGGCGGCGCGACCTCCACCGGCGCTGGAATCTCGATCGGCCTCACGGGGGGAGCAACTTCGACCGGCGCCGCAACCTCGACAGGCTCAGCAGTCTCAACGGCCAGAGACTCTTCAATGACCTCAACCGGATCTGTGACTGCTGGAGCTGCAGGGACGTCTTCGATGACTTCCGCGGCCGGTGCTGGAGTCTCGATCGGCTCCTCAATCACCTCGGGCTCAGCAGGCGCAACCGGCATCTCGGCCGCGGTGAACTCGGGCTCAACAGGTGCGACAGGCACTTCCGTCGCGGCAACCATGGGCTCCTCGGCTCCTACATCCTCTACAACCTCAGGCGCGGCAATAACGGCCGTCAGAGTCTCCTGGGCGACGAGCTCATCGTCCTCTTCGTCCTCGCCAACATCCGGGACTGTAAAGGTCGCCCACGAAGGATCGACACGGACGCGTTCGCGCACCGGGGCGACCGGCGTTGTCGGCTTGGGCTCGGGGGTCATCAGGCGGTTGGCGAACGTATGCCCGTCTGTCGCGGCATCCCTGGACGGAGCTCGTCCCATCCGCGTCGTAATCACGACCTCAGCGCCGTCACCGTTCGCTTCGACCAGGAAGACATTCGCGTTTTCCGCCAATGCCTCGTCTACCTCAGACGCACTAACATCGCCCGTAGTGGTGAGGAAGGCAATGAGATCGTCCTTGTTCACGCGGATTGGCGCATTGTCGGCCACGAACATGCCACGCGCGCGCATCACATCGAATGCCCGGGACGCGGTCTCCTGAAGTTGCTTCGATCCGGAAAAGGAGACGGCTGGCATCTCGGTTTCGGTCACCATATTTGGATCTGCTCCTCAATACATTGGATGATGATTGTCCCGTGCTGCACGGGACGATGCGGGAAGTCCTCTCAAGAATCAGTAAGTCAGGATGTTGTCGGAGGGTGCGAACCATATGTCTGTGTGGTGAGCGGCGATTTCTGGCTGCGAACAAAATCTTGATCACTGGCGCGATATCATTGTGGTATCAACGGTACCCGCCACTCTGGTCCTGATCAGGGTCTTAATCTCCTCAAGACACCGCTGTCTACTGATCTCGGGGCACAGTGAATGCGACGACAGAGCCCGTCGCAACCGAAGGATTATAGTCTATTTGCGTCCGAGAGGCGGTGAACCATTGACCGCCGATCGCTCCGCATGTAGAAATTGTCCTTGTCACCTCACGATTTCGGGTTCAGATCATCCCTACAGAAATGGCTCATCTCAATTATGGCAGCGAGTTCAAGGCGAGCTATTTTGGGCAACCGCCCCTTGCTGACGCTCGCTTCCGGCCATTTCACGGTCGACATGTACAGCGGTCTCCTCCCGGTCCTCTACCCAATTCTCACGGATCAGTTCCAGCTCGACCTGAAGACGGTCGGCCTCGTAGCGCTCGCCTATTCCGGTGCGTCATCGATCTCCCAACCTTTTTTCGGATGGCTCGCGGATCGGTACGGAACACGCTTCACCGGTGTCGCTCTCGCCTGGTCAGCCATCCTCTTCGGCACCATCGGCTTCGCACCGACTTTTCCGATCCTGCTGGTCATGGCTGCGCTCGCAGGGCTCGGCTCAGGGGCGTTCCATCCCTTCGGTGCCATCACGGCCAACTCGGTCATCAACGATGCGAACAAGAACAAGGCGATGTCCGTCTATGTGATGGGCGGAACGCTTGGAGTCTCGATCGGCCCGCTTGTCGGCGCCTTACTCTTCTCGGTCCTGGGGATGCGCGGTACGGCCATCATGATCTTGCCTGGTGTCTCCATCGCGGCCTGGCTCCTGTTGGCCATGCGCTCCGTCTCGATTGCCGGTACCCGTAGCAAGACCTATATCGCCCCGAGGGTCAGGCATGCACTGCCACTTTCCCTGATCACAATCATCGTCGCCGTCATGATGCTGCGGATGTTCCCCACGCTTGGTCTCCAGAACTTCATCCCGCTCTGGTACGACAACATGGGCTATGGCGCATCGTTTTACGGCCTCCTCGCCACTGTCGTCGTCTTGTCCAGCGCGTTTGGCGCGATCGGTGCCGGCACGCTGGCCGACAGATACGGCAGGCGTACGGTGATCCTGGCGACCATCGTCCTGAGCATCCCCGCCGTCTGGGCCTTCGCGGAATTCCCGGGCGAGTGGGCTTTCGTTTCCGGAGCCGCCATAGGCTTCCTGTCCGGCTCGACATCTCCCTTGCTGCTGGTCATGGGCCAACAGCTGATGGTCGGACGCGCCGGGGTGGCCTCCGGACTCCTCCTCGGGCTCGGCTTCGTCGCTGGCGCGATCGGCACGCCGGTATTCGGGCACATCGGCGATGCGTTCGGGATGCAGAACGCAGTGCGATCCCAGGTCCTGATCATGCTCCTTTCCCTCGTCGTTGCGTGGTTTCTCCCGTCGGAAAGCACGATCCGCGATATTCTGGACGATCGCCGGGACGCTGAGCAGGCGGCTGCACGGGTTCCCTCCGGCGTTACAACCGCGGCAGACTAGGTCTCAACTGACTCAAGAAATGACATCACTCCTGCCCCAAACCCGGTTGCCCGGGGTTGCATCGGGGTAAGCGAGCGGTATCATGGATAAATATCGATAAAGACGAGATGTACTTGAGAGACCGTCCGGAGCCGGCCGATCCTGGACCGCGCCACAGATTCTCCATTGCGGAGAGAGAAAGGATGGGCCACTTCCTGCAGGAGTCAGGGAGCCTTTTCACATAGCCCTGCAACGCTCTCCCGCGTGAGCGGCTGAGCCATTTGTTGACCCAGTGAGGAGAACCGAAATGCACAGGCTTACCCGCGTCTTCCTCGTGCTCATGCTTGCCTTCAGCGCCCTCATCCCCTTCAACATCGCGAGCGCCCAGGAGTCCGATGATCTCCGCTTCGTGGTCGTCACGCACGGCCAGGCATCCGACCCCTTCTGGTCGGTCGTCCAAAGGGGCGCCGAGCAAGCGGCGAATGATATGGGTGTTACGGTCGAATACCAGGCTCCGACAACCTTCGACATGGTAGCCATGTCACAGCTCATCGATGCTGCTGTCGCATCGAATCCCGACGGAATTGTCGTCTCAATCCCCGACGCCTCCGCCCTTTCGCCGGCGATCCAGGGCGCGCTTGATGCCGGCATCCCCGTGATTTCCATCAACTCCGGCTATGAAACCTCCCAGGAGCTCGGTCTGATGCTCCATGTCGGACAAACCGAGTTCGAGGCTGGTTTCGGTGGCGGACAGCGCATGGCCGAGGAAGGCGTTACCAACGCGATCTGCCTCATTCACGAAGCGGGCAACGCCGGTCTTGAGGACCGCTGCCGCGGCTTCACCGAAGGACTCGCCGAAAGTGGCGGCACAGTGGAACAGCTGGTTGTTGACCTCAACAACCCAACAGAAGCACAACAACGCGTGGAAGCGGCACTTGCGGCCAACGCCGAGATCGACGGCATCATGGCGCTCGGCCCAACCGGAGCCGCTCCTGCCCTGATGGCTATCGAAGCCGCTGGTGTCTCGGATTCAGTCAGTCTCGCCACCTTTGACCTCTCGCCGGAGGTCCTTCAGGGAATCCAGGACGGCACTGTCCTCTTTGCAATCGACCAGCAGCAATACCTGCAGGGTTATCTCCCGATCTCGCTGCTGACTCTCTACCAGCGCAACGGCAACGAGCTGGCTGAGGACATCATCCAGACGGGCCCCGGCTTCGTCGATGCCAGCAATGTCGATCAGGTCGTTGACCTCATTGAGGGCGGCACCCGGTAGACCGTCCTGTAGGTGGCGGAGGTTCTTCCGCCACCTATATCGTTGCCTTCACCCCGCCCTGGAGAGCATCGCAATGCCGACATCGGCCACTGCCCCAGCCACTGTGCCGAAACAGGACGACCGTCTCAAGCCCTCCAGCTCCCTGCGCCGCGCGCTGCTCCGTCCGGAGGTTGGCGCCACGGTCGGGGCTCTTGCGCTCTGGGTCTACTTCGTCGTGGTCGCTGGGGACAGCGGCTTCCTCTCCATGCGCGGCACCGCCAGTTACCTGGAGGTCTCCGCCGAACTTGGCATCCTGGCTATCGCCGTGTCCCTGCTGATGATCGGAGGTGAGTTCGACCTGTCGATCGGCTCGATCATCGGTGCCTCTGGCATGATGGTCACGATTCTCTCCGTGGAATATGGCTATAACATCTGGTTTGCGATTGTGATCGCGTTCCTGGTGTCGCTGGTCATCGGCTTTATCAACGGCGTGATCGTCCGCTGGTCGCGGCTGCCGTCGTTCATCATCACGCTCGCCACGCTGTTCATCATTCGCGGATTAACCATCGCCTTTACACGGATGATCACCAATCGCACCACACTCGGGGGACTGGAGGACGTTGAAGGGTACGAGTCGGCCAAATCACTTTTCGGATCTAACATCCCGGTCATGGGCGTTGATTTCCCGGTTTCGATTGTCTGGTGGATCGTTCTGACGCTCATTGCTACTTGGGTGCTGATGCGAACCTCCTTCGGTAACTGGATCTTCGGTGTCGGCGGCAACGAGCAGGCCGCCCGGAACACCGGCGTCCCCGTACATCGCGTCAAGATCTCGCTCTTCATGCTCACGGCCGCGGCAGCCTGGCTGGTATCGGTCATCCAGGTAATCAACTCGACCGGCGCGGATGTCCTTCGTGGCACCCAGCAGGAGTTTTTCGCCATTATCGCGACAGTTATTGGAGGCACATTGCTCTCGGGGGGCTATGGCTCCGCTATTGGTGCCGCTATCGGGGCGCTGATCTTTGGGATGGTCAGGCAAGGAATTGTATACGCCGGTGTTGACGCAGACTGGTTCCAGGTCTTCCTTGGAGGCATGGTCCTGCTCGCCGTACTGATCAACCAGTTCGTGCGCAAGCGCGCGATGGGAGGCCGCTGATGCCGGAGGCAGCACCGCTGATAGAAGTGACCAACATCTCCAAGTACTTCGGGAATGTGATGGCGCTCCAGGATGTCTCGATGACGGTCTACCCCGGCGAGGTGCACTGCCTCCTCGGCGACAACGGCGCTGGAAAATCGACGCTAATCAAGACGCTGAGCGGTGTGCATGCGCCAGACCATGGCGAGATCCGGATCGATCGACAACGCGTCCGGTTCTCATCGCCTCGCGAGGCGCTCCAGGCCGGCATCGCTACCGCGTACCAGGATCTGGCGATGATTCCGCTGATGAGCATCTCACGAAACTTCTTCCTCGGCTCGGAACCGACGACCGGCTGGGGGCCGTTCCGGCGCTTCGACGTTGCCAAGGCCGACGCGATTACCCGGGTCGAGCTGGACCGGATGGGCATCGCCGTCCGCGATACATCGCAGCCGGTCGGGACCCTCTCTGGCGGCGAGCGGCAATCCGTCGCGATCGCTCGCGCAGTGTACTTCGGTGCCAGAATTTTGATTCTCGACGAGCCGACCGCAGCACTCGGCGTCAAGGAGGCCGGGGTTGTCCTGCGCTACATCGCGCAGGCGCGAGAGCAGGGCCTCGGTGTCATCTTCATTACCCACAACGTTCACCATGCGTGGGCGATCGGCGACAAGTTCACCCTGTTGAGCCATGGTCGCTCCGAGGGGACCTTCACCAAGGACGAGACCTCCCGGGAAGAGGTCATCTCGCTCATGGCCGGAGGCGCCGCACTGGAGGAACTGGAGCATGAGCTCGGCCAACACGCGCCGCCGTCCGTACGATAGCCATTTCACTCAACCCGATCACGCAATTGCGCACTTGCTGCCCAAATGTCACCGGCATCCGGGGCAACGACCGGCCCGTGTGCGGACCGAGCTCACATCAAACCCGGCTGGTCACTGTCACCCACTTCCGGGCAATAGCGTCAGCCACACGCTCGTGTTAAGACGACACAGCCGAAGGGCAGCCGTCCCGACACAAGTCGGCTGCTGCTACGCGCTGGGAACCGAGCGCTGGTCTAGCCCTTGATGTCGGCCAGAACGTCGGCGGGGGGCTTGCGATCACCCAGGAAGATCGGGACATCGAGCGCCGTGTATTTGCGCACCTCGGCACCCCGGAGCTTCTGCACCATCTTCACAATCTGGTGTGGATCGTTGTCCTCGAGCGCGACGATGAACTCCTGGTCCTGAATACCAAACGAGTTGACAGTGTTGGTCAGCAGGTCAGGGAACTCCCGTCCCAACTCACCATGTTCCAGCATCAGCCGGCGCCGCTCGGGGAAATCGATCAGGAACCAGTCCGGAGTCTTGGTAAATGGATAGACGCTGAGATACCGCTTCGCCGGGATGCCCTTGAGAAACGCGGGGCCATGGTCTGGATCGTACTGCGACATTCCGCCGACTCCGATGTACCCCTGAACCCGCCTGAGCGCACGACCGACCGCCGTCCTATCCAAACTCACCGCAAGCTCCGTGACCTGCTCGAGGCGCGGGGCATGGGCCCAGATGATCATGTCCACATCGGGCCGCAATCCGATCGTCGAGTAGACACCACGAACTGTGACGCCCTCACCCGGTTCGTCGATCAGTGCGATGAATTCCTGGACGGCGGAATCCCAGGAGCCGTGGAGTTGCTCGCGCCAGTCGTCCTTGCGGGAGAATAGCCAGTATGCGGTGAATTCAGAACGCGGCTCTTGCGACATGGTGACTCCTTGCATGCGGGATGGCGCTACCCGCTAAGTACTAGGTAGCGACCTCGATGCTTCCAATGATGCGCCGTCGATGCTGCTGGCGCCACTCCCTGCGAGCGCCCATGCACGACCGATCTTCCCCGAACTTCCCGGACGAGAGCCGTTTCCCGGTATACTTCCTCACATGAAGGAGACCGCTGAGCGCCCCGATTTTTCCAACCGTCTCGCTGCTCTTGCGCAGGCCCCGGGCGTCTATCTTATGAAGGACGCGAGCGATACGGTCATCTACGTCGGCAAGGCGATCTCGCTCCGGAACCGCGTGCGCTCCTACTTCCAGTCCCAGCGCAACAAGGATCCGAAGACCCGCGAGTTGGTCGCGCATATCACCGACTTTGAGGTGATCCGTACCGATACGGCAACCGAAGCCCTGATCCTCGAAAACGAGCTGATCAAGAAGTACCTGCCGAAATATAACGTCATGCTGAAAGACAGCAAGACGTACCCCTACATCCGGATTACCAATGAGGAATGGCCACGCGTCATTAGCACGCGCCTCATTGTCAACGACGGCAGCCAGTATTTTGGCCCTTATACCTCGGCAGGTTCCGCCTACAAGACCATCAACCTGCTCAATCGGCTCTTCCCCTACCGGAAATGCGACAAGAAGATCACCGGAAACGACGAGGTCTGCCTCTACTACCACATGCACCAGTGCACCGCGCCGTGTATCAGCGCCGTCGACCGTCCCACCTACATGAAGGCGATCGACGCCACAGCGATGTTTCTCTCCGGGCGTGGTGATGAGATCGTCACCGACCTGGAGGATGAGATGGAGCAGGCCTCGGAAGCGTGGAATTTTGAACGTGCCGCCGAGTTACGAGATCGCCTCAGCGCCGTCCGGCACATCCTCGAACGCCAGAAGATTGTCACCGCTGGCGGGACAAACGCCGATATCATTGCTGTCTCACAGGGAGCGGGTGGGGATGCCGGAGTGCAGGTCGGATTTCTCCGCAATGGGAAGATCATTGGCTCCGAATTCTTCCCGATGCAGGCAACACTTAATGACGAACCGGCAAACATCGTCTCCGGCTTCATCACGCAGTTTTACGAGGATGCTGCAGTCACACCTCCCCGCCTGATCCTTCAGCACCAGGTGCCGGAGACGGAGCGGGTGATGATCGAGGAGTGGCTTGCGGACAAGCGCGGGAGTAAGGTAGAGCTTCACGTGCCCCAGCGCGGCAGCCAGCGTGGGCTTGTGGAGATGGTCGCCAAGAGCGCCTCGGAGAATCTCGAACAGGCGCGCCTGAAGTTCCTCTCGGATGAGATGAAGATGACCGCGGCGATGACGGAGCTCGCGGATGCGCTCGACCTGCCGCGGATGCCCCGCCGGATAGAGTGCTACGACAACTCCAACCTGCAGGGAACATCGCCGGTCGCATCAATGGTTGTCTTTGAGGACGGTAAACCCGCGAAGAAGGAGTACCGTCGCTTCAACATCAAAACCGTCGTTGGGGCCGACGACTTCGCCTCCATGGCCGAGGTGCTCACCCGTCGCTTCCGCCGCGCAAGGGAGGCGGACGAGGAGAAGGAAGGCAAATGGACAACCCTTCCCGACCTCGTAATCGTAGATGGTGGCAAGGGCCAGCTGAGCGCCGCGGTGGCAGCGCTTGAGGATGTCGGCATGCAGGTGCCGATCTGTGGCCTTGCCAAGGAGAATGAGGAGATATTCCTGCCCGGTCGTCCGGATCCAATCCTGCTGCCCCGCGACTCTCAGGCACTCTTCCTCGTCCAGCGGGTCCGGGACGAGGCTCACCGATTCGCGATCACCTTTCACCGCTCGACCCGCTCCAAGTCCGCGTTCAAATCCCGATTGGATGAGATTCCGGGCATCGGCCCTACCCGCAAGAAGGCGCTAATCCGGGCCTTTGGTTCGGTCAAGGCCATCCAGGCGGCATCAGTCGAGGAGCTCTCAGCCGTCGAGGGCATCAACACCGCAGTCGCCGAGAATATCAAGTCGCACCTGTAATACGAAACACTGCAAAGGTGCAGTGACAAGCAGGGGGTCACGACCCATGTCATACCTCTCACTGGAAGACAAACGGGCACTCGAGACAGCAATCGCGACGATGCAGGGAGGAGGCGTAATCGCCTTCCCGACGGACACGGTCTACGGCATCGGGGCATCGCTATCTCATCGGGACGCTCTCACCCGTGTCTACGACATCAAGGGCCGGTCCCATGAGAAGCCGCTACCGGTACTGGTTTCCCGCGCGGACGTGATCGACAGACTGGCCAACCAGCCGGATCCCGAATTGCTCCGGCTTGCTTCGCACTTCTGGCCAGGGCCGCTCACGATCATCCTGAAGGCTGGCGACACCCTTCCAACGGAAGTGATCGCACCGGACGGCACCTTTGGTGTCCGCATCCCGGATCACTCGATCGCGCTGACAATTGCCCAGCACAACGGGGGCGCCATCGCCGTGAGCAGTGCAAACAGGTCCGGGGAGCCGCCGGCCTGCCATGCGGAAGAAATCCTCCAGGCGCTCGGCGGAGAAATTGATGTGATTCTCGATGGAGGCATCGCGCCGCGTAGTCTCGCGTCCACCGTGATCAGGCGTGAGGATGATACCATCACCGTCATACGGGAAGGCGCTATCAGCAGCGAGATCATCCAGGAAGCCTGGAACGAGATGCGGGTTGCTGACGAGATAGCGTCGACGGCAGGAACCATGACGTCGCCCGGCAGATAAACTGCGCGAGGCACCGGGTAGTTTCGCGTACTTACGCGGGTTGAGCGAAAACACCGTTACCGTTAGAGAGATCAGGACGAACGCATGAATCGGGATAATACGAACCCCTTCTCGTCGAGGCGGCGACCGGCTGACCTCGAATATGAAGATGATCAGGACTACGACGACTATATCAACGGGTCCGACGACGACGAGCACAAGGTCTTCGGCCTGGGCATCCTCCAGGCGGATGACCGCCAGCCAGCCTACGGCCAGGGAGTGGTCATCTCCCTGCTGAGTGCCGCTGCTCTCCTGCTGCTGGCGATCATCGCGATTGGCGAGGGTGACAGAAGTGACCCCCCGATCTTCCAGCAAACCGACACCCTGTACTGGATCATCGCTGCGGTCGTGCTACTCCTGACAGCCGGAGGTGCACAGTATGCGGAGCGCACCGCGTCGGCCGCGGCTTACGCCGTTGGATCCGGCCGCCCACAAGGCGGTTTGGCTACGGCGTGGGCGGTGCCGTTCATCTCCGTCTTTGCCGCGATCGTGCTCACCGCGACCTATCACAACCGGTGGATGCTGCTCTTCGGTCCGCTTATCGCCTTTCTGGGCACGGCCGGAGCACTGCTATCGCGCGACTTGCTTGATGAAGCCGATGAAGAATCAAGTCGTATTGCGTCGACCATTCATACGCTTGTAGTCCATGCGGTCGCCTTTCTCGCCTTCAGCGCCATCTACCTCAACAAGTTCGATACATGGGTTGCAGCGCCACTTGTCGGTCTCGTCGGGGGCGTGCTGATTCTGGAAACGCTGGAGCGTGCCGGTATTGCTCCCCCGTTGCGCATCTTCTATGCGGTGCTCGGCGGTTGGGTGCTTGCCCAGGTCATGATCGCCCTCAACTGGTGGCCAACTTGGGGCTGGACCGGTGGTGCCGTGTTGCTTGCCGTCTTTTACGCCATCGCCGGGCTGATGCTCATTCGCGTCCAGCGCGAACAGGTGCGAAAGCGTGATCTCATGGAGTACGGCGCCGTTGCCGGGACAGCGCTGCTCGTGCTTGCCCTGCGCGACGTCTTCTTCTAGATCATCACCCGAAGGAGATGCAGCCGCATGTCAGACAAGATCATTAACTTCGATGCTGCCAGGCGGAAGAACCGCGGAGAGGAACTGGACATGCACCAGTTCCTCTCCCAGATCGACGAGCTTGAGGAAGCCCTCGAGACAATGCACAGGTTCGGAATCAACACACGCGAGGAGCTTGCCGAGCTCATCCGAACACTGGAGGAGCAGGCCGCATCCAGGGACGACGAGTAACCGCACCCCTTACACTGGCAGGTACATGGATCTCTTCGAAGCCCACCGGCGGCAGCAACTCACGAGCCGTGCACCTCTTGCCACCCGGATGCGTCCACGGACGCTCGACGAACTTGTTGGACAGGAGCATGTCGTTGGAGAAGGAACGCTCCTGCGGAAAGCCATCGAGGCAGACCGGCTCTCCTCGCTGATCCTGTGGGGTCCTCCCGGGGCCGGCAAGACGACGCTCGCCCGCATCATCGCGACGACGACGCGCGCGACCTTCGAGTCGGTGAGCGCAGTCACTTCCGGCGTCGCGGACCTGCGCAGGGCAATCACCGAGGCAAGGGACCGCCTTGGCATGAACAGCCAACGCACTGTGCTCTTCATCGATGAGATACATCGCTTCAACAAGGCCCAGCAGGACGCGATATTGCCTCACGTTGAGGACGGCACGGTCATCCTGATCGGCGCCACAACCGAGAACCCCTCGTTTGAAGTCAACGCCCCACTGCTCTCCCGCTCCCGCGTTATTACGCTCCGCTCCCTTGCCGACGAAGACGTCATGGCCATCCTCCGACGGGCATTGGCGGACGAGGAGCGGGGCCTGGGCAACGACGAACTGACGATCACCGACGATGGCCTGGAACTGCTTGCGAACATGGCGAATGGCGATGCCCGGTTCGCACTCAATACATTGGAATTCGCTGCCACCGGCGTAGGCGAGGATCGGCAGATCAGTGCCGATCTCGTGCGCGAGGCCGCCCAGCGCCGTGCCGCAACGTATGACAAAGGCGGGGATGACCACTACGACACCATCTCCGCACTGCACAAGACAATTCGCGGCTCCGATGCGGATGCCGCCCTCTACTGGCTTGCACGGATGCTCGAACGCGGTGACGATCCACTCTATGTTGCCCGCAGGCTGGTCAGGTTTGCCTCGGAGGATATTGGCTTGGCCGACCCTGCTGCCCTGGAGCTGGCCATGGCGGCCCAGCAAGCAGTCCACTTCCTTGGGATGCCGGAGGGTGCGCTGGCGCTGGCGGAGCTCACCGTCTATTTGGCGTTGGCTCCAAAGAGCAACGCCATCTACAAGGCCTATGGGGCCGTCCAGAGGGATGTCGCGGAGAGCCGCAACGATCCCGTTCCAATACACCTGCGCAACGCCCCCACCCGGTTCATGAAAAACGAGGGGTTCGGCAAGGGATACAAG
>DASYWM010000253.1:0-6581 GCA_035936075.1 Thermomicrobiales bacterium
CGTCACCCGCATCGATTCGCGAACGATCGCTTCAGCCGGCATATCCGTGTTCGTGATCAGGGCCTTCGCCGCGGCAGTGGCGAAGGGAGCACCAGAGCCAATAGCAACGACTCCATCGTCCGGCTCAATCACATCACCCTCACCGGAAATCAGAAGGAGCGACTCTCCATCCGCGACAAGCAGCTGCGCCTCCAATCTGCGCAGGTAGCGGTCGCTCCGCCACTCCTTGGCCAGCTCAACTGCTGCGCGACGGAGGTTGCCATCCCATGCCTGAAGCTGCGACTCAAACTTCTCAAACAAAGTGAGGGCATCGGCCACTGCACCGGCAAAACCGGCAAGCACCTGGCCATCATGGAGTGTTCGCAGCTTCCGCGCATTGTGCTTCAGGACAACATCGCCAATCGTCACTTGCCCATCCCCTGCAAGTGCAACCTCGCCGCTGCGCTTTACGCCAAGGATCGTGGTGGCGTGCGGATTCCAGTTCCGTTCCTGATTCATAACTTCCTTCATCATCGACTTCGTATCCAAGGCGTGATGTGCAAGATCACAGCGCGTGCCACAGGCGTCAGTGTACCGCCAACGAGCCCCGGTTCCTGCAGGAACCGGGGCTCGTTAAAGCCTTCTGTCTACTGGCCCGTGGCCAGTGACATTAATCGCCCGCTCTTGCGAGCGGCGCACCCTGGTATGTGCAACTGGAACACTTCAGGCGACTGCCACGGCCTACTTCGACCATATATGACCCGCATTCCGGGCACCCCTCATTGACCGGCTTGTTCCAGGAGACAAAGTCGCATTCGGGAAAGCGCTTGCAGCCATAGAATTTTCGACCCTTCTTCGAGCGTCGCTCCACAACTTCACCCTCCCGGCACGTCGGGCACGGCACGCCAATGCGAGTCAGGAGCGGCTTGGAGTTTCGGCATTCCGGAAAGGCGCTGCAGGCAAGGAACTTCCCAAACCGGCCGAGCTTGATGACCATCGGGCTGCCACACTTCTCGCAGACCTCGTCCGTCGGCTCGTCCCTGATCTTCACACGTTCCATCGTCTTCTCGGCGTTCTGCAACGTCCGGGTGAAGGGCTGATAGAACTCGTGAAGCGTGGGAATCCACTCCCGCTCTCCGGAGGCGATGTCGTCAAGTTCACCTTCGAGCTGCGACGTAAAGCCGATATTGAACAGATCCGGGAAATGCTCCACCAGCAGGTCGTTCACGACGAGGCCCAGCTCAGTGGGCACCAGCTTTTTCTCTTCAACCGTCACATAATTCCGGGCCTGCAGCGTCCCGATCGTCGGCACGTAGGTACTTGGACGACCAATCCCCTGCTCTTCAAGCGCCTTAACGAGGGTCGCTTCCGTGAAGCGCGGAGGTGGTTGCGTAAAGTGCTGCTCAGGCAGGAGACGTTGCAGGTCAAGGGGCTCACCCTCGGACACATCTGGCAGCGCTCCCCGGTCGAGCTCGTCCGTGTCTCCCTCGTCTCGTCCTTGTTGATAGACAGCCATCCATCCGGGGAACGTCACGATCGAACCGGTGGCGCGAAAAACGTAAGGTTTCTTGCCGGTCCTAATCTCACCCTCTGCTCCGGCAACGACATCGACGCGGGTGTTGTCGAGCCTTGCGGGTGCCATCTGGCTGGCCATGAACCGTTGCCAGACGAGGTTATAAAGCTTGAACTGCGGCGCGCTCAGGCGTGACTTAATCGCCATAGGCGCACGTCCAGGATCCGTCGGGCGGATCGCCTCGTGCGCCTCCTGCGCCCCCTTTTGCTTCTTCCGGTAGAAGGGAAGTTTCTCCGGGACGAATTCGCCGCCAAACATATTGGCTATGAGATCGCGTGTTTGGTGCTGAACGCCTGTCGAAATATTGACGGAGTCGGTACGCATGTAGGTGATCAAACCCTGCGTACCTTCCGTACCAAGGTCGACCCCCTCGTAGAGTTCCTGCGCGATCTGCATTGTGCGACGTACCGAGAACCCGAGTTTGCGCGACGCTTCCTGCTGTAGCGTGCTGGTGGTGAAAGGCGCCTGGGCATTCCGCTTGGTCTCACGCCGAACCACCGAGGAAACCTGCCACGATGCTCCTTCTAGCGCCTTTACGATCCCATGCGCCTGTTCACCAGTGGTGAGCTCCGCCTTCTTTCCATCGACTTGGTGGATCGAAGCACGGAACTGGTCCTTCTTGGTTGGTCGCTTGCCTGTAATCTTTGCCAGGTCCGCGTCCAACGACCAGTACTCGACCGGCCGGAACTGCTCGATCTCTCGTTCGCGATCGACCACGATCCGCAAGGCGGCGGATTGGACCCGTCCAGCCGAGAGGCCACGCTTGACCTTCTTCCATAGCAGCGGGCTGATTCCGTATCCCACCAGGCGGTCAAGGATCCTCCGGGCCTGTTGGGCATCCACAAGATCCATGTCGATTTCACGAGGATTCTCGATCGCCGCCATGACCGCCTGAGGCGTAATCTCGTGAAAGACAACACGGTGTACGGTCTTGTTCTCTGCCTCCGTAGCCGCCACCAGGTGCCAGGCAATGGCTTCGCCCTCGCGATCAGGGTCGGTCGCAAGGTAGATCTCCCTGGCGCCCTGAACGCTTTCCTTCAGTTCCTTAACGACCTTCGACTTGTCGCGTGGAATGAGGTACTTCGGCTCAAAGTCCGCGTCGACATCCACCCCAAGCGTGCTCTTGGGCAGGTCACGAATGTGACCCATCGATGCCTTCACCGAGAAGCCACGGCCAAGATACCGGCCGATCGTCTTGGCCTTCGCGGGTGATTCGACAATCACCAATTTCCCACGACCAGCGGATGGCGCTTTCTTGCTGACGGCAGGCTTGCGAGTCGTCGACTTCTTGCTCGCAGTTGCCGATTTGGCGGGTTTTTCATCCGCATTCACGGTTGCCATGTACTGTATATTCCTTGATATTCGCCCGTAGGCGAAATGAAATCCCCGGTGCTCGCACCGCTCCTGGCGGTTATCACCGTCCGATCTTCATCGTCGGATTGCAGGGGGTATTTCCTGATTAACAATGGTAGGTGATTCGTCAACCCCACCGTAAGACGCGACACGAGGTCCCTTTCAACAGTAGGAACCGGATGTGTTGGCTGTCAAGTGATCCAGCTAGATCCTGGCGTAGTGCTGTACGCCCGTATTCCTGACCATGCCCTGGAGCTCCAGCATCATGAGCCGCCCGGAGATCTGGGAGACCGTTGTGCCACACAGCAATGCCAGGTCATCGATATGCTGTGGTTCAGAGGTGATGACCGCCGACAGACGGCGATCAGCATCACTCATCGGCAGCGCCTGCTGCGCAGCTGCGACTTCGCACTTTTGCATGATCTGGAGGTCGTCGAGAATGTCCTCGGCGCTTCTCACCAAGCGCGCCCCATCACGAATGAGGCGGTTGCAGCCACTGCTATTCGCCGCATTGGCCGGACCAGGAACAGCAAAGACATCCCGTCCATGATCGGCAGCGAAATCCACGGTAATCAAGGCTCCTTGCGGTCGGGCGCCTCGACGACGACCACACCGAGGGACAGGCCGGAGATAATCCTGTTGCGGGGCGGAAAGTTCACGCCGTCCGGAGGTGTATCGGGCAAGTAGTCGGAAACTACCGCTCCCTGTTCAGCAATGCGCTGGGCCAGGTTGCGGTGTTCCGGCGGGTAGATCCGATCCACGCCACTTCCGAGTACGGCTATCGTGCGTCCGCCAGCATCCAGGGCTGCCTGGTGCGCTACCCCATCGACACCTCGGGCAAGTCCGGAAACTACCGTTACCCCAGCCCGTGCCAGGCCAGTAGAGATTCGTGCGGTCATCTCGCGTCCGTAGGCGGTAATACGCCAGGTGCCAACAATGGCCACAGCGACACGATCCGTCTCAAGCAGCTCTCCCCGGTAGTAGAGCACAGGGGGAGGAGCGGCAACCTGGTTCAGCAACGCTGGGTAACTCTCGTCCACTGTCGTTGCCACACGCGCCCCTGACCGTTCGAGGGAGGCCATCAACTCCGGTAAGTCCAGCCCGTTCCGGGTTTTGACCAGCTCGTTGACGGGTCGCTCCTCAAGGCAACGCCTCAGCTCCGTTGGCCGGGCATGCCAGGCACGCTCCAGGCTGCCGAAGGTCTCGAGAAGGCGCCGCAGCCTGGCGGTCCCGATATACGGCACGCGATGAAACGCCACCCAGAACGCTCGCTCGGGGCGTCCTGCGCTCCACTCAATGCCACGTTCTGCTGAGTCCGTAGTCGGGATGACCTCGTCAATTCCCATTTGCGTCCCAGCGATCCTTCTATAGAATGGCGCGAGTTCGGACGGTGGAGATTCACGGTCGCTTACCGGCGACCAATTGAGAGAGTGAGAGAACATGAACCCAACAAACCGGGTTAAGGAAAAACTGTCAGCTGGCGAGCGTGTATTCGGGTGCTTTATACCACTTGCTTCGCCCGAAGTGGTCGAAGTCTGCGCCCTCACCGGGTTCGATTTCGCATTGATCGACGCGGAGCACGGGCCCATCTCGCCGGAGACGGCGTACCCGATGGTCCTGGCCGCTGAGTCCCGGGGAATCGAGGCGTTCGCCCGCGTCGGCCAGGCCGACAAGCAAATGGTGCTGAAATTTCTCGACATTGGTGTCTCCGGCATTATGGCGCCGCAGGTGAACACCATCGAACAGGCAACTGCGGCTGTGGCCGGCACCAAATATTTTCCAACGGGCAATAGGGGCCTCGCTGGCGGCCGAATGTTCGACTTTGGACTCACGGCGCACCTGTCGGCCCTGGTGGAGCCGCTCAATGACCGTGTCCTCACGATGATCCAGTTCGAGCACGTTGACGCGTTGAAGGACCTTGATGCAATCCTCGCCCTGGAGCATCTCGATGTCCTGTTCGTGGGTCCAAACGATCTCGCGCAATCGCTCGGCTATCCGGGCCAGCCCGGCCACCCGGAGGTCACCCGAGTTGCCGATGAGGTCGTCGCTCGCGCCAAGGGTGCCGGCGTAAAAACAGGAACGGTTGCCTTCACAGTCGACCAGGTTCACAACGTGTTCGGGAGGGGTTTTGACATGGCAGTCGCGAATGCTGTTGGGCTCCTCGCGGGGGGCGCGAAAGCATACATCGAGGGCGGCCGCCAGGCGCCATAGTGAGGCATACGAGCATAAAATAGGGAAGCGGCGGTCTCCCTGTAAGAACCGCCGCTTCCCTGCTCGCGCCAGAACGTCGTGATCGTAGGAAGTTGATCAGGTCATCTTGCGTAGAGCGAAGAGAATGATCACTGCGCCGATTACGGCAACGATAATGGAGCCAATGATGCCCCCGCCCACGCCGAGATCAAGCAGGCTATTGAAGATCCAACCGCCGAGTATGGCTCCGACGATGCCGACGACGATCGTGCCGATCAAGCCCCCCGGGGTTCGTCCGGGGACGAGATAGCCAGCGATCGCACCAGCGATGAGTCCAATAATGAGGTAATAAATAATTTCCATGCTGTTCCCTCTCCTGCCTTCGACAGCGAAGCGTATCCCTTGATGAAGGGTCCCCCCTGGACCCACTCGTCATCACGGTTCCCGCGCAAACTATGTGCCAAGCTGAGTGAAGTCTGGTGAAAGGGCAGGACCAGCGAGAGGCCGAAGGAAAATTGTCGGCGATTGCCTCCAATTCAATTGTCTGCACAAGGGCGCTGTGTTATCGTGCACATGTAGTATCGAGCGAGTACAGGAACAATCCCCTATGGGCGCAACGAAGCGCCCGGCCAGTGGCGGCAATCATTGCGATAGCTGTCGTTGTTCGTGTATGAAATACGTTGTACAGCGGATGTGTCGTGAGGCTGTCACGGGCCGCGCTGTACGCACAGCAGGTTCCGTTTTAGGGGAGAGAGGAGCAAGGATGGCGGCTGAGCCACAGACCACCACTTCTGCTGCAGTAAGACAGCGTTCTGGAGAGCCGCTCCTTGAGGTTAAGAACCTCAAGACCCAGTTCTTCACGCAGGATGGCGTCGTCAGGGCGGTCGACGACGTTTCCTTCTATATTATGCCCGGCGAGACGCTGGGCGTGGTGGGTGAATCCGGCTCGGGCAAAAGCATGACGGGTCTCTCCCTCATGCGCCTGATCCCGAACCCGCCAGGCAAGATCGTGAATGGCGAGGTTATCTTCCATGGACGTGATGTCCTCACGATGTCCGAGGACGAGGTCCGGGGAATCCGTGGGAACGACATCGCGATGATCTTCCAGGACCCGATGACTTCCCTCAACCCGGTGCTCACGATCAACCGCCAGATTAGTGAATCCCTCATTCTCCATATGGGAATGAACAAGAACCAGGCGAAGCAGCGCGCGATCGAGCTCCTGGACATGGTAGGGATTCCCAACGCGGACGAGCGCGTGGACCAGTATCCACACCAGTTCTCCGGTGGTATGCGCCAGCGCGTCATGATCGCCATGGCGCTCTCGTGTAACCCGCAGCTGCTCATCGCCGACGAGCCCACAACCGCGCTCGACGTGACCATTCAGGCCCAGATCCTGGATCTGATGACTACGCTCCAGAGCGATACGGGAACCGGCGTCCTGTTGATCACACACTCGATGGGTGTTGTGGCCGGTATGGCGGAT
>DASYWM010000254.1:0-3384 GCA_035936075.1 Thermomicrobiales bacterium
AGTCGCGCAGCCGACATCCCCGCCCCTTTTGCGGTCGTCGATCCATCCGAACCGGGGACTTTCCCTATTGCGGTTTGCAACGAGATCGATACGCCGCGCCGGCCGGGCGACGGTAATAGGCAGCGCCTCCTTCGCTACAGAGTTGCAACCTCTCGGAGAAACGTTTCAGGTGTTCAAGTACATAACCTGGCCGGTGGCAGCCTAAAGGTTGCTGCAGCCTGATGCCCTTGACGTGAGGGGATTTTCTTTAGACGGCCAAGGCGTTTGCAGGGTGGGCGATAACCTGGCCATGTACGACGCGATTGGAGGACGAAGGCTGCAATGTGATTAATGTGGCAGTGTGGCAGCCTTGGCCCTTGGGAGAGTCACTCGCCCCAATCCACGGGGTTTTCAGGTCTGCCACATTGTTTCATGGTATGTGGCAGCCTTGATGAGGTCGGGCAAATGTCCCCAGCGAGACGGTACAGACGCTCTCTCGGTAATACGCATCCAGGAAGAGGATCTGCGCCGTTATCTCACCCGGCTCAGGTTAAAGCGGTTTGCGTGATGATTGACTGCCCGCCCAGGAAGCGGAGCATCCCACGCTTCGCTCCGGACAGGCTCTTGTGTGCTCCCTTGTTCTGGAACGGGAGGACATGGAGTCCTCCCCTACGGGAGGGGGGAGCCCTATCTTTCCTGCAGCCCGCTCCAACCAACGCCGAACGCGGCTGCCGTGTTTCTTGCGCTCGGTACTGCCTCGTCGCTGAATGCGCCCCCAGGTATTCCAGGCGATCAATCAGGATGGTCGATGTTAGCAGGAGACTTCGGCACATCGCTGGACGGGGATTACTCGACGACAAGCAACCGCCGCAGCTCGTCTTCCTGCGCTCGATGGGTCACGGCGATGATCTCATCGCCGGGCTTGATCACCGTACTGGAACTTGGGACGATGAGGTCGTTTCCCCGTTCAATGGCAGCGATGGCACAATCGAGAGGCAGTTCAATGTCATCGATGGCCATATTGGCCACCGGCGAACGCTCCGAAATGGTTGCTTCGATAATGGCCAGGCTCTCGTGCCGGAGATTCAGCAGATGGATAAGCGAGCGCTCCGGAATAGCCTGACCTATGAGATTGAGGATGTGGTTCGTTTGGCTGACGGTGACATCGATACCGAGCAGGCGGAACAGTTCCTCATTCTTCGGGTTGTTGACTCTCGCTATCGTTCGCCCCACCTGGAATTTCTGCTTCGCCATCTGGCAGATAACGAGGTTGTCCTCGTCTTCCCCGGTGACAGCAACAACCACATCAGCGCGAGCCGCCCCAGCATTCGACTGGACCGCGGCTTCGGCGCCGTTTCCCTCAAGGACACAGGCGCCGAGTCGTTCCGAATAGGTTTCTACCTTCCGGTCGTCCTGCTCGATCAGGAGAACTTCGTGGCCATCGGCCAGGAGCGTCTTGGTCAGGTAATATCCGACCTTACCACCGCCCACAACAATGATGTACACGGCCTAGGCCTCCCTTGCCGCGGAGCGACGGCTTTCGCCGCTGGTGATCACCTGATCAAGGATCATGGCGGAGATGGTGGTTGTGGGGCACACCGTGGAGTAGCCCATTCGCCGATATGTGTCCTCGCGCACAGGATCGTAGATGCGGAGGATCACCTGCGGCACATCGAAGATCTTGCGGGCCACCTGAGCCGCCATGATGTTCCGGTTATCGTTCTCACTCACCGCGATAAAGACATCGGCCTCTTCAATGTTGGCTACCCGAAGGACATCCTCATCGATGCCAGTGCCGATGACGGTATCGCCGCCGAAATCGTCCGGGAGCTTCCGGAAGGCGTCCGACTGCAGGTCGATCACGGTGACCCTGTGCCCGTTGACATCCAGCATGGAGGCGACTCGTGCACCGACGCGTCCAGAGCCCATGATAACGACGTTCATTCCTGATCCAGTTCCAGCGCGTGAACGAGCCAATCCGGCATCTCGTGCCGCACGACGATAACCTCGCAGGGAGCGTGTCGCAGTACGTAGTCCACGGTTTCGCCGACGGTTAACTGACCGCGCTTGCGTTGCAGCCTCGCGCTCAACATGACCACACCGGCATCCCGCTCGATTGCTTCGTCGACAATGGCCGCCCCGGCGGATCTGGCCTGCAGCAGCTCAGTGTTGACCGTGCTGCGTTTATCGGGCACCTGGCGATGGATAAAGTCAAAGGATGCCTGCAAGGCGTGTTCGCCACGCGCTACCTCAGAGGGCAGCTCGGCGTCCAGTGGCATTGACTGGACAACCTCCACGACGTACACAAGTGTGACTTCAATGCGCTGCCGCAGGGCGATACGACAAACCATCTGGAGGACGCGTAAGTCGATATCGATGTCGGTAACCGGCACAATGATGCGGGACCAGACCGGCAGCTCGGTTGTTTCAGTACTTCCCCGAAACGCCTGGCGCAAACTGACCAAAGAGCAACCACCTTATCGTGAACGTGTCGAGTGGAGGGTCCAAAACACCCTCCATGGCGAAGATGTAACGCGGGAGTCTACCGCACCCGGTAACCGGGAGTCACGGGGTCGCGATGGCAATGGTGATCTGGGTCTCTGGTCGTTCGATTACGGTCACGTGTGAGGTGGATCAGCAGTGCTCCGATGTCGCTCGGAGTCACTCCCGCCGTGCGTGCGGCTTGGCCCACGGTGAGGGGACTGGCGATCTGCAGTCTCTGGATCGCCTCAACACGCAAGCCCGGAACCAGAGAGTAATCGAGATCTGGTGGCAGCTGCTCCCCGCCCGACCTCAGCTGGCGGGATGCCTCGCGCTCCTCCTTGTCGATGAACGATCCGTATTTGATCGCGACCTCGGTCCGATCGAGGAGCAAGCCGGTAGGGACCTGATCGGTCCAAAATCCGAGCCTCCCCAGCGCACGGATGACGGCATCGAGGGGAGCACCGGGACGACGGGCAAGCTCGAGTGCCGACATCGACCGGGTGGCGGGCGCCAAGCCTTCCGCATCAAGTGCTGCCGCATGGCGGTCGTTATTGCCGAGCCAGATCTTCTCGAGCGATGAGACAAGCGCCTGACTTCCCGCTTTCTCGTCGGCGATTGCCTCGGCACGGTCGGTACCGATGAGCTCCCGTTCATAAGCCAAAGCAGCCAGACGCGCATCGGCTGTGTCCGACCTCAATATCAGGCGGTACTCGGCGCGGGAGGTGAGCATGCGATAGGGCTCGTCGAGAACCGTGGAAACAAGATCGTCAATCATCACGCCAATGTAGGCGTCGGCTCGACCCAGGATGAGCGGTTCCATATCCCGGATACGCGCCGCCGCGTTCGCCCCCGCGACAATCCCCTGGCCGCCGGCCTCTTCGTAACCGGACGTTCCGTTGACCTGACCGGCCATATATAGTC
>DASYWM010000255.1:0-5874 GCA_035936075.1 Thermomicrobiales bacterium
TTGGCGGAATGATCGATCCGGTCCGGGACACCCTCTACAATGTCGTGTTCACTGGCCTTATTTAACGAGACCGGTATCCATGCAACTCCCGTATCGTGTTCGTCAGTTCATAGTCCACGTCAGCGCCGATCGCCAGGGTCCTCCCCACCTTCCGGTCGACGCCCTCCGGCGGTTGACGGAGCCGATGGAGATCCAGTTCGGGATTCTTCCGCCGGGAGACCAGAGACACCTCCTGCACGTGTTCCGCCGCCTGACTCTGTGGGACACCGACGAGGATACTGCGACCGCTGGACTGCTACACGACGTTGGCAAAGCGTGCCGGACGTGCAACATCGGCATTGCAGACCGCTGCGCTCATGTTGTCCTTAATCGACTGGTCCCCGGGCCCTACAGCCTGTTCGCAAGATTGGACGCACCTCCGCGTTGGCTCATGGGGCTCCACCGCCTGGCAAATCACTCCCACCGTGGAGCATTGGCAGCACGCCAGGCTGGCTATAGCGAACGCGTCTGCTGGCTCATTGAGCATCACGAGCGGGGCGGTGACACCGACGACCCGGAACTCCAGTTGCTTCGCAAGGCTGACGATTCATCGCCATGAGCACCCAGCAGCCAACGTTAGTCCCCACGCTCTCCGACTACCAAACCAGGCTTCCTTCGTTTGAGGGCCCCATGGATGTCTTGTTGCGACTTATCGAGCGCAATCGGCTCGAAATTGCCGATGTTTCACTCATACAGCTAACCGACCAGTTCCTCGACTTCGTGGTCGCGATGACCGCGGCACCTCCTGAAGTCATCGCCGAGTTCGCCATGGTCGGAACAAGACTGACGTTACTGAAGAGCCGTTCGTTGCTACCTCGTCCTCCTGTGGTTGAGGCGGCGGATGAGCCGGATCCAAGCGATCTTGTCCGCCAGCTCCAGGCATACAAACAGCTCAAGGTGGCTGCCCACAGCCTTGGGGAACGCCGCGAGTCCGGCCTTGTCTCCTTTAGGCCCCAAGCCGCCGGAGCCATAGCAGGTCCGGGTCAGGTCGCCCCGCCCCGGCTCGCGCAGTACGAATCTTCAGTGCTTATCCGTTCGATTCGCCGACGCTTGTCAGCCGTTCCTCAGACGATGCAAACTATCCGCCAGCGGCGTATCGTCAGCATTCGCGAGATGATCGAACGGGTCACCCAGGCCGCTTCCTCCTTGCCGTCATTCAGGTTCAGTGACGTGACCTGCGGGTTGCAGTCCCGGTCGGAGGTGGCCACAGCATTCCTCGCTGTTCTGGTCCTGATTCGGGGAAGGTCGCTCGAGGCGTCGCAACAGGGCCTGTTCGCGGATATTAGACTTGCTCCCACTTCCGCTGTCGACGAGATTGAAGGAGACCCGCGAGACGTCGAAACCGGTTTCGGCCTGAAAAGCCCGATCCTGGAGCATCCCAAATGAGTGAACCGAAGATTATGCCAGGCACTGGAAAATCCGGGCCTGCGAATGGGCAGCTACGACTCCCCACCCGTTCTCCGTCTACCCTTGAGGAGGGCGAACTGGGCGCGCTGATCGAAGCGCTTCTTCTGGTGGCGCAGGAGCCGCCGGCGATCGAAGATTTGGCGTCAGCAGCGGAAGTATCATCAGAAGAGATTAATCGCGCCCTGTCCTTGATGGAACAGCGCGACGATCGGGGCTGGGTGATTCAGCGGCACGGGCAGCGAGTCCATATCGCGACGGCACCGCGTTTCTCCGAGCAGGTGCGACTCTTTCTTGGCCTGGACCGCGAAGCCAAACTCTCTTCCGCGTCCCTCGAAGCGCTGGCGATCGTCGCCTATCAGCAACCGGTGACGCGCGCCGAGATCGAGCAGGTGCGAGGCGTTGACTCCTCGGGCGTTCTCGCAAAGCTCCATGCCCGTGGACTTATCGAGCCTGTTGCCCGGCTCACCACGGTTGGAAATCCAATTCAGTACGGAACCACCGCCGATTTCCTCAGCCACTTTGGGCTTCGATCACTGAACGAACTCCCACCCCTCGGCGAAATCGGCGGGAGGGATGGAAAAGAGCTGCTCGCACATGCCGCCGCGACCACCGCGCAAGACGCGGAACCGGAAGACGAGGATCCGCATGCCCATCCCGCATCTTCAGACGATCTCCGGTGATCGATCGGCTAACGCCCCCGATTCAGATTCAACTGCCCAAGGGTGTCATTTCCACCAGAGGCGCCACCTAAAGGCTCGTGGAATACATGCTGCTGCATGCGTGGCCTGCCTCAGGTTCATAGTGGATCGAGGGCTCTCAATGTCTTCCCAGCGGCTCGGAGCCGACCGCTACGGGCTCTGGCAATGGAGGGTGGCGCTTCAGGTTCTCCCGGAAAGCTGGAGGTTGAAGGACACCGCCGACACGGGTTGTCTTCATGCTCTTGGAACCACGCGTGGTCCGAGCAAGGCATTCGCGGTCGGGAGTTAGACGACGCCTGCACTCGCCAACGTCCGGACGCGCGCGACCGCATCTTCGAGTACGTCGACCGCTTCACCGATCTCCGCCTCTGAGTTTCCTCTCCCGACTGTCAACCGGATACTGGCCCGAGCTTCCTGTTCGGTAAGCCCGCAGGCAAGGAGTACATGACTTGGCTCGGAGTTGCCGGTCGTGCAGGCGCTTCCAGCCGACGCCGCCACGCCACCCATATCCAGACTCAACAGAACCGTTTCCCCCTGCACCCCCTCTATCGATATGTTGAGGTTATTCGGAAGGCGGTCTGTGCCCGGCTGGGGGCCATTGAGAGAGACGCCGCTAATCCGTTCCTGGATTTGGGCCCAGAGGTCATCGCGGAGTTTTGCGCAGAATATGTTGTACTGATCCCTCACAGCCTCTGCCCGCGTAAGCGCTTCGGCCATTCCCACAATCAGCGGCACGTTCTCGGTACCGCCACGGCGTCCCGACTCCTGGCCGCCCCCCTGCTGCTGCCACTCCAGCGGCGTGTGCTTTCTGGCGTAGAGCACCCCAACACCCTTGGGGCCATAGAACTTGTGAGCGGAAAGCGAGAGCAGATCGACGTGCAAATCATCGACATTCAGGGGTAGGACGCCGGCCGCCTGAACCGCGTCCGTATGGAGCAGGACGCCTCGCTCATGCGCCAGGGCGCCTATATCCGCGACGGGCTCGATCGTACCAATCTCGTTGTTGGCGTACATGACAGAAATCAGGCATGTCTCGGGACGGATAGCCGCCTCGATGTCTGCGGCCCGCACCCGCCCCTCCCGATCACATCCGATGCGAGTGACGGCGAATCCCTGTCGCTCAAGGGCGTCCGCAGTATGCAAGACCGCATGATGCTCTACCGTCGTTGTGATGACATGAGGCGCCGGTCCACCGGGGGCTTTTAGGCGGGCCGCCCAGGCGACTCCCCGCAACGCATGGCCGATGCTCTCCGTCGCGCCACTCGTAAAGATCACCTCAGAGAGCCTGCATTCAAGCACGCGTGCAACCTGCGCACGGGCACGATCAAGTGCCGCTCGGGCATCTTGTCCTGCCCTGTAGATACTTGACGGGTTGCCAAATTGTTGGCCGAAGAACGGCAGCATGGATCCGACCACTGTGGGGTCTGTAGGAGTGGTCGCGGCGTGGTCGAGATAAATCGCATCGGTTCCATACGACATCAGACCAGTTCCTTCATTTGCGTGATCTCGGGATCCGTAGGAGTGGAGCGTGGGCTAGACCGGGGTGGTGCAGTTTGCTGACTCGCTAACCGATTGCTGCTGGGGAGTCTGCGTCAGATCGGCCAGTGTAGTCGAATCAAGCGCATCGATGATGGAATCGCGAACCTTCAGCCATACAGGGCGGGTCTCGCAACCGTCAATCAGCGGGCACGTCTGCTCGGAAAGATCTTCCGACACGCAGTCCATGGGTGCGACAGGGCCTTCCATCACGCGGTAGATGTCACCGATCCGGATCGATTCTGGTTCACGCGCAAGCACGTAACCACCGCGGGCTCCGCGCTTGCTCTCCACCAGCGATGCCCGTCTCAGTGGAGCAATCAGCTGTTCCAGATAGGCTGGCGGCACGTTCGACTGCCGGGCGATCTCGGTAATCGACATTGGGCCATTACCAAACCCGTGTGCAAGCGCAACCATCGCGCGCACACCATATTCGCCCCGTGTCGATACCTTCATACAGTTGATCCTCCGCAGGGATATACCATCCCTGACAGTACTCTACCCCTTCCCAAGCAATTGTCAAGCCAGCAGGTTAGCCGTTCCGTCGCCGGCGGAGGTTCACAGAGATCGCCTCCTTCCACTCATCCGAGAGTGACCAGTGGCGCTCCCGCAAGCCAGGAGCGATCTGTCGGTAAAGACTCACGAAGCGCTCAGCGGTGAAAATGCCACGGTAGGCTCCCTCCTCGGTCACGGGAATAGCCCACCGCTGGGTCCGGTTCATATGCTGTTGCACATCGAAAACCGAGTCCTCGACATCCGCGACGTAGATAGCCCGGTCCATGACGTCTGCCACGGTTCGCCCGGCTACGCCTCCCTGCAAGCCATCAAGGAGCTGCGAGCGCCACAGCATTCCCACCACCCGGCCGTTGTCTGTTACTACCAAATCGCGGGGACCGCCGCGCAGGGCAAAGGTAAGCGGATCGGAGGGTGAGATTCCTCCCATATCCCAGAGGGAGAACTGGCCGACCTTGAGCCGGCGCATTTGATCCTCGACGCGGACCATCCGGGTCTCCGCCTGTGCCGCGAAGATAATGAAGACGCCGAGCATGGGGAACAGAATGTCTCGCTGCCATGTGCCAATTACAATCATGACGATCGCGATGCCGATCCCGAGACGGGTCGCGATAGACGTCGCCCTGGTGCGCCCAAACGCTGACGTTATGGACGCGCGAAGCATCCTTCCGCCATCTAGCGGAAACGCGGGCAGCAAATTGAAGACCATGAGACCGAGATTGAGGATTGCCACCGCAGCCAGCATGGAGGCCGGCTCCAGTGCTCCGATCAGTCCACCCGGGGAGAAGAACGTGTCCCCCCCCGCGAGAACGCCAACGAGCAGGACTGGAGGCAACAGCAGCATGAAGATGCCCAGGTTCACTCCCGGTCCCGCGAGCGCGATCAGGAACTCATGTCGGGGAGACGCGGGCATCTGCTCGATGCGAGCAACGCCGCTGAACGGCCAAAGCGTGATGTCCAGGACCTCGATCCCGAACTGACGAGCCATCAAACAGTGACCCAACTCGTGCGCAAGGACAGAGAGAAACACGAGTATCACGAGCAGGCAACCAAGGAAAAAGGGCAGAACGCCGCCGTCTTCACCTATCCCCCACTGGAAAAAGGCAAAGAGAAGAATCAGGGCAAATGTAGGGTGGATGTTGACGTCGACGCCTAAGACGCGTCCGACTCGGAAGGCCTGAATCACCCGCTCAATCCCCAAACACACACCGACGACTTCTCCAACAGCAAACAGGGCCAATCTGAACTTGTCGGTACCTCGGGATCCGAAAGAACCACAGGCAACAGGACGTCGCCCGCAACAATTCTACATGGGGACACTAATCTTCAGTGACAGAGGCCGCTGGACAGCGTTTTCTTCGCAAGAACGTTGCCACCAGTCACAACACCCCATATACTGATGACGCAATGCATCGGCGCTACGAGCTCTCGTCCCTTCATCTCTCCATGCATCGCTTGCAGCAGTAATAGTGGATTTGTGCGCCTCAACGTGAAGGAGTACCTTTGAATGGCATGGATGGAAACCGGGTTTGAGTTTGGCCAGGAGATGCGGCCCTGGGTTTCTCCGAGCCTCATTGAAGCGAATTACATCCTGAGCCTCTCGCAGCAGGAGCTGCAGAACGTCATCGAGGCCGAGATGGCGCAGAACCCAGCGCTCGAGATTGAGGACAGGTCGACGTGC
>DASYWM010000256.1:0-3019 GCA_035936075.1 Thermomicrobiales bacterium
ACGTAGAGGTGGTCTACATCATCGAGCAGGGCAATGGATAGGTCCTTTCACTCCCTCTAGACGCCACTTCTTTCGGCTCCTGGCGAATGCCCGGAGCCGTTCGCGTATCATGTCCCCGAACCGGACGCCATAGTCACCGGCCGGCCGAGGAGTTTGCCCGCATGCGACCCATCATCAAGGACTACGCGCGAATGATCGCTGTTGCGATCTTCTTCCTCGGGGTCTTCGGCCTCGCATCGATGCTGCTGCAGCGCACCAATGCCGACAACGAGGTTGAGCCGGTCCAGGCAACTCCCGTCGCGGATGCAAGCAAGGATCTCCTGGTGGACGTCGACTGGCTCGCCCAACGGCTGGACGACGGTACCGCCGCCCCTATCATCATCGATGTCGGGGAAGCGGATCAGTACGCACGTGAGTACATTCCTGGCGCCGTCCATCTCTGGTGGCAAGACACGATGAACCTTAACGGCGCTGGCTACGGTGAGGCTTTCGGACTCGCCAGCGACGCGTCGTATCGCCCCGAGATCGGTGCATCCCAGGACCAAAGCATCGTCGTCTACGACAACAGCGGGAGCAAATGGGCCTCCCGGCTGGTTTGGCAACTCAGGACGAGCGGCTATTCAAATGCTGTTGTCCTTGACGGAGGTCTGTCCGCGTGGAAGGGAGCTGGGAATCCCACAACTTCTTCTCCTGCCACGCCGTCAGCCGTCGCATCCCCGGTCGACACCTGGGTTCAGGATAACGAGATCACCACGGACCAGCTTGCCGACTGGCTGGACGACCCTAATGTCGTGGTGATCGACACCCGGAGCGACGATCAAAAGCAGGATACCGTCAATGACACGATCCGGACCGGCCAGATTCCCGGTTCGCTCTCCCTTCCGGCCTCTGCTGTCATTCGCGACGACGGCACCTTTGCCTCGCCGTCCGAGCTTCGGGAGATCCTCGCGCCGTTGGGTCTGGAGCAGGAAAATACCATCGTGGTTTATGGCCGCTTCGGGGTCGAAACCGGCCAGGTGTGGCTGGCGCTTCGTCTCGCCGGGTATGAGGACGTGAGGGTCTACGACGACGGATGGATCACCTGGGGTTATGACGAGGATTTGCCAATCGAGCCAATCGGTACGCCAATGTCGTGATGCGGAGCGCTGGTACGGGAGTATGGTCGATTGTGGATGCTGGCCGGATCGAAAAGCGTTAAGCAGTTGCCGCGAGACACAAGGTGCCCGCGAGCATGCGCCGATGTACTTGCGACACAAATAAGAAGCCCGGAGCTCTTTCGAGATTCCGGGCTTCAGTGTCTTTGGCCAGTTCAGGCTACGCTCCGTACTTCTGCTCGACCAGGGCAACGAACTCATCAACGTCGTGGCGGATAACATCGAGGCTCGAACGCCAGAAATCCGGCGTCCGGATATCAAACCCGAACCGCCCTGCGAGGTCAGCGGCGTCCGCCATGCCGGTCGACGAGAGAAGGTCATCGTAGCCCGCGCGGAAGGTTTCCGGATCCTCCTGGTACCTCGCATAGAGGCCGAGGCCAAAAAGCAAGCCGAACATATACGGGTAGTTGTAGAACGCGAAATTGGGGCTGTAGTAGTGCCCCTTGACCGCCCACATATAGGGGTGGAGCCCTTCCTCGGCGATCGCATCGCCGTAGGTTTGCTTCTGGGCATCGGTCATTATTACGCCGAATTCGTCTGCCGTGAGCTGTCGCTCAGCCCGCTGCTCGAAGATGGCCTGCTCAAAGAGGAAACGGCTGCTGATATCCACCACAATCTGGGCGGCGTCCACCAGCGCACCCTCCAGAATCGGGAATTTCTCGTCAGTACTGCCATTCGCGATCGCTGCCTTCCGCAGGATTGTTTCGCAGAAGGTGCTCGCTGTTTCCGCGAGTGTCATCGGTGTCTCGGAGCGCTGCAGGACTGTCCGGGGCTTCTGGCAGAGATTGTGGTAGGCGTGGCCGAGCTCGTGGGCCATCGTGCTGACACCCTCAAACGATGGCGTGAAGTTCGAGAGCACAGCCGATTTGCCGCCCCTTGTTCCAGAGCAAAACGCGCCACCCACCTTACCGGGGCGTGGCTCAGCATCGATCCACTGCTCGTCCAGCGCTTGCTGCACCATATCCCGCATCCTGTGGGAATAGGTGCCAAATTGCTCCATGAGGAAGCTCATGCCCTCATCCCACGACCACTCGCGATTGTTGTTGCCCACCGGTGCAATGATGTCGTACCACATCAGCGTATCGATCCCGAGAGCCCTCGCCTTGGCATCGTAGTACCGACGAATATCGGGGAACGCCTCCCGGGCGGCCTGCATCATCGCATCCAGCGTCTCGCGGTCGATGTGATTCTGGAAGAGCGATTGCTCGAGCCCACTCTCCCAGTTCCGGCGCCGCGCCAGGGTGGTGTGCTCACCCTTGACGCCATTGAGTGCCGCAGCTATCGGAGTTTCCCACTGCTTCCAGGCGGTGATCTCCGCCTCGAATGCCCGCCGCCGGACATCGCGATCGGGGTCCGTGGCCAGGTTTCGCACCTCACTCATCGGCAACTCGACCTCTTCGCCCGGTCGCTTCTCAAAGCGGACCATGATCTGGGAGGTCAGGTCGTCGTGCAGCTTTCCGAAGGCCGAGCCACCGGAGAGCGTCATCTCGCTGGCGAGTCCCTCCTCTGCCTGCGGCATCAGGTGCTTGGCCTCAACCTTCGTCTTCCGCAAAAGGTACGCATGTTCCCTGGCAATATCAGACGATGCGATATATTCCTCGATATTTTGCTTGCCCAACCAGGCAGTCAAGCGGGTATTTGCCTGACGGAAGGGCAGCAGGGCGATCTGGCACTCGCTCATCAGTCGCTGCGCGAGCTTGTCACGTGAGTTCACCGCTAAATGGAGGTGAACATAGGGCATGATGATGGAGACCCGGTCGAGTAGCCGGATCAACGCGTCGAGGACGCTGTCCGCATCCGCCGTGACATCTGACGATGACTCGCGGCTCGTAATTTCCTCGACAAGCCTTGAGAAAGAAGCCGTG
>DASYWM010000257.1:0-4364 GCA_035936075.1 Thermomicrobiales bacterium
GGTGGGGATCCGGTGATCTCCGGTGAAGCTTGGACCACCTCCGCCGTCAACCTCCGCTCCGGGCCCTCAACCGGACACCAGGTCCTGCGGGTGGTACCCAATGGTGCGAAGATCGGCGTCAGCACTACGGTGCAGAACGGCTTCCGGTATGTCAACGATCAGGGGCAGACCGGCTGGATGGCCGATGCCTACATCGGCTCCACCAGTGACGGCTCCCAGCCAGACCCGGTGATCTCCGGCGAGGCGTGGACCACCTCCGCGGTGAATCTGCGGTCGGGCCCGTCGACCAGCAACCAGGTGCTCCGTGTCGTCCCAAGTGGCGCCAACATCGGCGTGAGTACGACGGAGCGAAGCGGCTTCCTCTACGTCAGCTACCAGGGCCAGACGGGCTGGATGTCCACCGCGTACATCGCCTATCGCGATGGCGGTTCCCAACCAGGTGACGACCAAGGCGGCAATTACAGGACGACGACGACCGCACTGAACCTGCGCGCCGAGCCGAGCACATCGGCGAAGATCCTGACGGTCATGCCGGCGGGTGCCAAGGTCCAACTCCTGCACACGGGAGTCGGAAGCTTTGGCAATGTCAACTACAACGGCATGCAGGGATGGGCCGCCCTCGAATACCTGCAGTAGATCGCCCTGATGGGAGCGGGCTGGTCAGCCCGCTCCCACCCCAATCATGGAACCGTCTCAACACATCCACTTGTCGGCAAAAACAGGACACCAAAAGGAACAAAGCACCGTGTGCGTAAATCAGTACCAACATGAGCATCAGGTCAAGATCGTCATTTCCACTTACCATCACGACGCGATCCAGGCCGAGAATGTTCGGCTCGCCCACACCGATCAACGTCGACGCACCCGCGCAGTCGAAACCCTCCGTACCGCAGTCCGCTCGCTGTTCACCCCGGCCGGTGACCACATGAGCCAACAGCTGGTCTCCCGCCCAGCGCTGGTCAATACGCCATCCGACAAGGTGCTCATCGCCTGACCGCATATGCGGCAGCTGGCTCAAGGCCAGCCCTACTTCCACGCAGAACCTCCGCTGCCTTCGACGAGACCACTCGTTCAACTCAGCGGAGGTTTTTCTGTACACCGTCTCATATTGAGAACCCGGATTGCAGCAGTTCAGCACTCTGCCTTTGCCAGCGCCTCAACGAGGCCACTGGCGAGATGCCAGCCAAACACCAAGCCCTATCTGTCCAATGCCGGAGAATCGCTTCATGGTCGGGTGATCGCTGAACGCCTGCATGAGTTGTTGATATCCTCGCGGACCGAACTTCCACAGCGTAGGATGGCGGCTTGGCGCGATCAGGGCAAGCACTCCATCTCCGATCATGAGGATGGCCAGCAGTTCCTTGAGTCGTTGCACAGTCATCTCGTTCTCTCCTCTTTCTCTTAAACCTGTTGCGATGGGTCCACTGCCAGGGCAGCGAGAATAAGCTGGTACCGGGGACCGCAACACTTACGGGGTGGCACCCGCGGGATGGCGGGGCGGTGCACTCTCAGTGGCTGCTCTTTGCGACGTGTCGACCGGCGTTTCGCGGTCCGGCTGCGTCCCGGCAGGAGCGGTCCGCGGCGGAATCCCCTCGGTGCCCCGAACCAGCAGCACGTACATTGTCGCCAGGATCGGCAGGTGACCGATCAGCTCGGTCGGCGGCAGGAAGGGGATCCCCAGATTGAAGGGGATCCAGAGTGAAAGGATGACGACACGAGGCAGGAAGCCGCAGAGCAGGGCCGCGCCAGCGGTCGCCTCGACGATGCCTGCCATGTAGACGAAGCGCCGGTCGGTGAACCACTCCAGACCGAACTCCCGCAACACATTGAAATTTGGGTATTCCTGCAGGAAGGCGACACCGAGATCTGGCGCCAGCAGCTTCTCGGTGAAGCCGAGGACGAGGATCGAGATGCCGGCACACCAGCGCAGGATCGGCAGGGCATTTGGCAGGAGACGATCGGAGAAGGCAGTGCGATCCTCTTCCGTGCCGCTGTCGTAACGCACCACGCCCCTACCCACTGCCACTAGGTAGAGGGCGATGCCCACGAAGATGACCTGCTCCAAGGCCTCGTACCAGGCACCGAAGAAGAAGGCCAGCACAAAAAGGCCGATGATGAGCAGTGCACCGACCCGCGTGAGGACGCCGGTAATAAAGGTGAAACCTGCTGCGATCGCAACACCGGCGATGGCTACACCAAACACATTCTCTGGCAGCTCGATATTCGGCACAAAGAGATCGAGCTGCGTTGCCGCATAGATGAGCGCGATTGCCGCCTGGACACCAAGGATCGCCGGCGCCGCAGGCTCCATGCGCTGGAGGAAGGGTGGCCGCGGCCAGAGCGGATCGCCGATCAAGCGCTGCCCCAGCGCGAGTAGCGTCACGATTGCGCCGATCGACAGCAGGGCGAGCAGTGTCTGGAGCGAGAAGATGTGCCCCCAATCCGGATCCCAATACGGTCCTTCGGGCGTGAACCATCGGACATGCGCGGACGCGGTGAGCGGCATCAGTGCAAGTGCGACTGCGACAATCATCGTCACGCGGCGTGGATGGCGAAGTGGCATGATCCCCAGTGGGGCGGCGTGATGCATGTGTAACCTGTCCTCAACGGGCATGGAAGCAATCATCGGCGGCCGAGCATCCGGCACGCTCCCTCACTCCCCTTGCAGGATGGATGCCGGGTAGCGGTTCGGCAACACAAAAGGGGCGGTCAAGCGACCGCCCCTTCTTGCTTCACCTCGGATGATGGCGAGCGCGTACATCATCTGGTCCCTGGACCCATGCCCCGGCGCCGGGTTAAACTGGCCTCACGCGTTCACACCGGGCGCTAGTACCTCACCAACGCCGGCTCGTCGTGCTCCTGCCAACCCATTACCTTGGTATCGTGTAACCAGAAGAGATCGCTTTGGCCCTCCTGGCTTTCCGCGGCATCACGCTCTACCAGTGGCCGGACCTCATCCACGAGTTGCTGTTCCTCGTCGATGCTCAACGGGCTGATGTCCCTCGTGAGGCCGACGTTCTCGTCGATGTGATCCGTCGTGTCCATGCCGACAATCGCCAGCGATACCCCCGGCAGCCCCAGTGAATAGCGGAGCGCCAGATGACGGCTCGTGAAGGTGCCATGCCCGAAGACCTTCATGGCGATGACACCGATATTTCGCTCTTGCGCCCTGGGCAGGACGAAGGTCTCCGGGCTCGTCACCAGACGATCGGCCATGCCAAGGGCGACGAGCACGGTATCGAACTCGTAGCGCTCCAGCGCATAACCCAGTAACTCCGGCCTAGCGTGCCCGGTGATGCCGATGAAGCGCACGAGTCCCTGCTCCCGCGCCTCCAGCAACCCGGCGACCGTGCCGTCCGGGGCAAGAACCTGCTCGAGATCGGCCCACGCGTTCACCGCATGAACCTGGATCAGGTCGACATGATCGGTCTGCAGCTTCTCCAGGGATTCTTTCAGCTCGTCAAGCACCCCGTCCTGGCTGCGCCGATTCACCTTGGTGGCGAGGAAGACCTCATTGCGACGTGTCCGCATCACCGCGCCGACGTGCGGCTCGCTGCCGTAGTCGGGGGAGGTGTCGAGATAGGTGATCCCGCTATCGATCGCGTGGTTCAGGCACTGTTCCGCGTGCTCACGGGTAACATGCGACTTGCCGAGTGAAGCGGTCCCGTAGCCGAGAACGGGCACGATAACACCGGTAGCGCCGAGCGATCGGGTGGGAAGAAGCGCGTTGGCCATGGGTTGCTCCATTTCAAGAAATGCGCTGACGCCTCATGCACAGGAGCGGGGACACGTCGTCCGGGTTCTGCGTAACGGACCATGGAGCAAGCGCAATGCCATCAATCGGAGTGGACTGCGCCTCGGCCCGGATGGAGACTCGCAAGAGCGCGGCACAGTGGTCCAGCCCATAACACAAGGCGGGGAATGAGCATCCAATCAGCTTATGGAGGCGCACGTTCACCAAGAGGGCTACCGGCTTCACGGACGTGTAGGGAACGCAATCGTCACTCTCAAACACATTGAGGGATATATCGCGCTCCCACATTCCATGCCCGCCCCGGATTCTGCTTGTCCATCCGTCGAACCCCGAGCACGTCCAAGCACCCTGCCGTAGGGATAATTAGCTCCCGTCCCGGCGCACTCCATTTCCATGCCCGCGTCATTCATCCGCGAGTGTCGAACTCCCGGCCAGCGTTGCAGCTGGTTCAAGGACTCTGGCCGGATGCCCTCTTGTGCCTGTGGACTCATCGTATCTACCTTGCCCGTCACACCAGGATGAATATCCAAACAGCACTGTGGTCGAGGCTAGAAACCTGCAGTCTTGCCGATGATCCACGCTGCTCTCGACCAGCCGAAATCTGAACTTC
>DASYWM010000258.1:0-8790 GCA_035936075.1 Thermomicrobiales bacterium
GACCTCAACTTTCTCCACGCGCTCTACGTGCCGGGCGGCAAGTGCCAAGACCACCAGCGGGATGACCGCGATGATCCATCTGCCCCGCATCGATCGCAGCCGTGGCAATTCGTTCACCGCAGCACCTGCCAGCATCGCAGGGATAAATGGGTAAAGCCAGAAGACACGCCCAGGGCTGTGGCTGTGCATGCTCTCATAGCGTGGGATGAGATAGAAGAGGTCCGAGAGTACCGGCACCCCCATGGCAAGAGCAGGCACGACCACCGCAGCAAGAGCAAAGAAGGGGATGATCGAGCGTCGCCGTGTCAGGAAGATGGCCAGCACCATCAGCACGAGGACAAATCCCCAAACAGAGCTTCCCCTGAACGCCAGGCTGTCTACCATGATCGTCTTCAGCGCGCTTGCAAGCGTATGGAAATTCGCTGCCCGGGCACCCGGGATGTTCTCGTAGGTGCCACCGGGATTGTTTGATTCCGCATTTGCCGCGAGTCTGGGCAGAATCCCCGCAGCGCCGAGCAGGAGGCCGAGAACAAGGATGGCCGTCCCTGTCGTAACCATCTGCGTGATCCGCTCTTTCAGATTCCAGCCAATCTCTGGCGGCGTGATGAGGGCACGGAAGACCACCCAGGCGGCGATGAGAACAAGCGCGTTGACAACTCCCTGGCCCAGCCATCCGGCGAACATCTGGCTGATCGCAAATCCGGCAATGACCCACGAAGCGAGACGTATTGGCCACGTCCGTGCCCTGAGCGCCAACTCAACGCCGAGAAACGCCATGGGGAAGAAGGCCGTGCTCTTGGTGCCAACCGTGCAGCAATCGGTTTGCCCGAAGAGGAAGGGGCCGAACTCGAACGCAACTGCAGAGAACAGCGCTGCCAGCACGCTGTATCCAATCACGCGCGCGAGGGCATACGTTGACGTACCTGCAAGGACCAGCAGGAGCAGGATCATCAGCTTGTACGCGACGGTGACCTCGAAGAAGGGAAAGACGAGCATCGCCGGCACGTACATCCAGCCAGATTCCGGATCACCGGCGAAGGGAGCACCACTGAAGATGTAGGGGTTCAATGCCGGGATATCGAGTGCGCGCAGGCGATCGCCGAGGGATCCCAGCCAGGGGAGAAAGAATGTGAGCAGATCGTGGCGTGCGAGCCAGTTGTCGAAGATCCATCGATGCCACATGACGATCAGGGTGAGCACCAGCAGCACTGCGATGGCGATCACATCCGCACGACGCCACAGCGATGGTCGGGCTGACGTCTCGATCTCCTCTTCAATCAACACTCGCGACATTCTCCGATCGTTCCTGTTCTTCTCGCACCCGACCTGATGCTGCTCCTGGCGACGGCCGGGATCCGTTGCCCGGGATGCCGGAGCGCTTGCACTCCATACGGTGTCCGCGTGACGCCGATGCAAGACTCTTACCACATAACAACAGCCGGGCGCGGTGCCCGGCTGTTGTTGGTGACTAGCGTGCCAGCCTAGATTTTACGGATCCAGTCCTGGGCGACCCACCCGTTGCCCGACGAGGTTTGCACCTGCCACCAGGTGTAGCCACTCGCCGAGGTCGGTCCACCGGCAATCGTCCCGGTCGTGCCCGCCGGGAGCGTTGCGACGATGCCGTTGCCAGTGCCAGCACCGGAGCGCATGTTCAGCGCCTCGGTGACCTGGAATCTGTCACCAGTTGCAAAGGCACCACTTGGCGGCGGAGTCGGCGAACCGGACGCCGCCGCAAGCCAGTTCTCGGCGGCCCATCCCGTTCCCTGGGAGGTCTGGATGCGCCACCAGGTGTAGCCGCTTCCCGTGCTCGGCCCCTCAAGCACCGTACCGGTTGTGCCGGCCGGCAGCGTGGCAATGACTCCGTTGCCCGTACCCGGCCCCGAGCGCATGTTCAGGGCTTCCGTCACCCGGACCGTCGCCCCAATGGCGAATTTGCCGGATGTCGGCGGAGGCGGCTTCGTCGGTGGCGGATCAGTGGGCGTTGTGGTCCCGGTTGGCTGGAGGAACTCACCAGCGGCATAGCCATTTCCGTACGGCGTCGTGAGCTGATACCACGTGTAACCTCCCGACGACGTGGGCCCGGAAACCACGGTTACCGTCGTACCGGTTGGCATGGTTGCTATGACACCACCGCTCGTATTCGGTGCTGACCGAAGCCTCAGTGCGTCGGTCACACGGAGCTGAGTGCCGGCCGGATGTCCTCCCGGGGTGGGTTGAGGCTCCGGCTGCGGGTCTGGCGGAGGCGCGGTGGTCGTTTTCTCGAGCCAGTTCTCGGCTGCCCATCCTGTCCCGACCGGCGTCCTGAGCTGCCACCAGGTGTAGCCACTGGCCGCCCGGGGACCATCCAGTACCGTGCCTGCTGTACCGGTGGGCAGCGAGGCAATGATCCCGAAGTTCGTGCCGGCACCGGAACGCATATTCATGGTATCGGTCACGCGGATCGTATCGCCGACCACGAATTTGCCGGCTGGTGGCGGTGCGGTCGTTGTCTTGGCGATCCAGTCACGCACAACCCATCCGGAACCCGAGCTCGTTTGGATCTGGTACCACGTATACCCACTGCCTGTGCTTGGACCCGCCAGTACCCGGCCGGTCGTACCGGTTGGCAGGACCGCAATGATGCCGTTGCCAGTGCTTGGGCCCGAGCGCATATTGAGCGTCTCTGTTACGCGAACCGTGTCCCCGGCGACAAGATCGCCGGTTCGAGGAGGAGTGGTTGTGGCCCCCTGGATGTCGTTCTCCGCAACCCAGCCGCCGCCAAAGCTTGGGCTGTAGACGCCATACCAGATATACCCCGTGACCGCCAGCGGCGCGACCGAGACCTGCATGGTGGTGCCTGCACTCGCCGTGGATGCGACAGTCTGCGCGATGCCTGGACGAGCACGGACGCTTGTCGAGCGGATCGCGGAGACTGTATCGCCGACCTTGAATTTCGCGGCCGGGTTGTTGTCCACCGGAGCGGGGTGAATAAAGTCCTTCGCGACCCACCCGTCCCCGATGCCTGGTACACGGATCTGATACCACGTGTAGCTGTCGGCGACGATGGGGCCCGCCATGATGACCGTCCACGTGTTTTGCGTCGCCACGCCGAGGACGGAGCTGCTTGTCGACGGCTCCCTGCGAACATTCGCATCCGTGGTGAAGCGCATATTGGTGCCGAACTGATAGTCCGCTTCGGTGAATGGAGGAGGCGGAGGGGTCACGATGAGGTATCGCGCGGAGACCCAGCCATCCAGCCCGTCGTACCGGACCTTGTACCAGTTGTCGTTGGGATCCGAGATGGGGCCGTCAAGCACCGGCACCAAGGTTCCATTAGGGATGGAACCGTTGACCGGGCTGCTCAGGCCGGCACCGCTTCGCATGTTAAGCGGGGCGCCGTCGTCGGTCTGCACCTTCACCTGGTCGCCCGGGACGATACCGGCAGGATTTCCCGTATTCAGCGTGCCAGCATCCAGCGTGGCCGCAACCAGGTCACGGATCTCCGGCAGGTCAGCGTAGAGGAAGTCACCCGGGCAGGATGTCTGGTTGACATCGCGATGTGCGCAGATGGTCGGCAGGTTTGGGATCTCGTGGAAGGGCTTGGTCGCGTAGGTTTCCAGATCCCGCGTCACAAAGGCGAGGATGTGGACCAACGCGGCCTTTGCCGCCTCGGTGGCGTCCTGGTAGCTGAAATCCCCGATGACGCAGATGCCAGAGCTGCCGATGGCGTACTCGAAGGAATGGCCGCCGATGACATTTTGGCCGCCAACACGCCCCTCGAAGATCTTGCCGGTCGGGTCAACCAGGTAGTTATAACCAATGTCGCCCCAGCCCTGGGTGATGGCGTGATAGTAGTAGATCGAACGGACAGCGTTGTATCCATCAGAGCCGTAGTTGACCGCAGCATGATGGACAATGGCATGCTCGACTGTTTCATATTCCGGCGGCCAGATCTCGCCGAAGGAATCGTATCGGTAATCTTCGTTGGCGCCCCACTTTGCCCGGGTGATGATCGAAGGCGGAGCGTCCGTGTCGTCGTTGACTTCAGCCACGGAGATACGCATCATCGTGTCCCCGCGGTCCTCCGCCCAGGGACCATCGGTCGGGTCGATGTAGGAAACCACCAGACCGTCGACCGGAGAGAGGTTCCCTTCGCCATCCAGGGTGCGGTAACGGATGAATTCCTGACCATCGGTCAGGAGGAGATCGGTGAAGAGACGGCCGTCAATTGACTGGCGACCACCGTCGTCGACGCGCGCGGTCATGAACCAGACATCACCCCACTCAGCACCGTCGTAGCTGACCTGAAGTTCAATGACCGGCCAGGTCCCGACATCACCGGCCCAACCGATACCAACCGCCCAGAACGGGAATTCGGCCGAAAATGTGACCCATCCGTCACGATCCGCCTCGACATCTACCCCAATATGGTCCTCGGCCACCCACTCGCGTGCGCGGGTGCCATCGATCTCCTGTGCTGAGATTCTCTCGGGGCGCGACGTGCCGACCGTTGCAGCCGCTCCGGTCAGCGCAATGGCACTGAGCCCGGCAGCGGCTTTCAGGACAACACGTCGATTCAGTGGTTTGCCGGAGACATTACGATACCGAGGCGTGCCCGGGGCTGTACCGGACGTCCCATCCGTTGCCATGATGTAGTCTCCCCCTCCCGGAGATGCTTAGCTCTTCTGCGGCCGAAGCTGTGATTTGTTCCTGGCCCGCCTGGAAATACCCCGAGAGAGCCGTGTCCCGCATCAAGTTTACCGTGCAACGACACCCCTCATGTCTTCCTGTGTCATGAGGGGTGTCGTGCAGGTCCGGCGATCACTACTGGTAGGTCTAACCTTCAGCACCGGGGGACTTGCCTGCCATATCAGGACTTACATTGTACTGAATGCCACGACCGGCAAAGTCCGTCTGGAACCAGCGATCACTGATCACTTCACCATTCGCATCGGTCACAATGCGCTGGAACCCAACCGAGAGGCCATCCAACGGTGCCGCGTACTCGACAATGGATCCGGGCGGGAGCGTTCCATCGACCACTTCCATGTCCTCGCCCTTGATCGGACCGCTTTGGGTCACCTCGGAGAGCTCGACATTCCACCCCATGTCATGGCCGAATATCTCGACGACGGCGTATGGATATGATGTCCACGCCTGCACCAGGATCCAGCCATCGGTGGTGTTGGTGAACTTGTAATCTGCCCAATTTGCCGGGTTGTCGCCCAGCTGCAGGATCGAGGCGTCGAAACCCGGCCCCCAACCGTCACGCTCGTATCCACCCAAGCGATAGGTATGTGGATACCACTCCGGCATGGGGAAGCCAGCCATGAGGGCAGCGCGGAACACGGTGGTCGAAACCTGGCAGATACCTCCACCAACGTCGCGGCCGATTGCTTCACCAACGATGACGCTCGATTCCACATACCCGGCCTCCGGGGTGATTGCGCCAACAGCGCCATTGAACGAGAAATCCTCGCCCGGGGCCACCAGTGTGCCGTCCACTCCCTTGATGCCCGTGTAGATATTGTGGTCACGCTCCTCTGAGCCCCCACTGAAGTTCGAGTCTCCCCGGCCTATGAGGGTCTCGATCTTGAGCGCGGCGAGGTTGTTGGAGTCCACCTTCGGTTTCGTGACATGCACCGGCACATCAACAGGTTCGTGACCATTAAGGAAGCTCCCGGCAACGACGTCGGCGAATTCGTTGGTCATGACGGCGGCGCCGTCAACACTTGGGCTGGTCGCATACAAGCCATCCGAAAACGCCACCGTTGCGTCAACGGGGGTACGGTTGATCTGGCCTGCATAGGTCTCACGGAGGTAAGAGCTCAGCCCATCCCGATCGAAGTCGATCACGGTTCGCGGCTTGCCGTCGGACATTTGCGAGGTAACCCGGAGGAACTGGGAGATCTCTGTTCCCTGGACCTGCCAAGTCTGATCCTCGAACCGGATCTGCACCGGTTGGCTGAGGACGTTCTCGACCTGGGCCTTGCCAGCTTCGAGATCAGCGACGCGCAGCTCCGGTTCATCGACGACCGTGGGAAGCTCGGCGTCCACTGGCTGCAGCGTCTGGAGGACGGTCAGAATCTGCGCTTTCGCCGCCTCACGGTTGACCACGATACCGGTCGAATCAGGAGTGAAGGAGACGTTCGCGCCATCAACCACGATTCCGGCATTAATGGCAGGATTCCCGATATCAGCATCGACAGTGTCGAACCAGGCATCGAGCCGGGTAGGATCGAGGCTGGTTTCCAACGGGACCGTCTGGTCATCCTGGAGAATATTGCCCGTGAAGGCCAGGCGGGACACCGCGTTATCCTCTCGGCCCAGGCTGTGCGCCTGCTCCAATGCAGCATCGGTACGAATTGTTGCACCAAGCTCGGTCAGCGTTGGCGTCCAGGCTTTTTCTCCATACGAGAAGGTGATGCTGTTGAGGTTGAGGTCCCTGGCGCGATCTGACAGGCGCTCCTGCGCCTGATCCATGGTGAGACCACCGACCTCCACATCGCCAACAACGACAGCGGGATAAATCTTGTCGTCAAACATGACGCGAAAAACGAGGAGCCCGATTGCAAGGATCAAAAGGAGCGTGGCCGCTCCGGCGACCAGGCGTGGCCCGATCCGTCGCGCGGTCCTGGACCAGTCCGGGGCGGTCATGCCTTCGCCCTGCAAGAAGCGCATTGCGCCGGAGAATCGTCCGCTCACCCCGCCGGACTCATGTGTCGTTGTCGGCTGCACCATGTGTATTCCGTTACCCCAAAACTGATTCGATGACACAGATTGATCGCAGCAACGCATCTCGCCAGCGATATCGATCCCCACGACCGGCAATCACGCGCATGATATTGAACTGTTGTAGTCGATGGAACGAACCCCGCCCCAAGCGGCAGGTGGGCCGCCCGCCCCGCAGTGAACTCCCTTAAAATAGCATATGCCGATCTCGCACATGTCTCCCACCGCTTCGACAGGTGCTGACGTCTCTGCAGTAATAAACGTCCTTGTGATGATATTGGACTCATACCGAGTTCCCGGGAAATGCGCAGCTCAGTGTGGTTAGGGTCCGCCGTCTGATACAGACTGGCGGCGGCGAGGTATCGCTGGCCAGTGCGCTCTGCGGAGCAACGATGTGCCGTGCCCCGCATGCTTAATTATGAAAGAACATCCCTAAATCTGATAGTATGAAGCCCAGAGAGACAACATAATCGGGTGGCATCGTTTCTGCTTCTACTTGTGGTACGACGTTCCAGGTGCATGACTCAGGCTCCGCAAGGCGAGAGATTCGGTTGTGTCCGCTTCTAAAGGAACGTACGTACATACGCTATACGCACTTTATGAGTGCAGGAGGTTTACTCAATGTCGAGGAACAAGACATTCTCACATTCGCTGAGTCGTCGTCGCCTGGTCGGCAGCAGTCTCGCCGCGGCTGCCGCATCCACCGCCTTCGCCTCTCCCGCAGTGATTGGAGCTGCCTCTCGCCAGGAAGGCACCCCCGCAGGCACCGCGAGCGGTGAGCTGGTCGAGTGGGGATTCGGCATCCAGGAGACCAACCCCCTGGCGCGGGCACGTGTTCTCGCCTTCCAGGAAGCCTTCCCGGATGTGAACCTGCAGATCGTGGAATCATTTGACGAGCAGAAGCTTCTCACCGCCGCAGCGTCTGACACGCTTCCCGATGTGATTTGGCTCAGCCGGGCGGAGACCGCCACCTGGGCCGCTCCCGGGGTTATCCGCCCACTCACCGAGTTCATCGAGCGCGATGGCTACAACACTGCGGAGTTCTACCCCTTCGCGATCGAAGAAGCCTCCTACGAGGGTGAGGTTTACGGCATCCCGGGTGGCGCTGACGTCCGCGCGCTCTACGTCAATCTCGACCACCTCGAGGAGATCGGCGTGGACGTCGAATCGCTTGACACCTCCGACTGGGAACAGCTCAGTGAACTCGGTTCCCAGCTAGTCCAGCGCGAAGGTGACCAGGTTCAGCGGTGGGGATTCGACCATCGCGTGCAGGCAAACAACTTCTGGCTATGGGGCTATGGCAACGGCGGCCAATTCCTGGCCGACGATGCCACAGAAGCCACCTTCGATTCGGAGGCGAACGTCGAGGCGTTACAGTGGGCGGTCGAAGCCTACGAGGCGCAGGGCGGTTCCAATCTCTACGATGCCTTCGCGACTACCTTCCAGGGTGACCAGCAGTTTGCGAACGGCTCCGTCTCCATGTCGGTGTACGAGCAATGGATGCTCAGCGCTGCGATCGCGACGGTTGCGCCGGACATGAACTTCCGGCTGCTCCCAATCCGCGAGTGGGGAAGCGGGCCGGAAGGCTCGATCGCGACATACTCCGGCGGTAATGGGTGGTACATCACCTCCGGCGCCAAGAACCCGGAAGCGGCCTGGGAATACATCAAGTTCCTCCACACAGACGAGACCTGGATGATCGGCGCCCGGGCGGTGAAGGCACTCCGTGAGGCGAATAACAATCCGTACTTCCCGTCACTGACCGGTAAGCCCGAAGTCGACCAGATGCAGATCGATGAGCTCTATGAGCCGGTCAGTGAGGCCTTCAACAGCGCCGTAGATCTACTCCCGACCCTGCTCCGAGAGAGCACCGCGCGTGAACTCTACCGATCACCGGTCGGTGGCCAGCTTGAAGACATCCTGCTGGCGGATGCCATCAAGCCAGCCATGAGCGGCAGCGAAACACCGCAAGACGCGCTCGAGAACGCGGACCAGAACGCGCAGGACGCGATCGACATGTTCTAGTCGAGAGGACCTGTTGCGCGGGATGGCCTGGAAAGCATGCTTTCCAGGCCATCC
>DASYWM010000259.1:0-23492 GCA_035936075.1 Thermomicrobiales bacterium
TGGAACCGGGAAGACCGTTCGAAAACCGTGTATTACGTCGAAGCCGAAGAGCAGGGGGATCTTGAGTCGCGTTTCCTCCATCGCGATGCGCTGAAGCCGGTTGGTTTCAGCGGGATCGGTGACGAAGAGAAGTGAACCGACCTCGCCACGCCTGAGCGCAGCTTCTATGACAGCTGGTTGGGGTAGGGGACCCGAGCCATCGGGTGACTCCTGGTCGGACACAGAGCCAAAGTAGAAGTACTGGGTGAGCTGACCCGCCTTTTCCGCTGGAGTCATCTGCTGAAGGAGGCCCTCCGCTCGTTGGCGAACCTTCATGGCATTGTCATTTGTGGGTGGGTGACTGGTCATTGAGGTGGTGTCTCCCTGGCGAGTGGTGATAGGTGAGCTTGTTAATGCCACGGACAATCAAGGTAGAGGCGGCGTGTCGGTGGGCGAGAGTCCGTGAGGTTCTTGCCGGAGGTGCGCGTGTACCAGACCGGTAATCGCGGAAAAGCCCGGATGCAATCCGTCCGTCGTGTCGACGGTAATAGCCGGATATCCCAGCGTCGACAGATTGTAGGCATCTCTATCCAGCCCGGCTATCAAGTCCGGGAGCGCTTCCAGGTCGAAGTGCGCGCCATGCCGCTGACCGTTCAAGGAGCGCTCGCGATATCGACGAACGATTGTCTCGCGATCCGACCAACATTGAACGATCTGAACGCGCGCGGTTGTTGACATCCGATTGAGGTCGGCCGAAGCGAACGCGCGATCGAAATTGCATTCCACCATGAGGCTCGTGCCATGTCGGAGCATCGGCGTGGCAAGGGCGTAGAGCAACCGCGTGCTGGCGTAATCCAATTTTCGAGAGTCTTCCCCGTCTTGTGTTCCGATCGCGTCCGCCAACGACTCCTTGATGACGTCCTTCTCCAGCAGAGGTAATCGCAGGTTTCCGGCCAGGCGCCGGGCAAGGGTCGTCTTGCCTGAGGCCGGTGCGCCACAAACGACGATGAGGGCGGGCAGAGGAACATCTTCCATCATGCTGGAAACTCATCACACTTCAGCGGGACACCACCTTATCCGCTTCGTCACGTGCAGGAGCAATAGCGAGCCGTGAAGGCACGGCGTCGGGCCGTACCTGGAAGTTGAATTTGGTCCGGATGGCGTCGAAGAAGTTCGTGATGGTGACGCGGATCAACTGGAAGGTGTGTTCCCCACGTTGAATCTTGATGAGATCGCCCTTTTGGACTTCCATAGTCTGTTGGCCATCGAGGATCATGTATCCGGGGTGGACGTTAGAGTGGATGATCTCGATGAGCGCCTCTTCCGAGGTGATCATTGGTGTGCGGATGGGGGAATGGCAGTTGATTGGCACGACCGCGAAACCACGCACCCCGGGTGTGAGGATCGGACCGCCGGCTGCCATGCAGTAGGCGGTGCTACCGCGCGGGGTGGAGACAATCATGCCATCCCCCGGATAGGTGTTGACGTAGTATCCGTCGATATAGACTTCGTCCTCGATCATCCGGTTGCCACCGCGGATAACCACGTCGTTGATGGCCCAGCCCTGGTCATACTCCTTGTCATCCCGGTAGATCGAAGCCTGGAGCGTCGAGCTTTCGTCGATATCGTATTTTCCGTCCAGGAAGAGTTGGAGTGCGGCTGTCCAGTCCTTCTGCTCCACGAGCGCCAGGAAACCAACCTTGCCAAAGTTGATGCCGAACAAGGGAATGTCCGGAAAGGCGTTGGCCATGCGCATCATCAGGCCGTCACCGCCGAAGACGATGATTGCATCCACATTTCGCCGGTCGCCGGCAAGGATGTCTGGCTCGGCTACGGTCGTGTGTCCCCGAGCCTCAAGCCATTGCCTGACTGTTGTACTCAGCTCCTTTGCTTCGGGTTTACTGAACGCGGCGACGATACCGAGCCGTTGGGACATCCGGTGGTTCTCCCTCAATACATGCGGCACAGCGCATTAGTCCTCGTGTCTTGGAGGAGTCAGATAGGAAGCCTGGTCATCATTCAGGTTGAAGCGATAAAGAGCCGCCGGACGGTGACTGCCTTCGCGACGCTTTTGACGAGTATCCGTGAGAATGCCGCTGGTAATCATTCGGCGGCGGAAGTTGCGCTTGTCCATTGGTTGGCCAAGGATCGTCTCGTACGTCTGCTGCAATTCGGATAGCGTGAATGTGGACGGTACAAGATAGAACGCGATGTTCGAATATCCGAGCTTGGCGCGGAGACGAATGAGTGCATAATCGAGGACCATCTGATCGAGACCATCTGCAGGTTGGGCATCCTTGACCAGAGGCCAGGCGAGATCAATGGTGCCGGCTGTAACAGGCGTATCTGGAGAGAAGAGGCCGAGATAGCTGATCACGATCTCCCTCACCGGTCCATGACCGGGGCTGAAGGTATAAAGCTGCTCAAGGTACTGTGCATCGACCCCGGTCGCCTCGCGAATGATGCGTACCGCTGTCTGGTCCAATGTTTCCTCCGCAGTCGGAACCGAAGAAGGAAGAGAGCCGGCATGACAGATTGCTGTTTCAAGCTGGGTACCATTCCACCGGATGAGTGCAACACAGACACGGAAAGATATTCCTCGTGTTGCGTGCGGGGTATCGTCGGAGGTTAACTGGGCGGATGGCATGTGCGGCTGGATCATTGATGGGTGGGCCTTGTCGCCGATCACGTATGCCGGCGGGATGGAGAGAAGCTCCGGGAGAGGCGGCGCTCAACCTGCTGCAAGAATGCCAGAAGTCGCACCTGTCTGGCACGTCCAGCCGTTTCCCGGTAGACTTGGCGTGGCCGCTTTGGCGGATGGTGAAATGGTATCACAAGGGCCTTTGGAGCCTTTATTCCAGGTTCGAATCCTGGTCCGCCAGCCGAAATGCAGCCCATGTTCCCCGTCGCATCGCACAACGGAAATGATGTTCCCCAAGTGACCAACGAAACCGCTCCTTCCGGTGTCGCTCCGCGCGTGGCAGTGGCGGTCCTCGCCGCTGGACATGGAAAGCGGATGCGGTCGCAGACTCCAAAGCATATTCATCCTGTCGGAGGAGTACCGCTGGTTGAGCGAATTATTCGCGCCGGTCTCTCCATCCAGCCGGCACGCTTGCTGACGGTTGTCAGTCCTGCCATGGCTGGCATGCCGGCGATGCTCGGCATGCAGGGAGAATTCGAGACCGTGATTCAGGATCCTCCCCGCGGCACGGCGGATGCTGTGCGGATCGCTCTATGCGAAGCTCCCGAGGCCGACTACCTCGTTTCATTGCTGGGCGACAACCCGCTCTTGACTGCGGAGATCGTCCAGACACTGGTGGATGGTGCTATCACATCAGACACGAAGATCACCATCCTGACGTGCCTCCTACCAGACGCCCAAGCATATGGCCGGATTCATCGAGACGATCTAGGCAGGGTAACAAGCATCATTGAGGCGAAGAATGATCATCCTTCCCAGCGCATCGGTGAGACGGAGATCAATAGCGGCATCATGGTATTGGATGCCGCCTGGGCGCGGGAGGCATTGCAGCAGCTCCCTTTGGATCCGGTGACTGGCGAGTATCTCCTTACTGACCTGGTGGAGATGGCTGCCAGCGCACATGTCGAGGGAGAGCCGTGGCCCATCGCTACGGTCCAGGCTCCGGTGACCGTCTCCCTGGGTGTCAACAATCGCCTGCAGCAAGCTGAAGCTGACGCATTGGTCCGGCGCCAGGTCCGTGAGCGTCTCATGCATACCGGTGTCTCAATGATCGGTGCCGACACGATCTTTATCGACGAGCAGGTGCAGATTGGTATGGACACCGTGATCCTGCCAGGCACGATCATCATGGGCTCGACGACGATTGGCTGCGGCTGCCGCATCGGGCCCAACACTGTCTTGGATCATGCGACGATCGGCGACAATGTCGTGATCCAGTCTTCGACGGTCGAGTATTCAATGATGGAGAGTGGCTCCGACGCCGGTCCATACGCGCATATTCGTGGTGGATCCGTCATCGGGGAAGAGGTTCACGTCGGTAATTACGCCGAACTCAAGAACACTGCAATGGCCCGCGGCGCGAAAGTGGGACATTTCTCTTACCTGGGGGACGCGACGGTCGGTGAGAGCGTCAATATTGGTGCTGGTTCAGTTACGGCTAATTATGACGGCACCACAAAAAACCGGACAGTCCTGGAGAGGAATGTGTTCGTCGGGTCCGACACGGTCTTCGTCGCGCCGGTGACCGTTGGAGAGGGGGCGAAGACCGGCGCGGGCAGCGTGGTGACTCGCAATGTCCCGCCGAACACGACGGTCGTTGGTGTGCCCGCGCGTCAGATCGCCAAACGGTCGGCCGAGAAGAGCGATGGCCAAGAGCAGGACTCCGGCCGTACGTACAAGGAGTAGCATGGACGGTCGTCTTCAGGTCTTCGCAGGGAATGCTCATCCGGCACTCGCAAGAGCGATCTGCGAGGAACTCGAAGTCGATCTTGGCCGTGCCATTGTGACGCAATGGAAGAACGGCGAGACGCGGGTCAAGCTGGAGGAAAACGTCCGGGGATCTGACGTCTTCGTAGTGCAACCGACTTCTTGCCCGGTTAACCACCACTTGATGGAACTGCTCCTGATGATCGATGCCTTGCGTCGTGCATCGGCGACCCGGATTACAGCGGTCATCCCGTACTACGGCTACGCCAAGCAGGAGAAAAAGACCTCGGGGCGCGAGCCAATCTCTGCCAAGTTGGTCGCGAACCTGCTGACCGTTGCAGGTGCGACCCGTGTGCTTGCTGTGGATATGCATTCACCGGCGATCGAGGGATTCTTCGATATCCCCGTGGATCATCTACGAGCAACACCGCTGCTGGCTCGTGCACTCCGGCACGATATTCAGCATGACATCGTCGTGGTGAGTCCGGATGCCGGGGGTGTTGTGCGTGCGGAGGATTTCCGAGAGCGGGCGAAGGGTTCCCTGGCCATCATCTCCAAGCAGCATCCGGGCGCGGATAAGACCGAGACCGTGGAGATGGTTGGCGATGTGGATGGCAAGATTGCCGTTATCGTTGACGACATGATTTCCACCGGTGGGACCTTGGTGCAAGCGGCGAAGTTGCTCAAGGAGCGTGGTGCCGCGAAAATCCACGTCTGCGCGACTCATGGCGTCTTCGCAGACGACGCTATCCAGATGATCGACGCATCGTCGATCGACGAGATCATCGTGACCGACACGATTCCCCTACCTGAGCACGGTAAGGGCCCGGTGAAGGTCGTCAGCGTGGCACCGTTGCTCGCGGAAGCGATTATGCGTACCCACAAGGGCTTGAGCGTGAGCGCGCTCTTCACCTAGATCAGGCGCTCTTTCATCTCTTGTCGGGCCTCTCGAGCGCAAGGCAACCTGGCGCGGCTTTGGCCAGCCTCATTCTTATCTTCGATTCATAATCAATCCGGCTTGAGCCGGAGCAGGCACAGGGGTAAATTTTCTTGGACGCCGACGATTGGCAACATGTGATATTCGCGATCCTCGCGCTGCTGTTAGTAGCCGCTGCGGGAGTCGTCTTGACGATCGTCGGGCAGGCGACAAATCAACGGCTCCTCCCAGAGACTGCTGATCCTCTCCACCGGGGAAAGCGCTCAACCCGTTCCCTGGTGAATCCGCGCAGGGCGACGGCCAGCGCGATGATCTTCGTACAGATTCTGGCGACGGTCATCGCGGCAAGTCAGATTACTCAGCTTATTGACCAGTGGACGCACGATGATTTCAATTGGACGGCCATTTTGGTCGTTGCGATCGTCTATATCGTCTTTGGACAGTCGCTTCCCCGCGCGATTGTTGACAAGCAATTAACCGACCAGTTCTTGAGCCGCGTGCTCGTGGTCGGCCGCGCTGTTGCACAGCTACTGGCACCGGTATCATGGCTGGTCGTGGGTCTTGCCAACCTCTTCAGGAGGGTCCTTCCGGGCAGGGACGCCGAAGTCGAAGCGATTGGCACCGAGGATGAATTGAGCCGGAGCCGGTTGTCTCCCGACGATGGTGTCATTGGCGAAAATGAACGCCAGATGATCGACGGCATCCTGAGTCTGGAGGAGATGACGGTTCGGGACATCATGGTGCCGCGCCTTGACATCGTCGGCTTGGAGCGGACCGTGAGTGCCCGCGAGCTGATCGAGACGATCACGAAGGCAGGACATTCACGTATTCCTGTCTACCGCGACACCATCGATAACGTGCTGGGCGTCCTCTACGTCAAGGATCTTTTACCGTTTGTCATCGGGAATACCATTCGCATCCCGCTACTAGATCTGATCCGGCCGGCGTTTGTCGTGCCCGAGTCTAAGCGGCTCGGGGAGCTTTTCACGGAATTGAAACGCACCCGTATCCATCTCGCTGTGGTAGCCGACGAATATGGCGGGACGGCGGGCCTCGTTACGATCGAGGACATTCTGGAGGAGATCGTAGGCGAGATCCAGGATGAGTACGATACCGAGTCGCCGCTTTTCGAGCAGGGCGAAGACGGATTTATCGTCGCCGACGGCCGTCTCCCCATCGAGGACGTTGAGGATGCGCTCGGGGTCGAGTTCGAGGAAGATGACGACTTCGGAACCCTCGGTGGCTTTGTTCACAAGCATCTCGGGCGCCTGCCCATCCAGGGCGACACGTTCGAAGCCGAGAACGTGCGGGTCGAGATCCTTGAAGTCGAGCGGCATCGGGTCCGCAAGATGCGCGTAACGCGGCTGGAAGTCGAAGACGAAGAGCCCGCAGACGAGGTGCGAGAACGGTCCGACCGTTGGCGACGGGGCGGAGGTAGCGACACCTACGACGAGAACGCGACGTCAGTGGAGGACAGGCTGCCTTGATGCTTGGGCGCCCGGTCATCCGGTTTGATGCGGTCGCCAGCACAATGGATGTGCTTGCCGATCTGGCGGCACTCGGCGCCCCTGAAGGCACGATCGTTATTGCTGACTACCAGAGTGCAGGACGCGGACGATCCGGCCGAGAGTGGACAGCGCCGCCCAGAACTTCGCTGCTGTATTCGATCCTGCTGCGACCGGAGCTGCCGATCCGGCAGTTGACCCCCCTCTCCCTTCTGGTTGCCGATGCGATTGTCGCCACTCTGGGAGAGTGTCACGGTGTCCAGGCAGAGATCAAGTGGCCGAACGATGTCCTCATCAAGGGCAAAAAAGTTTCCGGCGTACTCGCCCAGGTGAAGTCCCAAGTGGACGGGAAGGTCACTATCCTGGGCGTTGGGGTCAATGCAAATATCCTGACGGCCGATCTCCCCTCCAATGCGACCAGTCTTTTGGTGGAGCTGGGCGAGCCTGTCGATCACAATGCATTGATGTGGCGCTTCCTGAATGAGCTGGAGAGCCGATACCAGGATCTACTGTCCAGTCGCATCGAACAACGCTGGTTAGCGATCAGGAATACGCTGGCGATGCTTGGTGATTCCGTGACGGTTAAGGAGCGGCATGCGGACATCCATGGCATCCTGCAGGGCATTGACGACGAAGGGGCCCTGCTGCTCGATCAGGGTGGCGTCATCCGGCGCGTTGTGGCGGGCGATTTGACTCGGGGACCGAGACCTGATGAACCTCCGGATGCAGAAACGGCAACTTCGCTACCCCGTATACTTCCACGCGGTTGATGCTGATTCCCTGAGGGGTCCAACGAAAGTGGTTGCTGCAGAATGAATTTCGAGCTTACTGAGGAGCAGGTCCAGGTACGTGACATGGTCCGTGAGTTTGCGGAGCGCGAGGCTGCGCCACACGTCCGGGAGTGGGACGCAAAACAGAACTACAGCCGGGATATCATCGACAAGATGGGGGAATCGGGAATACTGGGTTTGCCGATTCCCGAGGAGTATGGAGGGCTCGGGCTGGATTACGTCAGCCTGGCACTGGCCTGCGAAGAGTTTGAGTACGTCGATACATCCTTGCGAGTCGTACTCAGCGTGCATATCGGGCTCAACAGCCTGTCCTTGCTGCAGTGGGCGAACGACGAACAGAAGCAGCGATTTCTTGTTCCACAGGCCACTGGGGAGAAGATTGCTACCTTCGGACTCACGGAACCCGGCGCGGGGTCCGACGCTGGTGCTATCGAGACGACGGCGACCAGGGATGGTGACGATTACATTCTCAATGGTTCCAAGATGTGGATCTCACTTTCGGACATCGCGGACAATTTTCTCGTTTTTGCCAGCCTGGACCGTTCACAGAAGCACAAGAGCTTGGTCGCGTTCGTGGTCGAGCGCGGCATGGAGGGCTTCACCACCGGGACAATCAAGGGAAAGCTCGGTGTGCGGGCAGGCAACACCGGTGAGATGGCGTTCGACAACGTTCGGGTTCCCGGCGCCAACCGTATTGGCGAAGAAGGCGAAGGCTTCAAGATCGCCATGAGTGCGATTGACCAGGGACGTTTCACGGTTGGAGCAGGGGCTGTTGGCCTCACGCGGGCAGCACTGGATGCAAGCGTCAGGTATGCGAATGACCGCCAAACGTTTGGAGTGCCGATTGGCAAGCATCAGCTCGTCCAGCAGATGATTGCAAAGATGGTCGCCGGATACGAGGCATCACAGTTGCTGGTCTACAAGGCCGCCGAGCTCAAGAACCGGGGTATTCGGAACACGCGGGAGACATCCCTCGCGAAGTGGTATGCCACTGAGGCGGCGCTGCAGGCAGCCGATGACGCAGTGCAGATCCACGGATCCTACGGCTTCGCCAACGACTACCCGGTCGAGCGCTACCTCCGCAACGCGCGCGGATCGACGATTTACGAAGGCACGAGCCAAATTCACCAGATCTTGCAGGCGGAATACGCCTTGGGCTACCGGATTGACAAACCGCTGAGCCGTCCGCAGCCGCCGGCGGTCGGCTTCGAGGACGAAGTTTAATCGTGGCTTGTCTAGCGCGAATGGACGTTACGTCAGGCCGGGCATACATGTGCCCGGCCTATTTCCTGGCGGGATGACCGATAATGGAATGAGCAGATATTGGCGTGTGCGAGGAGAAACCAGTGGGAAGATCGGTCATTCTTGGCGGGGCGCGAACACCGTTTGGAAAACTCAACGGAGCATTGGCGTCCCTCACTGCAGTCGAGCTTGGCAAGGTGGCGGCCTGGGCAGCAATCGATCGCGCTGGGATCGAAGATGATGCGATCAACCACGTCATCATGGGGCAGGTGCTTCAGGGAGGTGCGGGGCAGAACCCAGCCCGCCAGGTTGGACTGGGCCTGGGGCTCGACCGAACAGTCACTGCGGAGACTATCAACCGGGTTTGCGGTTCAGGTTTGAGATCGGTTGCGCTGGCCGACATGCAGATCCGCCTCGGTGAAAGCGCGGTTGTGCTTGCGGGCGGCATGGAAAGCATGTCAAACGCACCATACCTGCTCCGTGGCGCACGGGCCGGCTATCGCATGGGCGACGGCGAGCTTGTGGACATGATGATGCACGATGGGCTGAGGTGCGCGATTGAAGGCTGTTCCATGGGCTTCCATGGTGGCCGTGTCTCTGACGAGGAGCGAATCTCCCGGGAGGAGCAAGACGCGTGGGCGCTCCGGTCTCATCAGCGAGCGCTTGCAGCGATTGACGATGGCCGGATGGCAGAGGAGATCGTTCCGGTCGAGGTGGCCCAAAAGAAAGGGACAACCATCGTCGATACCGACGAATCGCCTCGGCGGGAGACGAGCGCCGAGGCACTGGCGAAGCTCAAGCCTGCGTTCCAAAAGGACGGCACCGTCACGGCGGGCAACGCGCCCGGTATAAACGACGGCGCTGGAGCAGTTGTCGTTGCAGATGAGATCTGGGCCAGGCAGCGAGGACTCACGCCGAGAGCCACGATCCTCGCCACCGGGCAATCTGCGTGGGATGCGCCGTATCTCGCTTACACGCCTGAAATGGCGATTCGGAATGCCCTTATGAAGACTGAGCACACGCTGGAGGATATCGAGCTCTTCGAGATCAACGAGGCCTTCGCCAGCGTCGCGATCATTGCCAGTAAGCGTCTTGGCATCGATCCAGACAAGCTGAACGTCACTGGCGGCGCAGTCGCCCTCGGTCACCCCATCGGGGCAAGCGGGACGCGACTCGTCATCACCGTGATCAATGAGCTGACACGTCGCGGCGGCGGTCTTGGCGCGGTAGCCATTTGCTCCGGTGGAGGGCAGGGTGACGCCATGATCCTGAAGGTGGAGGCGTGATGGATCGGCGCGCCGAGTTCTCGGCGAGATTTCCCGGCGCGATCATCCTGCCATTTGAAGACGCGTGGCCAGCCATCGCCGACGACGCCTTGATCGCACCCGGCGCTGTGCTGATAGGGAGCGTGACCATTGGGTCCGAGTCCAGTGTCTGGTTCAACACGACTATCCGCGGAGATATCGCGCCAGTCACAATCGGAGCCCGGACAAGTGTCCAGGATAATACGGTCGTACACGTCAACATGGACGCCGCTACGACTATCGGGGATGACGTCACAATCGGTCACAGTGCCCTTGTGCATGGAACGACGATTCACAATGGAGCACTGATCGGGATGGGGTCACTCGTCCTCTCCTATTCGGTGATCGGCCGGAACGCTGTAGTGGCCGCCGGCGCGCTCATTCCCGAGCGGTTCTATGTCCCGGATGGTGCAGTCATGGTCGGCGTTCCGGCGAAGCAACGTGACGCCCTGAGCGACGAGCAAGCCGAGCGACTCGATGGTATCTCTGGTCGGTATGTGAGGGTGAGTCGCACCTACCGCGAGACCGTGATGATGCTTCCGAGCGGGGAAGAGGAGGAGCCTGAAGGTGAGCATTGACACCAACGTGGGCGAGCAGATCGCTACTATCACCATCAATAACCCCGACCGATTGAATGCGCTTGATGCCGATCACCTCGAGGGGCTGCTGGATGCCTTCCGGGCCACTGCCGGTGACGCCGGCGTGCGGGCCATCATCCTCACTGGAGCTGGCGAGAAGGCGTTTGTGGCAGGCGCAAACATCAAGGAAATGTCCACGATGTCCCAGGCGGAAGCGATGCGCTTCGGAAGGCTGGGTCACGCGGTGGGATCGGCCATCGAGCGCACTCCGCAGCCGGTGATCGCGGCCATCAATGGCTTCGCGCTTGGCGGTGGTTGCGAGCTGGCCCTGGCCTGTGACATCCGCATTTGCTCGACGAACGCAGTTTTTGCGCAGCCCGAAGTCGGTTTGGGTATTCCACCAGGATGGGGCGGGACACAGCGGCTGCCGCGCATCGTCGGTAAAGGTATCGCCTCGGAGCTCATCTTCACCGGGCGGCGTATCAGGGCCGACGAGGCGCTAAGGATCGGCCTCGTCAACGCGGTTCATGAGCAGGACAGCCTGATGGAGCATGCTCGCGTGCTGGCCCGGGAGATCGCCGCGAGCAGTCCGGCGGCGGTTCGGCTCTCGAAACGGCTGATTGCCCGTTCCCAGGATGCACACCCGAGCTCGGGGCTTGCCGAGGAGGCTCATGGCTTTGCGGAAACCTTCGGGATGCACGACCAACAAGAGGGCATGAGCGCATTCATTGAGAAGCGCAAGCCGGTGTTTGAGAACGAACCCCATTACGAATTCGAGGGAGACGAATGAAGATCGCGGTCCTTGTCAAGCAGGTCGTCGATGTCGGATCTGTACGCATCGAGAGCGCGACCGGTGAGCCGAAAATTGGTGGTTCCCCGGTCATGAATACTTCAGATGCACATGCTGTTTCCGAAGCGATTGATCTGAAGGAGACGACCGCCGGCGAGGTCGTGGCAATCAGTGTGGGACCACGGATCGCGCGCGAGGAACTTGTTGAGGCGCTGGCGACCGGTGCGGATAGCGCAATTCACGTTGTTTGCGAGGAGATGGACAGGGCTGATTCCTTGTCGACGGCGCGGGCAATCGCGGAAGCAGTGCGTGAGGAAGGGTTCGATGTTCTCTTCACGGGCCAGAAGGCGGACGATTTCGGTACGGGTCAGGTGGGTCTTCAGTTAGCGGAAATGCTGGGAATTCGCCATCTCTCCAATGTGACCACCATAACGACCCACGCAGATTTTATTCATGTCGCGCGTGATGCGGACGGCTTTCCGGAAGAGCTCGACGTCCAGACGCCGGTCTTGCTGATCCTGGCGCCGCGTGACGATGCGTCAAAGCGGCATTCCTCCTTGCGGGGAATGATGCAGGCGAAGAAGAAGCAAGTACGTGAGGTGGAGCCAGCGGTCCCTATCGACAGTGCGCTTACATGGACAGGGCCGATGGCCCAGCGCGTGAGTGCGGACAGGGTTCTTCTCGAGGGTGAACCCGTCGACGAGGCCGTGGCGAAGCTCGCTGCGTGGCTGCGGGAACATCGACTCGTCGGGTAGTTGCGGAAGGACCCAGGAAAATGGCTCCAGGAAATCGCGTTTTGGTTCTGGCGGAAGTCATGGGAGGGGTGATCATTCCGCACTCGCATGAGATGTTCGCTGCTGGCAAGGCTATCGCTGAGGGGCTTCAGGTGCCGCTTGTCCTTGGGCTGGTCGGGACGGATCAGGACGAGGCACTCGCGAACATCGGGAATCTTGACGGGTCGATCGAGACCATGACCGCGGTTGTGGACGAGGGCGAGACGTTCCCGTACGAGGCATGGGTCGATGCCACAAGCGAATTAGTAAGGAGCGTAGACCCACGTGTCGTCCTCGCTTCAGGAACGTCGTTTGCCAGCGACTATGCTCCACGTATGGCGGCTCGTCTTGGATTGCCAATGGCATCATGGGTCACCTCCGTCAGCGTCGACCATCAGGGTCTGGTTGTCACGCGGGACGTTCTGGGTGGGCGCGCGGAAACCGCGATCCGGTGTGACACCGGGACCCCCTTTGTTATTTCACTTGAGCCGGGGATGATCGATCCCTCACCGATAGGTGACGTGGCTGCTATCTCCCTTTCGGACGTCTTTGCCGAATTGGCTCCAGCGTCTCCCGGGTTTCAATCAACAGCATCTCGCAAGCGACTGACGGGTGCGGATCGGATCGTCTCGGGTGGCCGGGGCATGCGGTCCGAGGAGGGCGTCGCGCTCATTGAGGAACTCGCCGATGTGCTCGATGCGGCCGTTGGGTCATCCGGCGCCGCCGTGCTCATGGGATTGAGCCCCCACGAGACGCAGGTGGGATCGTCCGGTGAGGTCGTGAGGCCCAAACTTTACCTAGCAGTCGGACTCAGCGGTACTCCCCAACACACCTTCGGCATGCGCGAGAGCCAGTTCATCGTGGCCATCAACAAGGATCCGAGTGCGCCCATCTTCCAACTTGCGGATTTTGGTATCGTCGGTGATCTCTTCGAGGTCGTACCCGCGCTGACCGAGGCGCTGAAGAAACCGGCATAGTCGAGATGCCATATCCAGGCAGCCGAGCTTTCGACGTTCTCCTTGTAGGGTCCGGTCTCGGCGCGGCTGCCTGTACCTTTGAACTCGCGCGAGGAGGGGCGCGAGTAGGGTTTGTTGCCGGCGTAGGGCGTCCGCGGTCGCTAGAAGCCGATGGCGGGGTCGTCGACCCACTGCTGGTGCTTCGTGCATTCGGAGAGGGTGCTCCCCTTGGTGCGCTGGTGACGCAGCGACAGACCTTCATGGCGGAAAGTGTCAACACTGCTCCTCTCTTGAGTCCTGTAGAGGAGATGCTCCCCCGCCACGTTTACCGACGCCTTGAGCTTGAGACCTGGGCACGCGAAAGGGCAGTTGCCGCAGGTGCCGAGTATGTCGAGGGGTTCATCGAGGAAACGGTGCTTCCGGCGCCAGGTGAACTCCTGGAGCTCATCAGCGAGGTAGGTGATCAAACGTTATCCGCCAAGACGATTGCATTATGTGAGGGTAGCGATCCCCGAATCTCGATGCGTGCAAGACTCCGTCCGGACTACGATCCCGAGGACCAGTTGCACTTCGCAAAGACGATCATTGAGCGACCCGCAGGTGACGCGGTGTACCTTACCGGTAACACGCGCACCAGTTGGGGAATGCCAATTGGCGTCACTGCCGTTCCGCTTGAGTCGGGCTTGATAGTCTCAGTGGTGGCGCGCATCGAGAACATCATGCGGAGTAACCGGTCATCGACCAATGCATTGGAGGACCTATTGTCCTCTAGTCTGGGGTTTGATCTCGGATTGCAGGGTGAACGGATCGACACCGGGGTTGAACTGTCAGCACTACGTCGATACACACGAAACGTGCGTCTCTCGCACGATAGATTGCTAATCGGCCTGGATGCTTCCGGCATGCTTGATCCACGTGAGGCGCAACGTGGCGACGTCACAATCAGGAGCGGGACGCATCTGGCAGAATTCCTGATGGATCCAGGTGCATCCCCTTCCTGGGATGAGTTCGCTCGACCCTTGCTCCAACAGGTTCGGGCGGTGAATGCTGATTGGGTCGATGCCCGATCGACCGGCTTCGTTGAGGAACCAAGGACTGGAGCCGGGCGAACCAGAGCGTTGTCGCGTGCAGGGACTGGTCTTCTTCGAAGGTTGCGTACCCGTGGCTAGACCACGTCAGGCAGGAGAATCATGAACATCCATCGTCTCCACCATACGAGTATCCCAATGCCGCCCGGTGGCAACGACGATGCTCGTCGTTTCTATGCGGGGGTATTGGGGCTGCGGGAGATCCCCCCGCCTTCTTCATTGCGGAAGGACCGGCTCGTCTGGTTTTCCGTCAGTGACGACGGGGACGAAATCCATTTGTTAACGGTCGACGATTTCCAGCCGAACACGAACGGTCAGCATTTGTGCCTGGTTGTTGACGACCTGGCTGCAGCGCGGCAGGCACTTGAATCCGCGGGTCTCCAAGTCGGTGAAGAGCCGGAGATTGCATTCCGACCCCGTTTTTCGTTTCAGGATCCCTTTGGGAATAAAATAGAGATTACAGAGATCAACGGGGATTATCTGGACGCAGAAAGATAGAGGGGCAAAATCATGGCAGCGATTGAACCGAAGATTACCTATACATCGACGCCCGAACAGATTGAAGCCATGCAGGCAAGATTCGATGATGCGTTGGTAGAGGTCGAGAAAGAATTCGGCACCGTCTATCCGCAGATCATCAACGGGGAGGATCGCACCAGCCAACAACTCTTCGATGTGGTGGCCCCGGCGCGAACCAGTCTCGTTCTGGGACGATTCCCAAAGGGCACGAGGAAGGATGTCGATGATGCGATTGCGACGGCCAAAGCGTTCCAGCCCAAGTGGGATGCCACTCCCTGGGAAGAGCGGGTTCGGCTGGTGAAGGCCGCCGCCGACAAGGTGCGCGAGCGCAAGTTCAAGCTCGCGGCGATTATGATCCGGGAGTGTGGCAAATCCCGGACGGAGGCGATCGGCGAGGTCGAGGAGGGAGCGGACCTACTCGAGTACTATGCGACCGTATTTGTCGAGAACGACGCGTATCAGAAGAAGATGGGGAGCGAAGATCCGCGCGAGAGGAACACCTCGGTCCTGCGGCCCGTCGGGGTCTGGGGCATCATGTCACCGTTCAATTTCCCGAATGCACTTGCGGCTGGGCCCATCGGGGCGGCATTGGTAACTGGAAACACTGTCGTCTTCAAGCCAGCGAGCGCGACGGCCATCTCAGGGTACGAGTTAACCCGGGCGATTCTTGATGGCGGCATCCCGGCGGGAGCCTTGCAGTTCGTCACCGGGGGAGGAGCTGAGGTGGGCGATTATCTCGTTCACCATCCGCAGACGGACGGCGTGGTCTTCACCGGATCAAAAGAGACCGGTATGGATCTCCACAACTCCTTCAGTACCACCTACCCGAAGCCGATCATCACTGAGATGGGCGGCAAGAATCCGACGATCGTCACAAAGAATGCCGATCTCGACAAGGCGGTGGAGGGCGTCGCGCGGTCCGCTTTTGGCTTCTCCGGCCAGAAGTGTTCTGCCTGTTCCCGTGCCTACGTCGATGCATCGATCTACGACGCGTTCATGGATCTCCTGGTCAAGCGCACCGGGGAACTCAAGGTGGGCGATCCGACGGACCGGGACGTCTTCATCGGTCCAGTGATCGATGAGTCGGCGGTTGAGCGATACGAAGACGCGGTGGAGATTGCGAAACGGGATGGCGGAACCGTCCGCTATGGCGGTGAGCGACTGACGGGTGAGGGCTTCGAGAAGGGGACGTTTGTTGAGCCCACGATCGTCGACAATCTCCCGCTCGATCACGAGCTCTTTAAACGGGAACTCTTCCTGCCATTCATCGCCGTGGCTCCGGTTGACTCGCTCGAACAGGCGCTTAAGGAGGCAAACGACGTCGAGTATGGATTGACCGCGGGCATCTTCTCGGAGGACAAGGAAGAGGTTGGCACCTTCTTCGACAAGATCGAGGCCGGCGTCGTCTATGCGAATCGTAAGGGCGGTGCGACAACCGGGGCATGGCCCGGGAGCCAGTCATTCACGGGCTGGAAGGGTAGTGGCTCATCTGGCAAGGGCGCGCTAGGCGAATATTATCCCGCGCTCTTCATGCGGGAGCAGAGCCGGACAGTTGTGATCGACGACTAAAGGAGGGGACCGCTGGAAACAATACCGCTTGTACGGTCGGACGGTCTCTCTTGCGACGCGGAGCGATTTCTACAGGGTCTATTCAGTCCTCACACCGCATTGCAATAGAGCTGCTTGCAGGATCATTGCCGGTTTCTCCTTTATGGCGGGGAAGGACGACATTGCTGCGGCAAGTCGTCCGCTACATGGAACAAGCAAAGCTCTAGCAACCATCATGTAACTGGTTGTAAAAGAATTGCTTGAGCCTACGCAGATAGTCCGATGTGCGGTCCAAGCCAGCCTCGAAGAGATCCGGACGCTGCCCGATTCCTATGCGGAGGTGGTGCTCAATACCGAAGGTCGAGCCGGGCGCCAGCATCACTCGGGCGTCCTCGGCCAACCGATCGGCAAGTTCAAGCGATGGAATGTCGACGTCATAGCGCATCATAGCCAGCAGGCCGGCCCGCGGAGGAGACCAGTGGACGAGATCGTCGTTATTGGCGAACCAGGTCGTTGCCACCTCGAGATTCTTCTCGATGATGGCAGCATTGCGGGGGAGAATCCGGTCTCGCTCCTCGATGACCACTTTCGCAATCGCGTCGCTCATCTTTGCAGGACTGAGGGAAACGTAATCTCGAACGCTCCAGGCCTTCGCGGCAATCTCGGCATTTGCTGCAAACCAGCCGACCCGAAGCCCGGGTAGGCCAAAGGGCTTGGAGAGGGTACCCACGCTGATGGCCCGCTCATAGCTGTCATGGAGCGGCACAGGAAGCCCTTCTCCCCCCGGATGGTCAAGCCAGCGATATGCTTCATCAGAGAGAATCCAGGCGCCGACCCGGTCAGCAATCCGCACCAGGTCCTGCAATTCACCAGCGGTAAGCATGGCACCGGTGGGGTTGTGCGGCGTATTGATAACGATGAGCCGAGTATCGTCCCGCACCAGGGATTCAAACCGGTCAAGGTCGTAAGCGAAACCGTCCTCCTGCACGACGGACCAGAGGTCTACCTCTGCACCGAGGGCGCGTGGAACGCTGTGCAATTGCTGATATGCCGGGGAGACGACAACGGTGTGGTCCCCAGGCTCCAGGAGTGCGTTGAAGAGAAGAAAATTTGCCTCGATGGCGCCCGTGGTGACAAGGATGTCTTCCGGGGTAGCCCGCTCATAGGTGGCGGCCAGAGCGATTCGGAGCGCGATTGTGCCCCGCGCCTCGCTGTAACCGAGCGGCATCTCGTGGAGGTCTCGCTCCAGGCGCTCGCGTGCGGCGGGAGTGATCAACTCATAGAGATCTGCGAGCGACATCGGGAGGATACCGCTCTCCGCGATATCGTAGTCGACATCCAGCTCCCAACGTGTCATCCACCGCTCGAGGGTAAACGTCTCATATCTCAAGTGTGTTCTCCTTGCCACTGTGGCTTGCGGCGCCTGAAGCGCCGACGCTTACGGACGCGACTCGGTCTTCGGGGACCGCGGAGGCCAGGGGAGAGCACGCGCCGGCGAGGGGTTCTTCGGCCGACCAGAAGCCCGCTGGAAAGCAACGCCAGGAACGAAATCATGGCGGCGACAACGATCGCGCTCTCCAGTGACGAAATGTCGATGATCCATGCACCGAGGAATGCTGCCATCGAGGTGATAATGTGAGAGAAGTTCACCAGCATGATCGACGCCGGATGAAGCGACTCTTCCTCAGCAATGCGCCTCGCGTAAGCCTGCTCGTTACGCAGGTATGTACTTTGGCCGAGGCCGAGGAGGATAAACGCAGTCACGAATGCCCAGGACCCGATGGCCGGGGATCCGAAGCGTTGGTCGTACGCCCCGGAATTTGCGATCAGCGGGACTCCCGCTGCGATGGTTATTCCGGCAAGCCGTAGCATGGCGGCTATCTGCAGGGAGCGACGTGTTCCCTCAGCCTGCCGAAACACAGTCCAGATGACGCCACCGGCGACCTGTGCCAAGGTGAGGATGAGGATAATCGCCCCGACATAGCGAAGGCCCAATCCCATTTGCACGATGCCGTAGATGACAAGAAAGGGATCCGCGAGATCAGCAAATCCAAAAAGGAGGCGAAAGCCCAGGAATCGGCACATCGTTCCGGTTTGAAGAAGCGCTTGCACTTCCTCCCGGGAGACAAGTGAAGGCTTATGTCTGAATGCCCCGCGACGGACGGGTGCGGTGATCTGGAACCAAATCGCGGAAATGCTTGCAATCCCGGCGAGCGCGAGGAGCCATCCGGCAGAGCGAGGGAACGTGAGCGTGTCGTTTCCAAGGGTTCGCCATGCAACGAGCCCGCCGATGATGCCAGCCACCGCACCAGCGACCTGACGTGACCGCGCCGTGGTGGGCTGCTCGAGGCTGATGATCGTCGAGCGCGGATTTGTCACGACATTCACGGCAGAGCCGATCTGATAGAAAAGCACGCTCACAATGAGCAACGCCACAAAGTCGCTCTGCTCGAGGCTGGTCACACGCCAGCCGAGGATGCCGATGAGGGCCGCAGCGGCGGCGCGCACTGTACTGGCTCCGAGGATCACCAAGCGCACGTCTTCGACCAGGCCGAGGACGTACGGCATGACGATACTTCCCAGTGCAAGCGAGGCCGATGCAACTACGGTGATGACTGCGACATCTCCGAAGGAGCCGTCAAGCAGCCACACGACCGCCGCAAGCAGCGCTATCGGCTGCAACAAGGCATCTGCAAGGCGCTGCATCGCTACACCGAGTATTGAGTGCACTTGCGCGACCTCTTTGCCGGTAAGTGACTGTGGTCGCCAGCGGACAAGCCCGGAACTCACGGAACCTCCTGGAGCGGGAAGACGATATATCGACGGGGCACACCCCTGAAGGGTGCCGCGAAACGGCTCCACGTCGTGCCAGTATAGGTGTTCACTGATCACCCGGTGCTACTACCAGGGGCAATTTGCGCCTGCGCTCGCTCAAGAACTGATCTCGTACCTGCATCAAGAACTGGGGAATCCAGACGGAAGGCCTCCCATCCTGTTGACAGATCAGGGCCTATTTCTCCACGGAGCGTTAGCACAATCGATGAGTCGTCGATGGGAGCCGCAACATCCGCTCCTGCCCATCCGGCCAGCTCGAACCATTTTATTTCACGCGGGACAGCCTCAATGATGCTTTGCCACACCGGCTGATCCGCCACAAGATCGACCCTTGGTAGCGCACCTTGGCGCAGGAGTACGAGGCTGCGCACCCGGTCAATCAGTACGAACGAGGTTGCATCCACGCTGCTCATCTCGCGTTGGATTTCCGCCCGAATCTTCGCATAGGTGACAGGAATGGTTTCCGGGATCACCATCGTGCTCGCAAGAATCGGCATGAAGTTGGCGTCCCCCAGCCAGCGTGGCACAATGTGTTGGTGAAGGTGCCCTGCCACTCCTGCCCCGGCCACGGCTCCAATATTCAGTCCGACGTTGAATCCTGAACAGTTCAACACCGTCCGAAGCGCGGTGGTGAGGACCGGCAGCGTCTCGCCCATCTCATGCAGCGCCTCCATCGATAGCTGTGCCGGGTCGGAAGCGTGAGCATTTGGCACTAACATGATGTGTCCGGTGTTATAGGGATAGAGGTTCATAATTGTGAAGGTATGCTGGCCTCGGAAAAGGATTAGGGATTCCACGTCATTGGCGGCTTCAAGCCGTTCGCAGAAGATGCAGCCGTCTTCCCTGGCATCACCATTGATGTAGCGCATCCGCCAAGGCGTCCAGAGTCGTTCCGTAGGAGATGTGTGTTCCAAATCCATTGTGCCTCAATGCTTCTGACGTCCCTAGCAGGAACGCTGGGCGCCGGTTACTATCGCAGGTGCGACCGCTCGTCATTGTACGTTTGCATAGAGATCTGATGATGCCTACTAACAGTGTGAAATCCGCAACTCCCTCCATGACAGCCGAGTCTCACATCGCCATGATCGCACGGCCGATGGTGAAGCCATCGGTACGGGGTAGAGGGTCGCTCCAGCTCGCCCTCATCATGCAGGCGGTCGCCATGGTCGGCGACATTATGTCGGTCTTTCTTGCGTTTTGGCTGGGATATGCGCTTCGGTATCGCCTGGAGTTGGGAGGTGAGGTTACAGAGGACATGTGGTCCTCCTTTTCCACCTTCGTAGCGCCGGCGTTTGCGGCTACCACCATTATGCTCGTGGTTTTTCCGCTCCGGGGGGTGTACCAGATTCGACAGAAGTTGTCAGTGCTCGACTACGTACCGCTCTTAGTCGGTGGTTACTCGCTGGTCATTGCCGGTGTCATCATCCTTGCATTTTTCTTTCAGTTCAGCCCATCCCGACTTATCTTTCTTTATGTCGGGATATTCGGCCTTGGATTCATGTTTGCCCATCGTCTTGTGGCAGCGTTTGTGAGGAGATGGTTCCTGCAGAGAGGCATTGGCGTGGACCGTGTCCTCATCGTCGGTGAGGGAAAAGGCGGCCGGCGGCTCATGCAAGCAATGCTCGGAAATAGGGGTCTGGGTTATCGGCTTGTCGGTTACGTGGGCGACGCCTCGCGTGGCGATCGTCTCAATGTCGCCACCGAGCGGGGAATTCTCACGTGTCCCCGCCTGGGAGGTCTGGACGACGTTGGAGAGTTGGTCGTCCGCTTACACGTGGACGAGGTCGTCGTCGTTGATGATGGCAAGGGTGATATCGACATCAAGCGGGTGCTCGACGAGTGTCGGAACACTGACGCCCAATTCCGGATTGTGCCTGATCTTCTGCAGATCTCGCTTGATCGTGTTGACTTCTCCGAAATCGGAGGCGTCCCCACCATCGGTGTGCGGGACGCCTCGATCCGCGGTTGGCATGCAGTCATTAAGCGCACGGCAGACATTATCGTCGCCTTGATGGTGTGCGTAATTGCAATGATCCCGATGGCGATTGTCGCGGTGTTGATAAAACGCGACTCAGAGGGTCCGATCTTCTATAGACAGAGTCGCGTTGGGCAATATGGCCAGCATTTCACCATGATCAAGTTCAGGTGTATGGTCAATAACGCGGATCAGCAATGGGCTGAGATGGTGAAATCAATGCAGGGAGGGGATGGCCGGCTCTTCAAGGATCCGAACGACCCCCGGATGACCAAAGTCGGAAAGACGCTCCGGCGCTACAGCATTGACGAGCTCCCGCAAATCTTCAATGTATTGCGAGGGGAGATGAGTGTTGTGGGGCCACGCCCGCCACTCCAGAGGGAGGTCGATCAATATGACGAATGGCATATGCAGAGGCTGCTCGTGCGCCCGGGGCTTACCGGACTGTGGCAGGTCAACGGACGAAGCAAGCTCGCCTTCGACGAGATGGTCCGGCTGGACCTCTACTATGCAGAGAACTGGACCCCGTGGCTGGACGTAAAGATCGTACTCCGGACCATTCCTGCGGTCCTCTTGGGGCGGGGGGCGTACTAGTCTGATGGATCTCTGGTCGTATCTGAGGGCGCTGCTCCGCTGGTGGTGGTGGCTGGTGCTGGTTCCCCTGATCGCCTTCGTTCTGGCCTTTTTCGTTCTTTTCCCCGAAGCTCCCTGGCAGACAACGTGGAAAACGGTTATCACCTTCGAAGGCAACCCGGCGAAGGCGAGCAGCTTTGAGTACGTTGACTTCATCGTCCTTGACGATATGGAGCACCTGCTGCAGTCCGATGTTATCGGCGATCAAGTATATCTGCATCTACCAGATGAGATTACCTCCCGGTATTCCCGCGAAGATATCGGACAGATGTACTCGTCCTATCGCCACGCGCGTTTTGTACAAATCTGGGTTACCGGTGACGAACCCGAGGTAGTCGAGGCAGTGGCTCAAGCCACCGAGGCGGTGTTGCCTGAAGCTGTTAACGAATACCTGATTCCTCCCGATAACCCGGACTTTCCCGGCATGGTAGAAACCGTGGACCGGCTGGGTGAGCCCGTGCAACTTGCGATGGAGCGCTGGCAGAAGGTTGCCGCAGTAACCGGTGTCGGGGTAATTACGGCACTCTGCCTCGTCGGTATTGTGGAATGGTTGAGCATGAGTCATCGGCTAAAGTACGGTGAGAGGTAGTCACGGGTCTGGAGATCCTCCAGGTCCTTGAGGATCGGTGCGAGGGGATCGACAGCGAGCGTGAGACACGTCGTGGCGATCAGCGCAAAGAGCTCGTGTGCGGTCGAAGGGGTGAATGCGTCTGACCGCAAACCTTCGGCGGTGACGCGAAGTAACTTTGCGACAGTGCTCCGGGCGGGCAACGATTCAGAGTTCGATCTGTCGAACGCGCGGTCCGGCCGTACGTCGTTCCAGGTGAATCCCGAGCGAATTGCCTCGACCGCGGTCCAGTAGCTGACCTGACTGGCTTCCAACACTATGTCATCGCGTTGGTTCGTGTGACCGTGGGAACCGTCAATCGTGCCCGCCAGTTCCCGGAGTTCGTCCTGTATCCGCTCCAGTACTGAAGTTCCAGAGTTTCTCAATAGCCGCGATGTACCAGATTGTGACTCGAGGTCCTGCTCCCGGAGGAACTCATAACCACCCCACCAACGACGCGTCAAGTCCGCCACACCGTTGTGAGTGCCATAAACGTCCAGGGGATCAAACCAACGTTCCCGCACTCGCTGAAGAGAGTTATCGGCGTCCAGCCGACGGTAATAGCAGGTTGGGTAGCCATCATGGCAGACGGCACCAGTTTGCTGGACCTCGATCAAGAGGCTGTTCTGTTCGCAGTTAACGTAGATATTCTCTACATGCTGAACATGCCCTGAGGTTTCGCCCTTCTTCCAGAGCTTCTCCCGGGACCGACTCCAGAAGTGAACCAAGCCGGTTTCCCTGGTGCGAGTCAACGCGGTCTCGTTCATAAAGCCCACCATGAGTACATGGCCGGAAGTGACATCCTCGATGACGGCTGGAATGAGTCCATCCTCTGGCCACTTGATGGGCAGGTCACTGCTCACGCTGCGTCGTCCAGCCGGACGGGGATTCCCCGGCCTCGGAGATAGCGCTTTACGTCGCCAATGCGGAGTGTGCCGAAGTGGAAGAGCGAGGCCGCAAGCACGGCGTCTGCCCGGCCGGGCACGAGGGCCTCATGGAAATGCTCCAGGCTGCCAGCGCCACC
>DASYWM010000260.1:0-4284 GCA_035936075.1 Thermomicrobiales bacterium
ACGCTCTCGGTGGAGGGGCGGACATGGATCAACTCCGACGGGCGCCGGAACTTCCCCAGCGGGGAGATCTTTACCGGGCCGGTCGAGGATTCCGTCAACGGGCATATCCGGTTCTCCTTTCCGCTCGTCACGGCTGGACGCCAGATTGAGGACATTCGCCTGCGCTTCAGGGATGGCAAGGTTGTGGATGCCACCGCTGCGAAGAATGAGGACTACCTGGTCCAGACACTGGATACGGACGAGGGCGCGCGCTACCTCGGCGAGTTCGCATTCGGAACAAATTTCGATATCCAGCAGTTCACGAAGAACATCCTCTTCGATGAGAAGATCGGTGGCACGGTCCATATGGCGGTCGGACGCGGTTATCCCGAAACCGGGAGCACCAACCAGTCCGCCATCCATTGGGACATGATCTGCGACCTGCGGCAGGGCGGACAGATCACCGTCGATGGGGAGCTCTTCCAGAAGGAGGGCAGGTTTGTCGTCTAGCGCGTCTGAAGACGAGGAGTGACAGGTACGACAAGAGGGCAGGGGCCGCGGCCCCTGCCCCGCCATTCACAGGGCTAGAGCGCGATCGGGTCGTTGTCCGAGGCGCCGCTCAGGAACTTCTTCATGTCCTCGACGGTTCCCTCGTAGGTGTTCTCGGTGATGGCGCGGACATCGAAGCTCATGACATCCATGTAGGGTTGCAGAAATGCCGTCAACTCGCGGGGGTCGTCATAGTCGACAACGAGGAAGCCGGAGCCACCACCGACGAGGTTGTACCACCCCTTGATGTTTTCCGGTTTGTTCTTGCCCGACTCGTGCTGTCGCACGACGCGCTCGGCGACATCCTTGCGAGTGGTGCCGGGAAACCAGGTGAATGCGCAATAGAAGAGCATTGTTCTCCCTTTCTCCGCACAGGGCGCATCGCTGCGTCCTGCACATTTTCCTGACAACAGTCCGGAGGTCAGCGACGATCTCCATTGCATAATGGCCAGCACAACGCATGCCAACTTCACGCTGACGGCTTAGCGGCAGTCGGAACGGGTGGACCCGGAGAACTGGTGATCGACACTCACGACGAAGCGACCTTAATCGTCACATCCCTGCTCATCGCCGAGGCACGAACCGTCACGCCGGTGGAGCGATGGCTCGTGCTTGGTGGGGACGGCGCCCTTGTGGCCCAGGTGGCCGGTATGGGAGGGGAGGTGCATTGGCGAGCGGTGGATGCCCGGGAGGTGGCCCGTGCGCCAGCAGGTGTGGTGGTGACCGGTGCTATCGACTCCGAGACGTACGATTCTGTATTGCTTCCTCTCCCGGCCGATCGTAACCTTGCGCGGCGGTGGCTGCTGCAGGCGAGCGATGGGCTGGAGCCGGGTGGGGTGCTGATCCTTGCCGGGGCGAATGCGGAAGGCGCGAAATCGGTCACCGCAGACGCCGCGCGGGTCTTCGGTGCGCCCGTTGCCGAGCATTATCGCCAGAAGCACCGCATCGCCCGCTTCAGGAAGACGGAAGAGGCCCGTGATCTGCCAGCGTGGGCGAGTGCGGGCGGTATCGTGCCCGGAACCTGGCAACAGTTCGATGTCGATTTGGGCGAGGATGTGGTGACGCTGGAGACGCAACCGGGTGTCTTTGCCGGGAATCGGCTGGATGCTGGAACCCGGCTGCTGCTCCAGCATCTGGAGGTCGAGCAGGGTGCGAGGGTTCTCGATGTCGGTTGTGGCGCTGGTGCCATCGGGATTGCGGCCAGCCGGCTGGGGGCGGGGCACGTCGACCTCGTCGATGCGAACCTCCTCGCGGTCGAGACCTCGGAACGGAACCTTGAGCGGTTGGGGGTGCCGGGCCGCGCACTCGCAAGCGATGTCTTCTCTGGCGTCCCCAACGCGCGATATGACCTGATCGTGAGCAACCCGCCATTTCACCGGGGCAAGCAGGTGGACTACTCGGTCGCCAACCGGCTGATCGGCGAAGCTCCAGAGCATGTGATGCGGGGAGGTCGCCTGCTCGTCGTTGCGAATGCGTTCCTGGCATACGGGAAGCAGATGGAGCGGGTCTTTCGACAGGTGGAGACGATCGCCGCAACACGGCAGTACCACATCCTGGCGGGGACAGAGCCAAGGTAACAGTGGCTCCCCCACGTGCGGTTAAGGGGCGGACAGGTGAGGTTCCAGATCCAGCCCACGACTCCTCCAGGACAGACGGTATCTAAAGGAGTCACGTATGCCGGGTTGGAGCGAGCACGTTGGCGGGGGACTTGCGGCCAGCGGAGATGCGTCGACAGCCACACCAATGAGGCGGCGGCGCATGCGCTTCGGTCGGGGATTCCTCGCTCTGCCCGGAATGACGGAAAGCGCAAGACCGACGCGGATTGTGCGGAAGAGAAGACATCCAGGCGGGGACAGAGCCGAGGTAATGCGGGAGCACCTATGGGACCGGGGTTTCGCTTATCCACTTCGGGGTAGTTGTCGGCGCCCAGGCGGCCATGCGGTTGAGCAGGGAAGCCGGGTCTGTGTCCTCCAGCACCATCGCGCGGTGATCTGCCCGGACGAATCCGGCCTCGACCGCATCATCGAAGAAGGCGCGCAGGTGCCGGAAGAACCCGTTGCCGGTATCGAGGAGGCCGCACGGCTTTTCGTGGATGCCGAGCTGGGCCCATGTCAGGATCTCGCAGAACTCGTCAAGCGTGCCGAAGCCTCCCGGGAGCGCAATGAAGCCGTCCGCTTCCTGCGCCATCAATGCCTTTCGCTCGTGCATTGATCCGGTGATGCGGAGTTGCGAGATGCCGGTGTGCCCGAGCTCCTTGTCCATCAACGCTTGGGGAATCACCCCGATCACTTCTCCACCAGCCTTCAGGGCCGCATCCGCAACGGCTCCCATGAGTCCGACCCGGCCTCCACCAAAGACGAGGGTGAGATTTCGGCCCGCGATCTCGCGGCCCAGCGCCCGGGCGAGATCGACATACTCAGGACTGGTGCCGGTGCTGGAGCCACAGAAGACCGCTACTGATTTCATGAACCAACTCCATCTGAAATCCGCGTGATAAGGCTTCACCGACGATAAATCCCATCGGTTTCGGCCATCGCGACAGGAATGCTTTTCTTCGAATCCGGCTGCGGTCACCGATCGGTCTTCCACTGTTCCATGAGGGGCCCGTGCTGGCCGAGGACCGGGTCGCTCTCTGGCAGGGAGACGGCGTCGATCTGCCTCTCGGCATCGGGACGCTCCCCTGGATTGCCATAGCACATGTCAGGCGACTGGCCAGGCGGATACGCACCGACGATCTGATAGTCATCACTGTGCCCGAGGTTCCGGTGTGCCGTTCCGGCCGGGAGCACGACGACATCTCCGGCGTGGAGGCTGACACTTCGGCCGCCGGGTCCGCCAAGCTGAACCTGGACCGTCCCCCAGGCGCACCCGAGCACCTCGTGGGCGGTGGCGTGATAGTGGTGGAAGTCGAAGATGCCATTTCGCCAGAGACCACTCCAGCCGTTCTCGACAAAGCGTTCCTCAATGGACCGGGCCGGGTCGTGCCAGTCAAGAGGGATTGCCTGGTGGTAGAGGATCACGGGCAGAGAGTTATTCGGAAAGGTGCCGTCATCTTCAAGGACGAAGGATTCGACGGTTGATTCTGTCATTGCAGTGCCTCCGTTTCCCAGGAAAGGCTTGTTTGCATCGCTATCCCGATTGCACTTCATTGCAGGGATTGCCCTTGGGCATGCGAAGCAGTTTGCGATCCATGATTATGGTTGGCCGGGAGTTGGTTCCCGTGCCGGAGACGCCGGTGCTGTCAGTCTCCTCCCAAGGAACCAGGCGACCGCCGCCAGGAACATGACTGACACGGCGACGAGTACTCCACTCGCGAGATCGGTGGCCAGGGTGCCGGCGATCGCGTAGATGAGTGCCGGGGGGAGGGCCCCGATCGTCATCGCAAGGAGCACCCTCTTCCATCCGAGGTCCGTTGTGCCGGACATCACCGCAACCGTCTCCGCGACGACGGGTAGAAAGCGGGAAATAACAGTCGCTGTCATTCCCCAGCGGCGGATCAACAGGGCGGCGTTCTCCTGCTCGGCCGGCGAGACGATGCGCCCCAACAATCCCCTGCCGCGATGCCCGATGTACCAGCCGATCATGGCGCCACCGACGCTGGTGGTCAGCGAGAGCAGGGTCCCCCTCGCGATCCCGAAAGCCACTCCGTGGGCAATCATGATTACGCTCGAGGGGATGGGCAGGAGGACATCAGCCAGCAGGAGACCGCCGCCGAGCAGCGCGGCGCCCATGCCGCCATTCTGGATCCTGTTGGAC
>DASYWM010000261.1:0-6714 GCA_035936075.1 Thermomicrobiales bacterium
GCAAATCGCTGTAGGGGCAGTGGAGGTCGAGGACTTAGATATCGAGAATCAACGGCAAGATCATGGGCCGACGCTTTGTCTGAGTGTAGACGTATCTCGATGCCGCCTCACGGATCACCCTGTTTGTTGCTTGTGAATTACTGCCGAATGGCCGCGCATTGAGTGCGGACCGTACCGCATCCGCTACACCTTGCGTGAGATCGTCCCTGGACTGGACCACGGTAAAGCCGCGAGTAGCGACTTTGGGGCCTGACACTACCACGCCATTTCCCGCATCGATACCTACCGCCACCATGACGAGCCCGTCCTGCGACATTGCCTGCCGGTCCTGCAGCACCAGATCATCAAGATGCCCGAAAGAGGAGCCTTGCACCAGCACGGAGCTTACGTCGAGTTGCTCAGAGATGCCGATACCCTGCTCGTCCAGTTCCACGACATCGCCTCGATCGACCATCGTAATGTTCTTCCGCGCAATCCCGCTCTCCACAGCAAGATCGGCATACAGCGCCAGGTGGCGGTGCTCACCATGTGTCGGAATCACAAACTCCGGCCGTGTCAATTCGATCATCCGGCGCAGCTCCTCGCGTCCGGCATGACCAGAAACATGCACCCGCGCCCGTGCGGTGTAGACAACCTCGGCACCGGAGCGAAAGAGTTGGTCGATGATCCGGAAAACCGATGTCTCGTTTCCCGGGATTGGGGCTGCGGAGACGACAACTGTGTCCCCCTCCCCTACCGTTATCTTGGGATGATCGCGATTGGCGATCCTGCTGAGCACAGCCATCGGCTCACCCTGGCTCCCCGTCACGATGTAAACGATCTCGTCGTCTGGTAGCTTCTCCGCGGTCTTGGACGAAACCATGACGTTCTCCGGGTCATGGAGATACCCGAGCTCCACAGCGACTCGAATGTTATTCTCCAGGCTTCGACCGAGAGCCGCGACCTTTCGACCGTGCCGTGATGCGGTATCGATCACTTGCTGGATGCGCGCGATGAGCGAGGCGAATGTGGCGATGATAATGCGGCCGGGGGCTTGGGAAAATACGTCCTGATAGGTCTCGCCTACAACACGCTCCGAGGGAGTCACACCGTCCCGCTCCACGTTCACACAGTCGGAGATCAGCAGCCGGACGTCCCGGTCACCGAACTCGGCGAGAAGCTCTACATCCGTCGGCCGGTTATCGATCGGTGTTGGATCGAACTTGAAGTCACCGGTGATGACGATGAGTCCTGCGGGCGTCGTGATCCCGAAACCAACCGCATCCGGAATACTGTGTGTGACCCGGAAGGGCTCGACCACAAACTCCCCGGCCGAAATGGAGGGCCGGGTGTCAGGATCGAAGACTTCCAGCTGTACCCGGTCCATGAGTCGCTTTTCACGCATCTTGACCGAGATGAGCCCCGCCGTGAGCCGGGTCGCATGGATAGGAGCAGGAATGTCCTCCCAGAGCCAGGGAAGCGCGCCGATATGGTCCTCATGTCCGTGAGTGATGAAGAAGCCGCGGATCTTGTCCCTCTTACCCTGAAGGTATCCGATATCTGGCAGCACCAGATCCACACCGGGCTGATCCTCCTCCGGAAACCCGAGACCACAGTCGACAACGATGATGTCGCGATCGGTCTCGAGAACCAGAAGATTCTTGCCGACTTCAGCGATACCGCCGAGAAAGATTACGCGTACCGATTCATTCACGCTTCAGGCTATCCTTGATCCCCGGTAACAGGGCGCATCGTCGTACATCTCCAGGGTTCCTGTTCGACGGTCACGCTTCGATGAAGAAGACTCCCAAACGGGCGCGCTCTTCCTGCCGTCAGCACCACTACGGGTCACCGGAAGCGTCGGGCAACATCAGCACCGCCTTAGAACAGCGTCCCCTGGCTCGCCTGCGCACTTTTCTCGCGGTCGACGCTGCGCTGCTTGTCACGCTCCGCAAGCAGCCTCGGCAATTTCTGGAAGTCTTCCTCGATTGTGCTTCGCAGTGCGCCATTGTGGAGTGCCGCGGCCGGATGATACATCGGCACCACGAAGCGCCCCCCGACGTCCTTGGCCTCACCGTGGATCTTGCTGATCTTTTCGCCCGGGAAGTATTTCGCCATGGAAAACCGTCCAAGAGTCACGATCACGTCGGGATCAATGGCCGCGATCTGGCGCTCCAAGTATACCGAGCAGGCCATGATCTCATCCGGAAGAGGGTCGCGATTTCCCGGCGGACGGTGTTTCACCACGTTCGTAATGAACACTTCGTCGCGCTTCAGCCCCGCCTTCTCAAGGAGCTCGGTCAGGAACTTGCCCGAGTTCCCCACGAACGGTTTACCCTGCTTATCCTCGTGCCAGCCCGGCGCCTCCCCGATAATGACGATTCGCGCATCCGGACTGCCTTCGCCGGGAACGCCGTTGTTCGCGGAGCGATGCAGCTCGCACCGGGTGCAGCCCACTACCTCTTCCCGAACATCCGCCAACACCCGTTCCGCCGAACCTTCAGACATTGTCGTACCTCCATTAATCTCCGAACGTGAGTATAGATCGAGTATCGCGAGCATGGACACGGCCGGCGCGGCACTGCTCCCCGACATGAATTGCAAGAGAGCACCTGGGCCAAAGGCGGGATCGCCTCCTTTCACACACTCTGCCGATACCACGCAAAGAGAGGGCCCCCGGATATTCCGGGGGCCCTCTCGCTTGCTACCATGCACATCGAGATAAGACTAGGGCAGCGGTTCTGCTATCGCCTGCACCCGTTCCTCTTCATCGACGAACGACACGACGAACTGTGCGTCATCAGCGCCCTCTACCTCCGGGAACGCGTAGCTGCGGGTCGAGCCCTCGCTGACACTATCCCGGTACTCGCCAGTGACCTCGCCGTCCACCATGAGGAAGACATGAACGTTTCCACCTGACTGGGCAGTAAAGGTGATCTCATGTTCGCCCTCCTCCGTGGTCACCTCCTCGACAATGAGTCCTTCTCCTTCCGGGACAGGAGTCTTGCCGGCGAGCGGGACTCCGTCTTGGGCGGACTGCAGGACAGACATCGGGGAGTCGGCACTTTGCGCCGCTTCTAGCGGCATGATCGGCTCGTCGGGAGTCGTGCGGGCATCTGCCGGTGCTGTGAATCCCTCGAAGTCGATCTTGCCCCAGCGGTACGGGTCGCCTTGGACGCCCTGCCAGGTTGACCACCCCAGACGCGTCTGCCCGTTAAGGTCTTGCGTGTCGGAATCGTAGATGAAGATGTTCATCGTCGCGCTGTCGGGGTCGATGTCCGCCGGCAGAGCCTCAAACGGAATGAAAGTCTCTACGACATAACCGGTGTACGGTTCGCTTACCGTGCTTGCGAGTTCGAACCCGGGTGCGGTCTGGCTCACCGGACCTTGGTACGCATCGGCATCACGGTAGGCCGCAGGCTCTCCCTCTTCCGTCGTGGGGAAGACACCCACCTTGAAAGTCGTGGATGTATTGCCTGCCGTGCCAAGCGGGTCGATCGCAATCTCGACGGAATCTGTGCGCCAGTGCCGCTTGGCGTCGGCGACTGGCAGGACTGTGCCCAGCTCGTCATCCGTCACCTCAACAGCGACATAGATGCCTTCTTCGGTGTAGACGACATGTGCCGTCCCAGTGCCGTCCTCTGGCGAATCGACCGGGTCACCTTCCCAGACGCGGCTGAGGTCGAGCGATTCCCCGGTATAGACGTCAGTATCGACAGCTCCATCGATGACGGGTGTCGCGGCAGCCTTCGGCACCGTCGTGCTCGGGACCAGATTGATGCCGGCATTCTGCACCGAGTCGCCCGCATCGGTGGAAGTTGTGATCGTGAAGGCGTAGGTACCTTCGTCGCCACCTTCGTTCGAAGTCAGCAGCGATTCATCGGTGTTGGTGACCGTAAAGGATACTGCCTCCGTCGCGCCGGGCGCGAGATCGGTAAATTCCTGTGCAACCGGCTCTGCCTCGAAGCCCTCGGGCAACTCCAACGTTACCGTTCCGGATGCGGGTTCCTCCGATGTATTTGTGACATCGACCGAGATATCCCGGGTCTCGCCCACGCCAATGGAAAAGACAGGAAAGATGAGGCTGTCAAGCGCCGGCACGGCGACCTCTTCTACCCATTGACGGAAGTACGCGACTTCTGGCAACGGCTCAAGCTGACCAGTGACATCGGCCGTAACTGCAACTACCTCCGCGGTCATCGCCGTGCCGTCGTCGGTCGTGACCGTAGCTTCCAGTCGGACACGCTCGTCGATTGCAGCATCCTCCGCAGGCGTTACCTGCGTTGTCCACTGCAGCTCACCATTCGCCTCAACCGGCTTGCCTACCTCGCCGACGGTCCAGCCTTCCGGTGCGGAAATGGCCACCTCGGTCGAGGCATCAACTCCTTCAGCCCGCAGGTGCGCCGTAACGTCGAATGGTTCGCCCGGCGCGACATTGAAGATGTCAGTTGTCAGGTAGAACTCGGAGCCAAGCGGCAGACCGTTATCCGCCGGAAGGACTGCTCCCTCCAGGATCGCCGTGGACGACGTATTCGCAGGATCGAATGGTGCCCTGCTATCGATCAGCGTGAAGTAGTCGCATTCGATCTCGGCGGGATCGATAGGGGCATCATCGAAGTCTGCCCACCCTTGAGACGCATAGATTCGCTGGGCCTCGCGTTCGAGCTGCGCCCACGTTTTGCCATTCGCCTCTGACTCTGTACCAGCCCAAACGCCATAGACGACGTCGGTCGGCTCAGTCGCCTGATAGTTTACGGCACACTCTGGCCCTGGAGTGCCCTCACCGGAGGCACGAGTCCTGAAGATGCTGGAGGCCCGCCACGCATCCAGATCCTCATTGTCGATCTGGTCAGGGAATACCCCCGGGTCAGCGGCAGCGTAGAATGCATCGATTGCCAGGCGACCCGCCACCTGGTGGTGGCCATGCTGGCCGGGGGTCGGCGCCGGATTCATCGTGATGATGACCTCCGGCTGCGTCTCTCTCACAACACGGACAACCCGCTCCAGCGTGTCCTCATAGTCCCACGTTTCGGCGGTAAGCTCTGCGCTCACCGTGTAGTAGAAGTCAACTTTGTCGAGATTGAAGATGTGCTCGATTCCCGCCACGCCAACGGCGCGACGCTCCTCGTCCTCACGCAGGAGCCCGAGCGCAGGCCCTTCCTCGGTGCCGACCGCGTTGCCACCGCCTTCACCCCGCGTGATGGTGACCACACCGACCTCGACATCGTTGAACTCGTTCCATTCGCCATACGTGCTCAGCGCGAACGCCTCATCATCCGGGTGAGCACCGATGAAAAGCACATCGAGATCGACATCGCCACCGATATCTGTCACCGGTGAAGCAATGGGCGATGCCATTGGCGAAGCCACGAGGGCAGGATCCGGAGTGGCTCCATCCGGCTGGATCAGCACAGTCTCTGGAGAGGCAATCTCCACTTCCGCCGGCACCTCCGGTGTTGTGCCCTCTTCCACCGTTTCAGGTAGGTCGGGCGTTGCCTCCACAGAAACAATGTCCGGTGGTGTGGCGCCCGGCGTTGCCACTTGTGCAGCGACCGGAGTTACGAGGGTACTCAGACCGATTAGCATCGCAAGGATTAGCGATATGCTTAAACGGGTACTGGATCGACTCCGCATGCTCAACCTCCTTAAACTCGTACCGTTATGTCGGGGTCACCATACGACCATAGAACCTCCGATCTGACAAGCCTTGCCAAAAGAGATCAACCCTTGACCGCCCCCTGGGTAATACCCGCGATAAGCTGCCTCTGGAAGAGCAGGAACATCGCTACGAGTGGAAGGAAAATGATCGTCGCGCCCGCGGCGACGATGGGGATATTGGATGTCCAGCGCTCCTGGAAATAGAGCAAACCCACGGGCAAGGTGTGGTACCTCGGATCAATATTGACCACTAACGGCAGCAGGAATTCGTTCCAGGTCCAGATGAAGAACATCAGCGCCACGGTACCGATCATCGGGCGCGCGAGCGGGTACATGATCTGCCAAAGCGTGGTCCACGACGATGCACCGTCCACGATCGCAGCTTCCATGATTTCTTTAGGGATCGAGAGGAACGCCTGCCTCATCAATAGTGTGCCGAACGACATGCTCATCGCGATCTGCGGCAAGATCAACGCCCACAGGCTGTCAAGCAACCCCAATTCCCGGAGCACGTAATAGAGCGGCACTACCAGTGCCTGCAATGGAATCACGAGACCAAGGAGCAAATACGCGAAGATGAATCCCGAGCCCCGGAAACGAAATCGGGCGAAAGCAAATCCCGTCATCGCGGAGAAAACGACGGACGGAATCACAACCGCAACCACCACAATAATGCTGTTCAGGAAGAATCGGCCGAAGCGTCCCTGATTCCAGGCCTCCACATAGTTCTTCCACTGAGCTTCTTCGGGAAGGGAGAATATCCCCTGCACCAACTCGCCCGTCGTCTTTACTGAAGCCAGGATCGTGACGACGAACGGAGCAATCGCGATCACACATCCGAGTAGGAGCGCGAAATAGGTCAACCACCGTCTAATCATCGTCTTCACCAAATGCACGCATGACCAGTAGAGAGCCTACAAGGGTCAGAATCGCCAGCAGGACAGCGATCGCTGTTCCGTAACCCGCCTGGTTCGCGCCGAAGGCGGTGTTGACCATATAGAGAGCCATCACCTGCGTTTCATCGCCCGGTCCACCATCCGTTGTGGCCTTGATGATGTCGAACGCCCGTAACGCGTT
>DASYWM010000262.1:0-3639 GCA_035936075.1 Thermomicrobiales bacterium
CCCGCGCCCATGACCGCAGCACGGAAAATGTCGGTCTGGGTGATCGTCCACGCGGTGAGATAGCCTCCCCAGGACCACCCGCCGATGGCGAGCCGGTCGCGGTCGGCGATGCCTCGCTCGACCATCACCAAGGCACCGCTGACCAGATCCTGCGACTCCCCGCCACCTACGTCATCCTGCAGGAGCTGTTCGAACGGTGATCCGTAGCCGATCGACCCGCGCGGGTTCGGGAGTAGCACCGCGAATCCCTTCGCCGCCATCATCTGTGCCCAGTCGTGCCAGCTCATGTTGATCCGGTCTTGCCAGTGCCAAGCCGGCCCTCCATGAACCTGGACTAGCAAGGGATAGCGTGTTCCTTCCTCGTAGCCGCGTGGGTAAACAAGCACTCCCTCGATGTCCACGCCGTCATCGCTCTCCCAAGTCACCAGCTCGCCGCCTGACAGTCGTCCTTGCAACGCCTCGCCAAAGGATGTCAGGCGGGCAGCCCTGCCTTCGCTGGAGACTCGATAGACCTCCTCCGGTACATCGATTGCCGTCCAGACGACTGCCATTTCGCCAGCTGCCAAGGCGACCGACGGGGCGCTCTGGATACTGCCGCGATCACCCAAGCCCTGCATCGGGATCGGCGTCAGCTCTCCGGAACGTATCGAGAGGCGATACTGGCGCACCTGCGCACCGTCAGCCTGACCCAAGATCAGCCCGTCGGGAGAAGCTGGGTCAGCGATGAGGAACTCAGTTGCCGCGCGGTCGTTCTCGATCAGTTTCCGCTTTGCCCCACCATTAAGCGGAACTGTCCAGACGGCGTAGGAGGGATCCTCCCGGTGGTCGTTTCCAACAAAGGCGACAACCTGGTCTCCGTCGACGGTGCGGATGACGGGGTCGCTGGGGAGATTGCGAAAATCGGCAAGGTGACGTGATGTGCCGCCGGCGGATGGAATGAGGCGAAGCGAAGATGACCGGAACATCTCATTCGCGGTTGGGGAGTCGCTGGTGACCAGGACAAGATGCTCACCATCTGGTGACCATGCGTAGTCCCGCACGTGGCGCTTCCCGTGCGTCAGGCATTTCGCCTTGCCGCTTGCCACCTCAACGACCCAGAGCCGGTCAACCTTATCCTGGTCCTCAAAGACGACTGCATCGTCCTTCTCTTCCTTGCGTTTCTTCTCGTCCTCGCTTTCGGTATCGGAGAGGAGGACCGAGACCTCCGCTCCATCTGGCGACCACCGGGGTGCGCTCATGGAGCCCTTGAGATCGCCGAGCTGTTGCGCTTCGCCGCCATGAACCGGGATCAGGTAGAGACGGTGATGGTCGTCCTCTTCCCGCTGCGCATGGAAGAGGATCTGCGAGCTGTCGGGAGACCAGCGCGGGCTCTGGTTGTTCCCCGAGCCACCGGTAAAACGGCGCGCGGGTTGCCCGTCTATGGAGACCCAGATCGCGCGATTATGGCGCTTCTCCTTGCGGCCACTAGTGGCCACAGTAAAGGCAACGTGTCGACCATCGGGCGAGATCTGCGGTGCGCCGGGGATGAGTCGGCCAGCGATCTCCTCGATCGTGACTGGTTTGGTCTGGGTATCGATCATCTGTTGAATTCTCCGATACTGGGTCTTCTAACTCTTGCGATTGCAATCAGGATGAGCTGGCGCGATGTTCGTGGACAAGGGGTTGGCGTTCCGAGTGGCCGCTCTTCCGTTCACTGGCGAATGGAAGCCACCAGTTCCAGCGTCCCATCAGCTGCATGGTAGCCGGGAGCAGTAGCATCCGTATGATCGTCGCATCGATGAAGACCGCAAGGCCAAGACCCACGCCGAGGGATTTGACAAGTTGAAGTTGGCTGGTGCCGAATGCGGAAAAGACGACCAGCATAACGAGAGCAGAGGAGGTGACAATGCCCGCTGAGCGGTGCAACCCCAGATCGATGGCTCGGCTGTTGTCTCCGGTCTCCTCCCAGGCTTCCCGGATGCGTGAGAGCATAAGGACCTCGAAATCCATGCTGAGACCGAAGAGGAAGCAGAACATCAGGATGGGGACCAACACAACCGTGTAGCCGAGAGGCTCGAACGCGAGCACGTTCGAGAGGTGACCCTCCTGGAAGATCCAGACAAGCGCACCGAACGATGCCGACAGCGAGATGAGGTTGAGGAGGATCGCCTTCAGGGGGAGAAAGAGTGAGCGGAATTGTACCAAGAGCGCCAGCCAGGTGAGCCCGATGACGAACCCAACGACGAGCGGTGCCCGCTGCTTCACATGATTCATAAGATCGAGGTCGAGCCCGGCATCGCCCCCGATGCGGACTGTGAGGCTGCTCTCAGTAAGCGACGGCATTGCCGCGCGGAGATCCTCCACTAGATCGCGGCGTTGCGCCGCATCCAGCCCGGGGTCTGGCGTCAGGTTGATCAGGGCGGCATCGCTCGTGAGAAGAGGAGCGGCGGCCCGCACCATCTCCGGCTCAATCAGGAGACTCGTCGTGAAGGTCTCAACCGAAATACTATCCGGGATAAATTCCCAGACACTCTCCGCCGAGGAGACACCTGGCGTGTCACCAAGATTCGTTGTGAGCGTACGGACTGCCGCAAGGTTGGGTGCGCTCATCATCGTGCCGGATTGCGGTTCGACGATGATCGAGATCGGCGAGAGTGTCGCGTTCGGAAATGACTCCGCGATGGTGTCATAAACGATCCGTGGCTCACTGGTTCGCGGGAGGATGGTCATCGTGGGCGATGAGACGACCAGTTGGCGTAGTGGCAGGGCGAGTGACATGAGCAGGAGCCCGCACACAATAACGACGGGGAATGGGTAGCGCTTCCGGAGTGCCTGGACTTGATTGGGAACCAACGTCAGGAATCGTGGGTATCGAGCGAAGTTAATGTTTCGCCGGCTAATGCGGTGTCCCCACAGGACGAAGGATGCCGGCAGTGCGGTCAGGGCAAGCGCGACGCAGGTGAGTACTACAAAGGCTCCTGCCAAGCCGGTTGAAATGGCGGCTGGCACACCGAAGATGAGGAGTCCCGTCAGGCCGATCGCGACGGTGGAGCCAGCGATGAGAACCGCGCGGCCAGCAGTATCGACAATCCTCGGGATTGATTCACTGATTGCTGTTGATGTGGTTTCCTCCCGGAAGCGGCTGACCATGATCAATGCATAGTCGATGCCGACAGCGAGGCCAAGCATCGTGACGGCGTTGATCGAGAAGATATTGACCAGCATGACCCGGGAGAGCAGTGCCAGGGCGGCGAGAGTGGCGATCATGGAAAGCAGGGCCAGGATGATCGGCAAACCGGCCGCGATTACGCTTCCAAAGATTACGAGCAGCAGAATCAGGGTGATTGGAAGGGAGATGATTTCGGCGCGGGCGAGATCAGAGCCGGCAAGACCAAGAAACGCCTCTGCGGTGGCAGGCCATCCGCCGATTTGGATCTCCAGCGTGTCGCTGGCGAGGCGGGAGCGGATATCCTCCAGGCTGCTGGCTCCCGGCGTCGCCGTGTGCGCCATGACGAGGATAGCCAGGCTCTGTGTGCGGTCCGCCGAGATGAAGGTGGTATTCAGGGTGTCGCTTGAAGTCGAGCCCCAGGTGTAGACGGCGGCAACATCCGGGTCGTTCCGAAAGGGGCGTACCGCCTCTTCGACCGCAAGTCGGAACTC
>DASYWM010000263.1:0-10534 GCA_035936075.1 Thermomicrobiales bacterium
GATGCCCATCAGACGGTGCGGACCAACTGCGACGAGGACTATCTGAACTGATCGTAGCGCGCACTTCTCACCACGCAACGGACGCACACGACGCGGCTCCTGCTCCCTGCGGGGGCCGTTGTCGTGTCCGGTGGTTGGCACAGAACAGACGCCGTTGCTGGAGCCGCCGGCGCCTGTCTGTGTCCCAGGGAGGGACACGTCTTGCCCTGCAGTGCACATGCCAACGCCCCTCGGCTGGGGAGTCAGGGGCGTTGGCGGGACAGGAATGGAACATTCTTTCACCGGAGCGGGGTCGGTCTACGCCCCCCACCAATGTTGAGAATAACCACCCCGATAATCACCATCGCTATTCCCACGACGCGCGTGACTGTCATCGCGTCACCGAACAACAGCACGCCAATGACAGCGACCCCAACGGTGCCCAGTCCCGACCAGGTGGCGTAGACGAAGCCGAGGGCAAACCGCCGCAGGACCAGGGTCAGCAGGTAGAACGTGACTGCATAGCCGACAACGACCACGATACTCGGCAGGAGCCGCGTGAACCCGTCGGATGCCTTGAGGGCCGAGGTAGCCACCACCTCCACGACGATGGCGACCAAGAGCAGGACATAGGCACTCATTCCACTTCCATCATTGTATGCACAGCATATCGCACCCGCGCCCACGAAGTGGCGGGCTCGCCATCGAGGAACTACGTGATGTGACCCACTGTTCGCGCGTCCAACCCAGTTGGTGTCTTGGCTACTGCCCGGCGCAGGTAAAAATCCACACCGTGGACGTCCGATTGGCCTCGACGACCACCTCCCCGCTGGCGTTGACCTTGTCCGATTCGGCGTGGCACCAGGCACCGTCAACGAACGTGAGGTGGTACATGCCTGTGCCACGCTGCCGAACCGAAGCCGGCCGCTGGTGTCCGTCGTCCCCTCGAGCCCCTGTGCCTCGTCACCCACTGGAGCAAGGTCGAATGTGAGGCCCTCCGCAGGCTGCTGGCAGCGGCCGTACCAGTCATACCCGGCGCGGTCCTCGGGAGCGGCAACGTCGCAGGCGGCGGCACGGACCTCCACGCTGCCGATGGCATCGTGGACGATCCGCACGAGACCGGGTCCTTCGGCGGGCACCAGACCGGTCTCGGTGGTGACCCAATAGGTCGTGGTCCCGCCTGCCTCGACCTCGCCTGCGAGCTTCAGGGTCAATGTAGCCTCCCCCGGTTGCGAGGCATAGCCAGCCACGCGCTGGTCCGGCGCCGGTGCCAGGAACTCCGCTGCCCCGCCGACCACCTCGGCACAGACATCGGCTGGAGGCAGTACGACTTGGGTGGCTGCGGGGGCACTGGCGTCACCAGCGGCGGTGCAGTCGCAGGTCGTCAGATCGGCCCCGGCGTCGTAGGCGCACGCGACATCGATCCAGTAGGAGACGAGCGCGGTGACGGCCACCTGCTCGGTCGAGCACGTGGGACACTCCTCCGCAGCTACAGCAGTGCAGCGGCGTGCCGCCCCCGGACCGCTGGCGACGCACTCCAAGCTCGGGCAGCATTCCTGGTTCCCCTCGCAGGGGTGGCCGGCCTCTCGGCAGGCGGGACCCTGCCCCGGCGTGTCACGCTTATCGGGTTTGTCACGCTTATCGGGTTTGTCAGGCTTGTCGGGTTTGCCCTGGGCCTGAAGTGACGCTGGTGCAAGGTGAGCCAGGATGCCCGCGGCGGCACTCGCAGTGAGACGAGCAAGGATGCGGCGGCGCGAGGTGTCCGTGGCCAGGTTCCGGGTAAGCGCATCGAAACGGTGGGACTCCATGGCGACAGCTCCCTCAGTCGGCGACGGTAGACAAGTACGAGGGGTCAGGTACAGGTGACGCGAACACAGCACTCCCTGTGCCATGAGGGAAGAGGTCTGTACGTTGAAGGAGGACACTGATAGAAGATCAGCAGATGCGCGACGAAGTCATTGGTCGTGATCGAGATCAGCACCAACCGCTGATCATCTTGCTTGACCTTTGCCTTACCCCACCACGAAAGAGATCGCGAATCCATCGTAGCCCTTGGCACCCACAGTCTGGATGGCCGTGCTTTCCAATCGCGGATCAGCACCGACCAACTCGAGATACCGCTGGACGCCACGAACGTCCTCATCCGTGGTGTCCGGGTTTGCAACCTTGCCGCTTCGCACCACGTTGTCCGCAATGATCACGGTTCCGGGACGCGACAGCCGGAGGCTCCCTTCCAGATAGTCCGGCAGGCTTGCCTTGTCGGCATCGATGAAGACCAGGTCGAACGGCTCTGTCCCTTCGGCGATGAGTTGGTGGAGAGAGTCGGTGGCCTTGCCGACCCGGATCTCCGTGATTGCGTCCAGGCCGGCGCGCTCGAGGTTTCTCCGCGCAACATCCGCATGCTTCTGCACCAGCTCCAGCGTCACGATCCGGCCATCTCCTGCCACCCCCCGCCCGAGCCAGATGGTGCTGTAGCCGCCGAGCGTGCCGATCTCGAGAATACGGTTTGCACCGATCATCCTGGCCATCAGCATCAGCAACTTGCCTTGGCTCGATGTCACATTGATCTGCGGTAGTCCGGCCGCGTCGCTTGCGGCCAGCGCGGCATCAAGGACAACATCCCCGGTATGCAAGATATGACTGAAGTGCCTGTCGACCGCGGTCCACTGTTCCTGGCTCATCGCCGTCTCCTGTAATGAGTCCTGCGGGCAGGGAATACGTCCCGGAGTCCGGGCTGCCGCACTCCCGGTGACGCGTTTCGGCTCCCAGGTCACCGGGAAGGCAAGTGTCCGGGATGCAGCACCACAGCGGACATACGGTCCGCATGAATCTTGACCGCCCTACACGTCGTCGGCGCGGACGCCGCGGACACCCGTCGCGGCGTTGGAGCGCGCCTGCTCGGATACGTAGACAAGCGCCGCCACACGATCACCCTCCCAGTGGATGATCGTCTCAGCCTGCGGGTCGTTCAGTGCCCGCTCCAGCTCGGCATCCGGATCCGCGTTGTTTCCGGAGACGACATAGACGGCAACATCTGGCACGCGATAGGCACGGCCGAGCGCCCGACCCTCGTAGTCACGTATCAGCTCCCCGTCGAGAGGGTCATGGGCGGGCTCGATGTACTCGACCTCGCCATCCTCTGTCTCCACTTTCTGAGGGGCGAAGACCTCGTCCTTGATCTTGTTCGCGATGTACATTCCGATCGTTCGTTGCATCATGGTGAGCCTCCTGTCGGTGGTGAATGTAGTGCTAACGCAGGTGCATGTACTTGAACGCTTCGGCGTATTGGCCGGTCCCTTCCGGCTTCATCGGGTTCGCATAGGCCGATCTCCGGCCCCATTCCTGGATCATCTCCGTTGGGTCCCAATCGCCGAGTTGGCTGGCGTGTGCCTTCAGCGCGGCGATCTTCGTCTCGATCGAAGTGGTGATGTCGACCCAGCAGTCCGGTTCGGCCGCACCATAAATATAGATGTTCGGGACCTTGTGCGGCTTAAGCCCTTCCTGCAACAGCTCCGGGAAGGTCATGCGATCGCGCGTCGAGGGGAAGACGGCCGCCAGGGACGCCTCACCGGCTGCGATGTGATCCGGGTGATTGATGTACTCCCGGCCGGCAAAGCGCATGGTGGGATCCTGGCAGACGAGCGTGGTCGGCCGGATGCGCCGCATGACCCGCACAAGCTCGCGGCGAAGATTCAGGTCCGGCATCAGCATGGCGTCCGGATAGCCGAGAAAGGTGACCGATTTCACGCCCAGGATCCTGCAGGCCTCGCGTTGCTCCTCCTCGCGCATATTTGCGAGGGCGACGCCGGTCATCTCGGCATCGTCGCTGCCCTTGTCGCCGCTGGTGATGGAGCAGTAATGGATCTCCGCGCCATTGGCCGCCCAATTTGCGATCGTTCCCGCGCACGAGAACTCTGCATCGTCCGGGTGGGCCTGGATGAGGAGGACGCGCTCCGGCGTCGTGGTAGCGGGATCGCCGTAGGGCTTCGGTGTGCGGTCGTGTTCGTCGGGCATGGTTCTCGCTCTCTTGTAGGCTGCAAACATGACACACTTCAGTGTCAGTGACGTCGCGCGGGTCGCACTGCCAGATGGCACCATGGCCGGTGAAACCTGCCGGTACTTCTGTCCCTTGCGAGTATCGCAAGAAGACGGCTCGCGCGCATGCCCGGTCGTATAGGGAGATCAATGCAGCCATTAGGGGAAACTACCGTACCAACGCCCGATGCTGCAGTGAGAGCATCCAATCACGGGCTGATGCAGCCACGGGAGAAGCTGGATCCGCGCGCCAAGCGGGTATGGATGCTTGGTGATCTCTTTGGAGCAGTGGTCTTCGGCCTCGTGGCCTTTGCGATCGCCTTTGTTGCGCGCTGGGTCTTTGAGCTCCACTGGGCCTGGGTTGTAGTTGCTACTGGCGTAGTGCTTGCGCTCAGTCTCACCTGGGCGATTGTCTCACCCTCGATCCGCTACGAGCAGTGGCGGTTTGAGATCCGTGAGGATGAGGTCGACCTGCTCCATGGCCTTGTTGTCAGGACCCGTCAGATCGTGCCAATGTCCCGAATCCAGCATGTTGATACGACACGCGGTCCCATCCAGCGGCGATACGGACTCGCGAGCGTCGTCTTCTACACAGCCGCGGGAGGGATGACGATCCCGGAGCTCTCCGACGAGCGCGCGGCCAGCGTGCGCGACCAGATCGCCGCATTGGCAAAGGTGCACGATGATCTCTGATCCAGGACTCGCACCGGCCCAGGACAGCCCGGACGCGGTCGCATGGCAGCGGGCGCATCCTGCCTTCATGGTGACCGCACTCCTGCGCAATCTTCGCGGGTTCATCCTGCCCTTCGCCCTCGTCGCTATCGGGAACAGCGGGCGCGAGAGCAGGACCGGAACGCTCATCTTCCTGGGCATCTCGGCGGTGGTGATCCTGCTCTCCGGAATCGGCAGTGTCGTCCAGTGGTGGTTCTACCGGTATGCGTTGATGCCAGACCGGCTCCTCGTGCATTCCGGGATTATCTTCAAGCAGGAACGGGCAATTCCGTATCAACGCATCCAGACGGTCGATCTCGAGGAGGCGCCCCTGGATCGACTTCTGGGCGTCGCCCGGATGAAGATCGAGACCGCGGCGGGCGGTGGTGGCGAGAGCGAGGTCGAGCTCAAGGCTGTCCGGCGGGGGGCGGCGCTCGCGCTACGGGAGCAGTTGCTCATGGCGCGGCAGACAGTTCAGGGTGATGTCGCACCGGAACCCGGCGCTACGGGCCAGGATGATGAAACACCTGCCACACGGGTAATGGAGTCATCAGGCGAACTTGTCCGGAAGCTGTCACTGGGCGAGTTGCTCCTCGCCGGTGCCACATCGGGGACGATCGGCCCTGCGGCGGCAATCATCGGTGTGGGGATTCAGTTTGCCGATGATATCGTGCCCCAGGCCTGGTGGAACCGCGTCCCTTGGGATCAGGTGACCGGTGCCTCAAGGAATCTCAGCGTGATTGCCGGGGTTGTCATTGTCATCGCCGTCTTTGCCTGGCTGGTTGCGATCGCTGGAACCGTGCTGACCTACTACGGCTTTGAGCTGCGTCGCGATGGTGAGCACCTGGTCGTGCAGTATGGGTTGCTGGACCGGCGCCGGACGACGATCCCGATCCGCCGCATCCAGGCGATCCGGATCGAGGAAGGACTGCTGCGCCAGCCGTTCGGATATGCGGCGGTGAGATACGAAAGTGCCGGGCGGGCGGGAGCGGCCGAAGGGGGCTCTGGCACGCTCTTCCCGATGATGCCGAGGAACGCGGTGCGGGATCTGCTTGCCATCACGGCACCCGAGTTCGCTGTCGATGTCGACAGACCGCAGTTTCAGCGGCTGCCGCGGCGATCGCTGCCCCGGTACATCGTCGCGGACTCGATCTCCTCGCTGCTCGTGGTCGTCCTGATCATGGTCGGCATCCGGTTCTGGCAGGACGGCCTTCCCTGGTGGGGATATCTGCCGCTTCTGTGGGTCCCGATTGTGGTCGTGTTGGGATGGCTCTCGTTTCGGGACGCTGGCTGGAAGTTGGACGAGAGAGTGCTGATGCTGCGCACGCGCGGGGCGGCTCGCTCCACCCTTGTTACCCCGCGACGGCGGATTCAGTATCGCCAGACAACCGCGAATCCACTCCAGCGCCGGGCTGATCTCGTCACGCTTCAGATTGCCGTTGCCAGTGGCGGGTTCGGGGGACATTACGCCCTTCGGCACATCGACGCGGCGGACGGCCGCACGCTCCTCTTGGCGCTCAATCCACGGCTGACGTCGGCGCGATAGAGTTCGGGTCGCAGTGCCGATCGCCACCGTCTAGGGCAGATCATCATCCACCTCGCGATTAGCTCGGAAGGGGTCGGAGCTCTGTATTGCTCCGGCCCCTTCGTTCACACCAATGGTGCACGGATTGTTGCTACGCGCCCGGTGTCGCCGGGAGGTTTTCCTCGGCCAGGCCTTCCGCCAGGAAGACCGAAATATCGGTCTGGGTGCCGTCAGCGGACGGCGCAAGATAGACGATACCAGTGTAATTGGAATTATCCACCTCCTTGAGACCAAGCACCAGTTCGCCGTTGTCGTTCACTGGACCTGCGATCTCGGTACATGCCACAGGGGAGGGATCATCCCCTTCGCCATAGGCGACGATCGTGTTGTCGGACACTATCAGCTCGTCAAGTGTCACCGGCACGGTGGAGGTGGAGGTTTCGGCGACCACCACATCCGTGGTGACGTTCTCCTCCTGAACCGGAGCTCGCAGGTCGGTCAGCGTAAACAGGACTGTGCCGAGTTCCTCTTCAGACTCAGAACATGCACCCTCATGAATCTGCAGCAACTGGCCTGGCTCAAGTGGTATCGCCGTTGCCGTCGGCACCACCTGCGTTGCTGTTGGCACTGGCGTTGGTGGCTGTGACCGGACATTGATGAAGAGCGTCCAGGCTTCAGAGAACGCCGGGATCTCCTGCTCGATGGTCTCGCCGTTCAGCGGTACGTAGCCCTCCGGTACTGCTGTCAGGTCTTCGGTAGCATAGACAGTTGCTCCGATGGGCACGTTCACGTAGCAAGGTTCTGTCGCTTGGGTAACGCAACTGCCGAGAACTGTGCCGTCTGCCGCAGCGACGGTAACCGTGACACCAGCGAACTGCTCGCAGCCGGCCGGCAGGGTGCCCATCATCACGAAGTCGCTAGCTGCCGTAGTACCAGGATCGTCCTCGCAGAGCAGTTTGTAGATCGGGAGATCGAATGTATCGGGCGCCGCAGCTTCAGTGGGTGTCGGTGCGGGCTCTCCATTCTGGCTCAGCGGGATGGTGTACCAGTCACAGATGACGTTGGTACTTGCTGGTAGATCGAACTGGATACCTCCCGTCACATATTCGACGGGTATTTGCTGCTGGTTCGACTCAGCTTCTGTACCAACCGCACAGTACACGACGTAGTTTGTATAAGCACCTGGGGCGCCACCCGTGATGGTGTAGGTGCCCGCAGGGAGATTAGCGAAGCCGATGTTGCCGTTCTCATTCGTCGTGCCTTCCCGGGTCACGCCATCAGTAAACGTGAAGGGCAATCCCGGATCGGGCGGGTTATCGTGACAATCCTCGAAGTAGTTCTGACCTTGATAGTTCTGGGGGCAAATTCGGTTGTGAACCTCGATCGAACTATCACCTGATTGTGCAGATGCGGCGGGCGAAGTGACCAGCATGGCGAGCATGGTGAGGAGAAGCACCAGCAGACCGGTCATTCGACTGAAACGTGACGTGAAGCGCATCTCTGCAACCTCCAATCCTCTGGGATGAGTCCCCGGAGCAGGATGGTAATCAGCACAATAGTGCCAATGCAGGGACTCGTCCTCGGCTACAGGCGAAGCGGTTTTCGCCCGCGAACAAAGAGACACCGTGACAGATCAATTGCACTGGGTAGTCTCTTCCGACGGTGTTGCAGCAAGATCGGTTCCTCACTGCCGAGGAACTGCAGGAGTCTCGAGAGTTCCACCCACTGAACCTTGGGCAGGAGCAATAACACCGGACAGCGGCTGAACCTTACTCATTGGTCAACCGGTATCCGGGATTGGATTGCTATCACGGTACCGCCGGAATTTAAGGTCAATGCCGGTTGCGTCGCGCCACGAGCCCGATCAGGCCGGCAAGCAACAGCGCCCCGCCGATGGCTGCGGGATAGGCAGCGTTCGAGACAATGCCATTCGCGGCGGTCGGGAACTCGTAGTCCAGACGCGAGGCCACCAGGGGCACGCCCTCTGGTGAGGCGTTGAATGTCTCCTCGATGGGCTGGTCGCCGATCGTTCCCTTGAGAAGCAAGCTGTACTCGCCTGGCTGCGTCGGAATGAAGACAGACGTGTAGACGCCTGGCTGGCCTGCCACCGGAGTCAACGGCAATTCCCGCGCCTGACCGGCAAAGATCGCCTGGGCGGAGAGCGTTGCCTCCAGGCCCTCAACGGGCTGGTCTTCTTGAGTCACCTTCACCCACAGTCCGTTGGTGTCACTCTGGATCGGTGGCTCCTCGACAAATCCGATCTCAAGCGTCCATGTGTCGACGATCGTGCGGGTTTCCCGGGCCTCCGTAGAACCCGGGGCGGTTATCATGGCGCCAAGTATCACAATGACAATGGCGATCAGCAGGGGCCGCAGGCGCGGGAATGAAGCGGGCATGTGAGCGTCTCCTTGCGGTAAAAACTGGGATAATCGAGCCGTTCCCGGTCCTTCGAAAAGCCTACCATGCACAATGGCCGCTCCCGGAAGATGACCGGCAGGGGAGCCGGGGCTGGAGAGGCGCTGAACACAAGAAGCCCACGAGAGTGCATCGCTCTCGTGGGCTTCTTCGATCAACTCGGGCGGGAGGTTACCAGTGAATCTCCACCCGGGTGCCGACCGATGCGATGTTGTAGAGGTAGGCTGCCAGGTCAACCGGTACATTGATGCAGCCGTGGCTCATCGGCGTGCCGAAGTTGTTGTGCCAGTATGCACCGTGGATCGCGTGTCCAACATCGGTGAAATACATCACCGAGGGAACAGACGGCACGTTGTAGTACTCACCACCCAGCACGCCTTCCATGTCCTGCTCGGGAATCTTGGAGTTGATGAAGTACGTGCCGGCAGGGGTTTCGAAGCCCGGCTTGCCAGAGCTGATGTAGGTCTCCATCAGCACAGTGTTGCCCTGGTAGACCGTCATGTATTCGTAGGAGAGGCTGATGTCGATCCAGACTTCGCCGGACGGAACATCCGCAAACTCCTCGTTCACCTTGGCAATCTCAACGGTCGGCTCTGGTGTCGGTTCAGGTGGCGGAACGAAGAGATTCTCGGAATAGGTCGGGAGGGTGCCCTGGGCGATGGGTTCGGTGCTGACGCCGTACTTCTCCGCCAGCATCTTTCCGACCGGCACCAGGCTGATGGCGCTGCCCGGCTTCCATGTCAGCTGACCACGCTCGAAGACCTGATAGGTCGTGCCATTGAGCGTGTACTCCTCGGTGAGAGGGTTGCCGAGATAGCTCTCAGCACCACTGTTCTGCCAGAAGGTGAGGAAGCCGCCCCAGATCGTGTGCTGGGTTGCCTCGACGTAGACGAGATCATTGCGTCCCATGTCGACCGAAGCGGCATCGACCGGGAGCCACGCCTTCATCTGGCGTGCGGAGTCCAGCAGCACAGCGCTGTTGCCCGGTTGTGTCGATGCGATGAGCGAGCGCTGCACGGTGATCGGCCGCAACTCCTTGCCGATCTTGCCGAGGATCACGGTGTTGCCGTTCTCATCACCTTCCGGCCAGTACTCGAAGCGTGCGAACTGGAGGTACTGGACAACATGTCCGTCCTCGGTAGTGATCTCAGGTGAGATGGGATAGCCGAAGGCGGACGCCCCACCAGCGTTACGCCACAGGTCGAGGAAGAGGCGGTCCAGGGAATGGCCCGTTTCCGGAATATAGACAGTCGACGGCGGTGACCAGTCAGATGACTGCGCGGCAGCCTGCTGGGCTGCCGGCATGAGGCTGGAAAGCATCAGGCTGAGAACCGCAAGAATCAATGCCAGCGTTCCCGCGCCAATATGCCTCGACCGTTGCCGGGTGCGAGATGCCTCACGACCCATCGACGCTACAGAGAAAACCTTCACCGCCACTCCCCTTCGCTCTTTCATCATAACGAGCCGTCTTCGAGATCCAGGTTCTCCGCCCGAGCGAGACGGAGTTCCCTTGTCCGGACGTATCCCATGCCCTTGCCGGTCACATCGCCGGGGGTAGAGAAGTTCGTCGCCGTTCCCGAAATGGCACTTCCCGCAAACGGTGCCAGGCGCACGCCGCCTGGCTCTTTGGTGCGGTCCCTACCCTCGATAAACGCATGGAGGAGAGGAACAGTTTCTCCCTCTCCATGGTTATGCAACCATGCCGCTGACACGCACCGCCCCTGACAGGCAGGGCATCGCCGTGCCTTCATATAGGTGTACGTACACTATACGTCACCGGGTTCCCTATGGGAAGAGGGTTTCGACCGGTCGGGATCGACCGATGCCAATGGGCACCATACCACGACTGGGAGGGCGCTGTCCCATGGG
>DASYWM010000264.1:0-4482 GCA_035936075.1 Thermomicrobiales bacterium
CGTCAGGAGCCAGCCGCGAACATTGCCACCCTTCGACGCATCGAACGAGTGCCCCTTGTTCCAGACGGTTTCAAAGGCATCCTGCACCACCTCCTCGGCAGCGGATGCCTCGCCGACCACCCGGTACGCGAGCGCAAAGGCAATGCGGCCATACCGGTCATAGAGTCCCCTGAGCGCATCCGTATGGCGGAGGGTGATGCGCTCCATGAGCGCAATGTCGCTCAGCTCGGTCACCAGGGTGTGCAGCCTTTCGCCTGACAGTTGAACGTCAGCAGCATCGGATTTGGATCATTCTCAGGGGGCATTTTCGCACATTGCCTGCCCTTTCGCATTGCCGGGAAGACTCAGTAATTCCCGCAATCCGCGAATCGGTACATTTACGGATGGCGTCTGAACCTGCTGATGGCATGCTGGTTCTACACCGGATTGGTGATGGGGGGACGGGCAAGACCAGGAGTCACCTGGCGATTGCCCTGACGAGAACATCACACCGTCACGTCCGGAACGCGCCGCCCGGCGTTTGGGCAATTACAGGAAGGGGTTCCCAGTGCAGCAGTCGCTTCAGGTCCATCCGCATACGCTCGGCTCGCCGTCAGTTCCCGGTTCAGTGGTCACGGTTCCCGCTGGAGATGAGGCCCGCCCGGCCCTCTGGCCCGTCGCGCTTCCCAACGGGTCAGGGAGCAGGACCGATGCATCGGTCCATCAGACAACCAACGTCAATGTGAACGTCGGCATGCCGTCGATCCACTTCAATACGGCGAAAGCAGGGCCGTCGTTCTTTGTCCGGGCACTATGGTTCCTGGCGATTGGTTGGTGGCTTTCCGCATTCTTTATCGTCGCTGGCTATGTTCTTGTCGCGTCGGTCTTCCTGCTACCAATGGGACTATGGATGCTGAACCGCATTCCCCAGGCGCAGACCCTTCGTCCTCGTACCCGCGAATTCACCACCCAGTTTCGTGATAATGCGATCGCCTTCACCGAGGGCCGGAAGCAGCAGATCGCGTGGTACCTGCGTCTTCTCTATCTTCCGGCCGGCCTGGTTCTCGGCGCAGCGTGGCTCGTCGCGGCATGGGCTCTCAGCCTGACCGTTATCGGCTTGCCGCTCTCGGTCATGATGGTTGACCGTGCCCCGGCAATCATCACCCTGCAGCAGAACTGAAAATGGGGGATACCGTGTAACAGCATGGTCGTTCCCACTGATATTCAGACGGGACGGGTCGTGACGAACCCAAGTTAGCCCAGAGCCCATGATTACTTAGGTGGGGAAGACGAAAAATCAGTAATTTTACGGATGCCGGGGAGTCGTGGAACTGTCATGATAGCAGTATGGAAGCGATGACGAGCCCCACCGATAACAGCGCCACTTACTCCCTGTGGCATATCCCCACCAGCACCCTGCTGGTGATGACCAATGCCGTCGCGGAGGTGATGCGCCGGATCGAACTGGCCACGACCGAAGGTGTGTTCCTGGCTGAGCTGATGCTCAATGTCGACCAGGACGGCTCGCTCGTGGGCAAGCAACACCTGGGGCCGTGCATGCTCGACGCGCTTCCTCTCCATGAGTAGTGTGTTCCCCCATCACATTACTTCCTTTCGAAGACACCGCCGCCCAGCCACGGCGGTGTCTTCTTGTGTGAAGCGTCGGTGCCTGGCCACAGCGTCAAGGTGATGGCCGAACCGGGGCCGCATGCGCAAGTAATTGCCCGAAGCTGGATCTTCCCATGGGAAGCGCCGGACGCGGCGCTTGATGAGAGCGGCATCCATCTCATATTGCGGCATGGACGGTGTTCTGGCCCTCGGCCGGATCTGGAGCAGCACAGCGTACAACGGCATGAATACTGCATCCCGGATCGAGGCCGGTGGGTACCACTGGCGGCAGTGATTCGAATGAGGGCAGGCTGGTTGTATGGCCGCTCCCAGCCGAGCGGGGTCCACCGGCCCAACGATGCAGCACCACACTCGTCAGGAGAAGAGAGATGTTCCGACGCAAGGAGATGATTTCACCAGAATCCAGGTCCGCCCGGAAGCGCGCCAAGGCGCTCGGCCTCGCAAGTTATGGCCTGGGCATTATGCAGATAACCCGACCGGGAAGCATGAACCGGTTTATCGGCGTCCCCGATTACAACCCCAACCACACCTTGCAGCGAATACTCGGCGCGCGGGAGATCATGAGCGGCACCGGCATCCTGTTCGGGGAGAATACCAGCGGATGGATGTGGTCGCGCGTGGCAGGTGACGTCATGGACGCCGGCATCATCGGTGGGGTGCTGGCATCGGGGCTCGGAATGCCAAAGCGCCTAGTTCCGGCGCTTGTTGCGGTGGCGGGGCTCATGGTGCTGGACGCCAAGGTGGCCATGCGAACAGGCGATCGTTAGCACGGCGGGGAATACACCGGAATCCTGGTTGCGAGACCGGTCGCGGGGCAATATGGGTATGCTTGTAGATATGCATACGCGTGTTGCCTTGCCCTTTTCGGGTCCAATCCCCGGGAGTATCTCTCTTCGTGCGACTGATACAGACGAGCTGGCCCGTCGTCATTCTGCGGTGCCTGCCGGCCCTGCTCTGCATGGCAGTGATCTTCGAGCTCTCCTCCCGCAGCGAGCTGCCAAAAGTCAGCAGCATCAGTGATGAAGCTATTTCGCTAGGCGGGCACTTCGGTGCTTACGCCATCCTCGCCGTCTGTTTCTGGTGGGCGCTGGGGATGACTGACCTGGCGTCCGACAAACGCGTCCTGGTCGCGCTTGCCGGCGCAGTGCTCTATGGGCTCACCGATGAATGGCATCAATCCTTTGTGCCGGGGCGAACACCCGATATCCGTGACATCTTCGTGGACGGAATTGGTGCCATGGCAGGGCTCTTCCTTGTCACCCTTCTCGCGCGTCGCCTGGAAGCTGACAACCAGGAAAGGGAGAACTACCGGTGAGCGGAAAACTCTATCCGGATCTGCCGGAGGTAGGGCCACTTGAACTCGGCAAGCGCGTGTTCCGGGAGTTCAGGAGCGACGATATGCCGTTGTATGCGGCAGCGCTTTCGTATCACAGCTTGCTGGCGATCTTCCCGTTCCTGATCTTCCTGCTCGGCCTGCTGAGCTTCTTGCGCATTCCGGGGTTCTTCGAATGGGTAATTGAGCAGGGGAACGTGGCTCTGCCGCCCGATGCCGCGCGCGTGGTGAACGATGTGGTGGCGGGCATCCAGGAGGGGGGCAACGGCGGGTTGCTTTCGTTCGGCGCGTTGTTCGCTTTGGGAGCCGCGTCCACCGGCGTGCGGGCACTGATGAGCGCGCTCAATACTGCCTACGACATAGCCGAGACACGGGCATGGTGGAAGAAGTACCCACTGTCGGTGATCTATACGCTTGGGCTCGCGGTGTTGCTGATCATCGCAAGCGCGGGATTTGTTCTCGGGCCGCAGACGGCTCAATGGCTTTCGGGCAAGGTAGGGTTAGGCGACGCCTTTGTCATGATCTGGGCCTGGCTCCGCTTCCCGGTCGTCGTGGTGATCCTGATGCTTGTGGCAGCGCTGGTCTACTATGTGGTGCCGAACGTCGATCAGCCATTCCGGTTCATCACGCCGGGTGCAATGATCGCCGTGCTGATCTGGATCCTGGCGTCGATCGGGTTTTCGGTCTACGTCAATAACTTCAGCACCTACAACGCAACATACGGGAGCCTGGGCGGCATCGTGATCCTGCTCCTCTACTTCTTTATCTCGGCGGCAGTGCTGCTCCTTGGCGCGGAGATCAACGCCGAGATCTACCAGCTGAAGCGTGGTCACGCGGAACCGCAGGACACGAGCGGCGTCGAAGAGTAGCGCGACTTCAAACCCGTCGCGCCCCGGGATTGTAATTGCCATGGCCAAGGGAGCCCTCCCCGACTCTGAGGTCACCCTTCCCGGGCATTGACCCGTTTGCTTATGCTGGCCCGGGCGATTATCCGGATGCACAACGCCGCCCTCCCGATAACCCGGGAGGGCGGTGTTGTTTCGGCCCTAGAGTCTACCGAACCTCTACAGGCCGAGGTCCGCAGGCGGACCGACCGTCAGGGTCGAGGCGGCGGTCACCGTACCACTGCCGTCAAGCACGGCAACAACGTAGTTGCCTTCCTTCAGGCCCTCGAAGAGCATCTCGTCGGTCGTTCCGGCAACCACCGATGTCTCTCCCTCGAGCGTCAGCGTTTCTGGCACGGCATCGACGGCGGTGCCCACGAGCGCCTCTGTGTCCACTTCCTCAGAGGCGGAGAAGAGTGCAACGCCCAGATCCGAGGAGGCGCTGCTCTGGATGGTGAGCCGGGTCGCGGGGGTTTCCGCAAAGCTGGTAGGCGAGATCTCAAGCGCCGGGTCGCGACCGATCTTGACGGAGATCGTGATCGTGTCCTCGTCCGTCTCCGGCGACTCTGACTGCTGCTGGCGCAGCGTCCATGTGCCGTTCTCCACCGAATACATCTCAAGCACGCGAATCACTTGCGAGCCGCGCTGGTACTGGTA
>DASYWM010000265.1:0-29417 GCA_035936075.1 Thermomicrobiales bacterium
GCCTGCTCCTGGGAATGATCGAGGAGGGCACTGGCATCGCCATCACCCATGACACGAGCCTGACGCCGGAGCAGATCACGGCCCTGCGCCAGGACAACGGCGGACTGCAGTTCAACATCGTGCAATGGTGGCTGGCATCGAGCACCCCATCGCTCCTCGCCACAGCCGCGTCTCGGGAGAGCGAATACAATGCGGGGTGGATCAACTGGGAACCTGACCTGGAACCAAGTGGCGAGTTCACGCCCGGCGAGGATGCGGCAGCTTTCAACGATCTGGTAGACCGGGCGGAAGCGGAGCTCGATCAGGCAATCAGGAACGATCTCTATTACGAGGCCGAAACACTGCTGTTGAGGAACGCCGTCTACATTCCTCTCGGATATTGGGTGCAGCGCTTCCTTCAGAAGCCCTGGCTCCAGGGAACGCGCCAGGGACCGTGGACGGGGAGCACCCCTCTGCGGATCGACGAGGAAGTTGTTGTCCGTGGACGACAACAGGGGTAAACGAAGCGGTAGCTTGGTCACCTGACGAAGGGCAACCGCATGTGCGATTGCCCTTCGTCATTTCCGTCAACTTCTTCACCGTGGAGAGGTTTTCCCTCGGCGGCGCCGTGCGCCTAGAGCCGGTTGCAAGTTGGTTGACCGTATGGCATCGTGCGCGCATGCCACGTGGATATTCCCGCGATCTCCGTGAGCGACTCGTGCAGGCGGTGGCGTCCGGTCTGTCGGTGGTTGAGGTCGCACGGCGAATGGGCGTCAGCTCGAGTAGCGTGCATCGCTACAAGCGCAAGGTCGCGGCGGGCGTATCGCTGGCGCCAGGCACCTCGCCCGGGGGGCCGCGCAAGATCGGTCCCACCGAGGAGGAGGCCTTGCGGGCTCAGGTGCTGGCAACTCCTGATGCCACGTTGGCCGAGCACTGCGCCGTGTGGACGGCCGGCGGCCACTCACCCGTCAGTCGCGCGACCATGAGCCGTGCCTTGCGGCGGCTGGACCTGCCGCTCAAAAAAAGACCCTAATCGCGACCGAGCGGGATGAAACCGCGCGGGTGCAGTGGCGCACGGTGATGGCGGACCTTGCCCCCGAAACGGTGCTCTTTCTCGACGAAACCAGCACACAGACGACGATGACGCGATCATGCGGACGGGCACCGCGGGGCGTGCGCGTGATTGGGGCCGAGCCGCGTAACCACGGTGCCAATGTCACGTGCCTGGTGGCGATGGGCCCGACCGGGATGCAGATGCCCCGTGTCTTCGAGGGGGCCGTCACCAGTGACCTGTTCCTCGCGTGGGTGCGCGAGTGGCTGGTGCCGACGCTGCCACGCGGCACGACGGTGGTGTTGGACAACCTGAGCGTGCACCGCCATGCCGGGGTTCAGCCGGCAGTTGAAGCCGCGGGCTGCCATCTGCGCTACCTGCCCGCCTACTCGCCTGACCTCAATCCAATCGAACTCGCCTTCGCCAAACTCAAGACCCATCTGCGGGGCGTCGGCACCCGGACCCTCGACCCACTGATCGATGCCATCGGCGTCGGTCTCGCCCGCATCACCGCCGCCGACATTGCCGGCTATTACCGGCATTGCGGCTTCACTCTGCCCCAGCCGGAGACGCAACCATCATGAGAACCGCTCTAACGTGCGTGTACGGCGTCTTCAGCCAGACCCGCGCTGCCCTGTCTCGGTGCAAAAACGCGGTAATCGATGTTGGCGAAGGGATTGTCACGGTGTTCGAGAGCCGCCAGCGTCTCACGCTCATCAGAGGTCATCTCGGTGCCACGCTCGACGATATCGGCGAGCGAGTTGAATCGGTCGACGTGCTCATTGAATCGCTGGCTGGCGTATTCATTCGCCTGCGCCGTGGTGACGAGGAACGGCCAATCGCTGCTCTCAAGCAGCAGCAATTCCCGGGCCGCTTGGTTCAAAACATCGAGCAGCTCGCCGTTTGCGTCCGGATGCTCAGCAACCAGGGCTTCCATTCGCGACTCTGCCCCGTGAATAGCCGGCCACATCCACTCGGTATCAGGGTTCATCCACGTGAAGTGGTTGCCGCCCATGCCCCAGCTCGACTCGGGCAGGATCATCACTTCATCGCCGCCATGCTCGTCGACCCAGGTGGATGCGGTTGTCAGATCCACCGTATTTAATTCCGCCAGGCCGCGGAGAACCGCCTTCAGCCAGTCAACTCCCTCGAACCACCAGTGCCCGAAGAGCTCCGTATCGTAGTTGGAAGCGATGATGCCGTATCCGCCTGTTTCTTCCTTGTACTGCTGCAGCAACTCATCGACGAGATGCACGAAATGGCGCGCATGGTCCCCGATTCGCTCCTGAGCTTTCTCCGGATTGTATGGTGGCTTGCTGCCGAGGTCCACCTCTGCGCCACCGACACGCCAGTACTGCATGCCGGAGACGCCGTCCTTGCGGTGGAACTCCCGGTACCATTCATCCCCGGGATAGCCGAAGGACCCGGACCAAACCTGCTGACCAGTGCGGTTGTTGCGGCCGAGCACCGCGGTTTCTCCCGGCGCGTCTCCCACCCAATACGACTTGTAGGTCGTGCCAGGCTCCTGCTGTTGCTCCGCTGGCTGATTCACCAGCTGGCGGCGCGGTGCTGCTCCGTAGATGCCCACTGCATCTCCGGCCGCCTTCCCGACTGGACGGCCCCCCTCGACGGTATGCGTTTCGCTGAAGAAGACGCGAATGTCCTGCGCGGCAAGGAAGGACTCCAGACCGGGCCGGGTGATCTGGACACCGTTCTCCTCTTCAACGTAGGCGGGACGATAGGCACACTCGGGGAGCCAGATCGCCTTTGGCCGGCGTCCGAAGTGCCCGATATATGCGTCGACGCCGGTCTGGATCTGCCCATAGATGGATGAGTCCCGGGAGAGAAGTGGCAGATACCCGTGAGTAGCGGCGCACGTGGAGATCTCCACGAACCCGCGATCCTGCAGGTCCTTCAGGGAACCAAGGAGATCTCCGTTGAAGCGGTCACGGAACGCCGTGAGCGTCCGCGAGTACCAGTGATGGAAGTGCCGGGCAAGCGCCATCAGTTCCTGGTCACCAGCCTCCTCAAATCGCTCGATGTCAGCGGCAGCCCACGCTGCTCGCTCTTCCGCATACGTCAGGAAATGTTCGACGATCAAGGGATCAGCGAGTTGCTCGGCGAGGATTGGTGTCACGCTCACAGTGATCCGGTAATCCACGCCGTCCTCGGCCAAATCGTGGAGGGCCGTCCACAGGGGGACATACGTCTCTGCAATCGCTTCGTGAATCCATTCCTCGCCATGTGGCCACATGCCGGCCTGCCGTGCATAGGGCAGGTGGCTGTGGAGCACGAACGTGAATGCTCCATTTCCGTTACTCATCGGCATCTCCTTACATCGCATTTCACGTGCGAGTTGCTGCGGCACCAGACGTTAGAGGCGGCAGCATACGATTTTGTCAAAGTGTTCGGCGTCATATCAGCTTCAATGAAGGCAATTCGTTCGCTCGATTGCTATCAGGATACCCTGCCGGTCAACGCGCAAGGGCGCCTACCAGGATTTGGTGGCGCTGATCCCTGACTTCGGATCTGTATAGTCCCATGGATTCTCGGCGGCATCCGGGACCGCCCTCTCCATACGCCCATAGGTGTTGGTGAGGTCCCGGAGGCCGTCTGCCAGGGACGGGTCCAGTTGCGACGGGAGAAGGCGCCAGGCCCAGTTTCCGGTGGCCGTCGCAGGTGTATTCATCCGGCCCTCGTCTCCCATCCGGAGGATGTCCTGCATCGGGGCGATCGCCGTGTCAGACACCGAGGCCCACGCCAGACGGAGCAAATCCCAGGCAATGTCATCCGCTGGGCGCCCGAGATAGCGGCGTACGACATGTCGCTCTTCTTCCGGCAGGGAGTTCCACCAACCCACGGTTGTCTGGTTGTCGTGTGTTGCGGTGTACGTGACGGAATGACGCTTGACGTTATGAGGCAGGTACATGTTTTCCGGATCGTCATCGAATGCAAAATGCAGGACATTCATGCCGGGCAGGTCGAGAATCTCCCGAAGCGCCACAACATCGGGGGTGATGATACCGAGATCCTCAACGATGACAGGGAACTCGCCCAGCTCCCTTCGGGCTGCCGCGAAGACCTCACCTCCCGGTGCGATCTCCCAGTGTCCCCCCGTTGCATTCTCATCCCCAAACGGAACGTGCCAGGCAGCGGCAAATCCCCGGAAGTGATCGATGCGGATAATGTCCACCATATCCCGCGTCGCGCGAAGTCGATCAATCCACCACTGGTAGCCATTCGCCTTCATCGCGGGCCAGTTGTACGTTGGGTTTCCCCAGAGCTGACCGGTGGAGGAGAAGAAATCCGGTGGTACACCGGCGACGAAGGTGGGACGTCCTTCTTCGTCGAGCTGGAACTGGTCCTGGCTGGACCAGACATCCGCGCTATCGAGTGCGACGAAGATCGGAATATCGCCGATAATCTGGATTCCCCGCGTGTTGGCGTACGCCCGCACTTCCCGCCATTGTTGATGGAAGAGGAACTGCACGAACTCATGGAAGCGCCCGTCGTCTGAGAGTTTCTCACCCCATGTCGCCACGGCTTCAGGCTGGCGGGTGCGAATATCCTTTGGCCAGTCCACCCAGGAATCGCCACCAAGTGCATCCTTGACGGACACGAAGAGCGCGTAATCGTGCAGCCAGCTGGGAGCGTCGGCTCGGTACGCCTCAAACGCGTCGCGCAGGTTAGACGACGCACCGTTCTCCAAGCGATGATACGCAAGCCGGAGCAATCGCATGCGAAACGGAGCCACCTGCTCGAAATCGACAGCATGCCTGGGGAATGCGTAGGCAGGGGCAAGCTCCTCTTCGGTCAATAGACCGTCCCCCTGGAGCCATGCCAGAGACACCATAAGCGGATTGCCGGCGAACGCCGATGGCGAGGAATACGGCGAATTGCCGAAGCCGGTGGGGCCCAACGGCATGACTTGCCACAGACGCTGACCAGCTCTCTCGAGCCACTCCACAAAGCGAAACGCTGCCTCCCCAAAGTCGCCGATGCCGTGCGGTCCGGGCAACGATGTTGGATGGAGCAGAATCCCGCTCTCTCGGGGGAAATGCAAGGGATTATCCTTCCTGATTGATCCTGGTTATCAAATTTGCAAGGGAGATTGCCACCGGGCCAGACGGACCCAGCGGCTCCTGGCACTGCCAGGCTTGATCACGTCCCCAACGTCCCGAAATCACTACTCGGTAGCATCGAGGAACTCGAGTGCCACCCAGCCGGTCTCCTCGCCGACACGTACCTGTACCCACTCGATCCCGTCCTCTCCTTGGCGAGTGACCGGCCCGCCGATCACCTCCACCACAGTGGAAACGTCGAGGGGAGCTTGCCCGATCAAATCACAATCGGTGCCTGGGCCAGAACGGAAATTCAGCTCGCTGTTCACGCGGTAGGTGGATGTCGCGCCGGTGAATGCGGGCAGGTCTTCAACTTCACAGCCGTCGACTACGGGAATCTCCCCATCCGCCACCGCGGTGCCGGGTCCATCCTCGGGCGTGGAACCTCCGGCAGCCGCGGGCGCCGGCGCTGCCTCCCCAGCCGCAGGGGTTCCGGCACTGGAACCGGCTTGCGCAGGAGGAGGTGCACCGGTTGTGCCATCGCCTGTCGGAGGTTGATCAGCCGCTGGAGTGCCATCCACCTCGGGGGTCGAAGCAGCCAGGCCAGGAACAGGCACTGCCGAATCCGCTGGCGTGGCATCTCCGGCACCTGGCGAAGGGCGCACCTTATCGTCCGTCTCCAGAGGGTCCCCTGCCGCACCGGGCGAGGATGGATCGATATTGGTCGGTGCCTCCGGGGACCCGTTGTTCTCGTCCGAACCGTCGGTGCCCGGTCCCTGCACGGTAGGCTGAGCGGAAGACGGCTCATCTGTCTCATTCGGGCCCTCGTCCGTATCGCCGATACCACACGCTGTCACGAGCAGGCAGAGCACTGCCGTCAAGGCGATCATCATCCCTCGATAGCGGTGTCCTTTTTTCATTCGTTTGTTCATATCTCCCTCCTCGTTTCGCGCCTTCCCCCCTCAGCCAACACGAGATCACGCTGCCCGCGCAAGCCGCCAAGCCTTCTATGGCTCCTCAAGACTATCTCTCAGGATGTCCATATGCTCGAGGGCGAGCCCGGTGCCAATGGCCACGCATGAGAGAGGATCGTCTGCAACATAGCATGGCACACCGGTAACCTCGGTCAGCAGATCGGGAAGGTGGCGCAGCATGGCGCCGCCGCCGGTCAGGATCATGCCCTTGTCGATGATGTCCGAAGACAGCTCCGGGGGCGTCTCCTCGAGCACGGCGCGAACCGCGCCGATGATCGCCTCTAGCGGTCCAGTGATCGCATCGGTCACCTCGCTGGCGTGAATCTGGATCGTTCGCGGAAGTCCCGCGACTTCGTCACGCCCTCGAACTTCCATGACCTTGTCATCATCCAGCGGCATGGCACTGCCAATGGCGATCTTGACTTCCTCGGCGGTGCGCTCGCCGACACGGAGGTTGTACTTTCGTTTGATATGGTTGCTGATCGCGTCATCGAACTTGCTCCCGCCGACCCTCAGGGACCGCGCAACCACGATGCCGTTAAGCGAGATCACCGCAACTTCGGTCGTTCCACCGCCGATATCGATGATCATATTCCCGGAAGGATCCGCCACCGGAACCCGTGCGCCGATTGCTGCCGCGAGCGGCTCACTGATGAGATAGGCCCGGCGCGCCCCGGCGTTCAAGGCCGACTCTCGAACGGCACGTCGCTCCACGCCGGTAACGCCGGCAGGAACACAGATCATCACATCAGGTCGAATGAGGGAAAAACGTCCGACCGCCTTGTTGATAAAGTACTCAAGCATCTTCTGGGTGACGACATAGTCGGCGATCACGCCATCCCGCATGGGGCGCACGACTTCGATCGTCTCTCGGGGCTCGCGGCCCAGCATGTCGCGAGCCTCAATCCCAACCGCCTTTACCTTCCCGTCCTTCGCCGAGATCGCGACCACGGAAGGTTCGTTGATTACCACGCCACGCCCGCGCACGAATACCAGTACGTTCGCGGTTCCCAGGTCGATTCCTACTTGTTTCGGCATGCACTGGTCCTCTGATTCCGGATCAGGGTTAAAGGCTTCCTGGTATGTCAGGAGGGACGACCCGGCTTTGAGAACGTCTGACCTGACGCCGGGCACACAGATCACCGGAATGCGCAGCCCTAATCATCGGAGCAGTGCGCATACCGCTGTGATCAAGGGTATACCAGTGCTTGCGTGCGGTGCACGGGATGCACAAACACACGGCGACCGGCGCAGCAGCATTACGCCCTCAATCTCAAGGCCAGAATGCTTTACACCACGGTATCAACGAGGGCGATAAACTCTTCCAGTGCTTCGTTCGCCGTGATTGCCCGGACCACCGGCTCGTCGACCGTGCCCAGGAATCCCTCAAGCCCCTCCCGGATTTCCTCCCTCGTCTCCCCGTAGACCGCGGAATCTAACGCCTGGAAATCGAGCCTTGCGAAATTGGCTGCGTAGGAGGGAATGGCTTCGTAGCGCGCCACCTCGCGCTCCAGGGCCGGTCGGGCATCCTGTCCGAGCGCCGTCCGTATGTAGAGTGCGACCTCAGCCCGCTTGTCGGGAAGGTCGGCAAGATCACTGTCCTTGTCGGCAAGAGCACGACGCGCCGCCTCCGGTGTGAGCCAGTTCAGTAGCACTCCCTGGGTCTCCCGGACCCCGAGTCGCCGCATTCGAGGCCCGAGGGCACCGACCATCACAGGTGCTCCCAAACGCTCATGGATGAACGACGCGGCGTTCGAGACGGTGTTGAGAGGACTTGGAGGCGCACTTGACCCGATGCCGAGGACCAGGCGGTCCAGCGGCAGTGCCCGCTCCTGCACGGTACGCACGATCTCTTGAGGCACCATCCTGTCCACGGGGATCACTCCGGATGCAAGCCGGATCCTGGTGGTCACGGATGCCGCAACCTGGATGGAAGCGAGCGAATCGCCAGAACCTCCATGATTGATCCAAAGTGTGCGAAAGCCAGCCTCCTCCAGACGCGGGGCCAACTCGCGGACGACACCATGATCGACCGTGCTTGTGATGCCGAAACCCATTTTCGTGAGATCGAGGTTCACGGGAACACCCCTTCACTTTCGTCTACTTCGGGAAACCAAGGCCAAGACGCTTCAACGAGACATGCCGTCCCTGTCCAATGATGAGATGATCCACCAGCTTGATATCGAGCAGATCACCCGCCTTCACCAAATCGAGAGTGACATTCACATCCGCTGCCGAAGGCGTAGGATCACCGGAGGGGTGGTTATGTACCAAAACTATTCCTACAGAGTTATGGCGGACCGCGGCCCGAACGCTGGCCGCGTTCACGCTTCCCTGGTACACCATTCTGGATGTCTGTATGTGGTTCTTGGTATCGAGCAACACCACCCGGAGCTGCTCCTGCTCAAGCGCCGCCATCTCGATCCCCAGGAGCTGGACAACATCTTCGGGAGACTCGATGCGAGGCTTTCCCTGGTCAGAGATAGCGGCCAGCCGGCGTCCAAGCTCGAACGCCGCCTTCACTTTGGAAGCCTTTGACTCCCCGACGCCCCGCACCCCTGCCAGCTCGACGAACTCCATCCGCATCAGCCCGGTCAGACCGCCACAATCATGCAGGAGGCGCTGGGCCATCGTGGTCACCGACTCGCCCTTGATACCCGTATTGAGAAGGATCGCCAGCAGCTCGCTGTTGCTCAACGCGGCTGGCCCGCCGCTTCTGAGTCGCTCCCGCGGGCGCTCATCGGGCTGCATCTCCCGGATCATCAGCCGATATGGTGCCTGCTCTACTTCATGCATGTGGAACCGCCGTCGGGGAATACGCCGCCACAATCATGCCGAAATAGGACGGCACTTCATAGGACAGAAACTCTGCATCGCAGGGTGTGACGTCCTGGATTCCTGCGAGCATCAGTGTCTGCCACAGTCCATCGATAGCAGCGTCGGTGACATCCTCGTCGCTCAGCGTTGCAAGCGTATGGAGCTCATGCTCCTTCACCGCCTGCACCACCTTTGCATCGACTTCAGCCGCCTTCGGGTGAGCACCGTATGGGCCGTCCTCCCGGTGTGTGTGAGCCCAGTCACAGGATGCGATGAAACTGATTTTCCTCCTGTCCTCGGCAAAAACCCGGCCCAACATCTGCCCGAAATCAACCATTTTTTGCCGCGACAGCGACCGTGAGGGTGTGATGAGCACCACCGGTGGCCCCTCATCCTTCTCCGGGTTGGGTGCCAGGACATTGCCGGAAAGGGGCCGGTTGGCATCGTGACCCACAAACCAAAGAGGCGTTACTGCTCCCCAATCCAGCGGAGCCACACTCTGGTCGGCCCGATTGCCGCCGAATCCGGCCGCCGCAGCGTTGATGCCGGCGGACCGCGCGCCAGCGAGGATCGCCTCGACCAGCTGTCGGTCGCAAGGGACGTTCATCTCGATGCTACGGTCGCCACGCGCCAGCGTCCCGGCAGCCCGCCCGACATCCATAACGCACATCGCGCCTTCAACCCGTGTGCCGTGGGGACCTGCGAGTACGACCGCCTCGACCCCGGCGTCGGCGAACCGCCGGCCCACCTCCTCCATCGCTCTCCGGGTCTCCATGGCACCCTCGGCGTCATCACTCAGCGCAGGGATCAGCGCGAACCCGTGGGGCATGATTGCCGCCGCGACCAAAGGCATAACGACCTCCTGTAACGAACAGGTGTGTAGGCGTTACCAGTGACTCTCACGTGCCATCGAAGTCGCTAACTTCTCACTCGACGATTATCCTCACCAGCGATAAATCCTTCTCAACTGGCTGACGGCACAATATTCCTCTCCTCATTCTCGGGCGGCGGCATTATGCGTGTTTCTTTCACCAGGAATGCCAGTGTAAGGGAAGCAAGCAAACCCGCCACCATCAGGGCTATCGCGCTACCATCGAGGCTCAGGGCTCCGGCGAAGGCTCCAACAAGGAGCGGTCCAACAACCATCCCGAGATCGCCTATGAGCCGCCAGATGCCCAGAAACTCTCCCGTTGCCCCTGCCGGAGCCAGATCCGCTCCCAGCGTCATCATCGATCCGGAGCCGAGCCCGTTCCCCAGGCCGATCACGGCCCCAGCCACCATCAACGCAACGAAGCTGTTCGCAAAAGCGACCGACCCGATTCCAAGAGCCATAATGGCAAAGCTCGGTACAGAGGCGAACTTCCGGCCGAACCGATCCATGAGAACGCCGGCGGGGAAGAACATCGACATATCGATCACTGCCGATACAGTCATCACCGTCCCCACCTCAGCTGCGTTCAACCCCAGCTGCTGGGCGCCGATGAGAGGGATGAGGATCTGTCGGCCCTGGCGGATCATCTGGGCGAACAGCTGCGCGACCCCGGCCGCGCTCAGGTCCGCCGCGTTCTCCTTCAATGTCCGCCGCACGATCCTCCACCGCTCGCCGCTCGCCCCCTTCTTCGGTATCTGGTCGGGAGCGTCGCGGGGAATGAACATCGATGCGGCCACCCAGGCACAACCGCCAAGCACCCCCGCGACCAGGAAGGCGACCTGCATGCCGAACGCGGTGGCGATAACTCCTCCAATGGCCGGTCCACCGAACATTCCTACCCGGTTGATACCGCCGAAGAGCGCGATCGCGCTCCCGCGCCTCTCGGGGGGAATCGCCTGGGCAATGAATGAGTGACGGCTGAGACCCCAGAGCGCCGTGCCGATACCGGCGAAGACCCGAAGCGCCACGATCAGTTCAGGCGTGAGATCAAGGGTCAGCCCCAGCGTGCCGATAACAACCAGTGCACAGCCGATCAGCATCGAACGCCGCAGCCCGATCCGGTGCAGGACTATTCCAGCTGGCACGTCCGCGACCAGCGTGCCGATCGCCGCAGCCGATGAAATGAGACTGATCAGCATATAGCTCGCGCCGAGGTCGATAGCGTACAGCGGCAGGGTGGCCAGCAGGAGTCCTTGCGCGAGCGCAAGGAGCGCCGTTGGCAGATAGACCGCAAGCACAAGCTCGGATTGACGCATGAATGGACCTCGCGATGCACGACGCCAGCGGGGTTGATCCTCCAACCCGGTCGTATCTGGGTTTGGGCGATCGTACCAAGAGATGCGCATCTGCGAAAGCCCGAATCCGGAACGCGAACACCCCCGGTGTATACTTTGCAGGCAAGGGATGGGCCGGATGCATGGTTATTTTGTGTTGCTCTCCGGCCAATTCTCCGCGCTCACAGGGATCACGCTCTCCCATGCAGACCCCTCCATCGACACCCAGTGCATGAAGCAGCGTCACCGCGCTAATTTTCAGGAGTTCACACCTTGGTCTTCAGACGACTCTTTCGACGGCAAGCAGAGCCAGATGTCCAGATTCAAAAAGGTCTTGAGAAGACACGCAAGGGCGTGTTTGACGAGATCACCCGGCTCTTCGACCGCACCGATATCGACGAGGAGCTGTACGAGGACCTTGAGATGCTCCTCATCCAGGCTGATGTCGGATGGGATGTGAGTCAGCAGCTTGTCCAGGAGCTCCGGGATCGGGTGCGGGACGAGCGTATCCAGAACCCTGCCGATGCCCGTGAGGTCCTGCGTCTCGAGATGACAAGGCTGCTGGAGCTCGCGACCCGAAACCGGAAGGTCAAGATTCTCCAGCGTGGTGTGCCATGGGTCATTCTTGTCGTGGGCGTCAACGGTACTGGCAAGACGACCTCGATCGCAAAACTGGTTCAATATCACCAGGGTTTTGGCCGTACCGTCATGCTTGCGGCGGGAGACACGTTCCGGGCGGCGGCGATTGACCAGCTCAAGGTCTGGGGCGATCGCTTGGATGTCCCGGTGGTGGCCCACCAACAGAACGCAGATCCGGGGGCGGTGGTCTTCGACGCCATGCAGGCGGCCCACAACCGGAACGCTGACGTCCTGATCATCGATACGGCAGGCCGGCTCCACACAAAATTCAATTTGATGGCCGAGCTGCACAAGCTCAAGAAAATCATCCAGAAGCACGTGCCGGAGGCACCTCAGGAGGTGTTGCTCGTGATCGACGCGACAACCGGACAGAACGGGCTCGTTCAGGCGGCGGAGTTCACAAAGTCCGTCGATATCACCGACATCTTCATCTCCAAGCTGGACGGCACCGCCCGGGGAGGCATTGCCTTCTCCGTCGCGAAGGAACTCGGCACGCCGATCTCCTACATCGGAACCGGCGAGAAGGCCGGCGACATGGCTGAGTTCAAGCCGGACACATACGTCGATTCACTCTTCTTTGGCGAAGGCGAGGGCCTGTAACACATGTTTGAAACACTCTCTGATCGTTTGAACGAGACCTTCGGCAAGCTCGGCGGTCGCGGCAAGCTCACCGAAGGCGACATCGATACTGCGATGCGAGATGTCCGTCGGGCGCTGCTCGAAGCGGACGTCAACTTCAAGGTCACCAAGGATTTCGTTGCCGCAGTCAAGGAGCGGGCGCTCGGCCAGGACGTCATGCAATCATTGACTCCCGCGCAGACCGCCATCGGGATTGTCAATGAGGAGCTGATCAAGGTCCTCGGCGAGGAGCAGGTGCCCCTCCTCCAGCCGGACCGTCCGCCGCAGATCATCATGATGGTCGGCCTGCAGGGTTCCGGTAAGACCACCCATTCCGGCAAGCTGGCTGTCCACCTTCGCAAGGGTGGCCGGAGTCCTCTTCTGGTCGCGGCCGATGTCCAGCGACCCGCCGCGGTGAATCAGTTGCAGGCGCTCGGAAAGCAGGTGGACATTCCCGTTTACCAGGAAGGCACTTCGCAGACTCCCGTCAACATTGCCGCGAATTCAGTCCGCTTCGCCCGCGAGCGCGGTCATAACCCGATCATTGTTGATACTGCTGGCCGCCTCCAGATCGACGAGCCCCTGATGCAGGAGCTCGTTGATATCAAGAACACCATCAATCCAACGGAAATCCTCCTGGTCGCGGACGCCATGACTGGCCAGGAGGCCGTCGGGGTAGCGCAGGCCTTCCACGAGCGCCTCGGCGTAACCGGACTCATCCTGACCAAGATGGACGGTGACGCCCGCGGCGGTGCCGCGCTCTCCATCCGCGCTGTTACGGGCGTGCCGATCAAATTCATCGGCACCGGCGAGAAATTGGACGCGCTTGAGCCGTTCTACCCTGACCGGCTCGCCGGCCGGATTCTCGGCATGGGCGATGTTCTCTCGCTCATCGAGAGAGCCCAGGAGCAAACCGACGACGTCGACGCGGAGCGCATGCAGGAGCGCATGCTCAAGGGTCAGTTCGACCTTGAGGACTTCTTGGACCAGCTCCAAAAGATCAAGAAGATGGGACCGCTGAACCAGTTGCTGGAGATGATCCCCGGTGTGGGCCAGCAACTGCGACAGGCGAAAACCCAGATATCCGACGACGACTACAAGCAGATCGAGGCGATTATCCAAGGGATGACACCCTGGGAGCGCCGCCACCCGGAGCAGATCATCCACTCCCGTCGGCGACGGATTGCAGCAGGCAGTGGCGTGAACCGGCAGGACGTCAACAAGCTTCTGACCCAGTTCAAGGAAATGCAGAAGATGATGGGCCAGTTCGGCAAGATGGCCAAGGGCGGCAAGATGCCGAAAAACATGCGCGGCATGAAGGGGATAAAGGGTATGCCAGAGCTCCCGTTCGACTTCTAGGCATCCTGGCTGGCACACAGGCGCTCGCCATGTCTCTCCGCTCCGGCACGAGGGTCTCTGCATGAGCACTGACGCAACACAAGTGAATGAACGCTTTGGCGGCGATCCACGGATAACCCCTGCCATGGAGGACTACCTGAAGGCGATCTACCGGATCGAGCAGGAAGGTGAGCCCGCTACCACCCACCGCCTCGCCGAGGAGATGGACCTGAGCGGTGCCTCCGTTAGCAACATGGTCAAGCGACTGAACGATCTCAATCTGCTCGTCCACAGTCCCTATCGCGGTGTCGTCCTGACCCCGAGTGGCAGTGCCGTAGCTCTGGAAGTCATCCGGCACCATCGGCTGCTTGAGCTGTATCTCTCACAAGCCCTGGGCTTCGAGATTGACCAGGTCCATGAGGAGGCCGACCGGCTGGAACACCATGTGTCCGAAGAGCTGGAGACACGGATGGAGCAGGCGCTCGGATTTCCGGAATATGACCCGCACGGGCACCCGATCCCCAGCCGCAATGGAGCAGTTCCCGCAATCGCCGATATGCTGCTTGGTGACCTACCGTCGGGTCAGACCGCGGTGGTCAGCCGCATCAGCGACCGCGATCCGGAACACTTGCGGCAGATCGATCACCTCGGCATCGGTCCCGGTACTCCTATCACTGCCATCGGCGACGAAGGCGATGTACGGCTCGTTTCAGTGAACGGCGTCAAGCAAGCGCTTTCGGGAGAGATCACCGCCCTGATTCACGTAAGACCCGATGGGGCACTCGCTACTTCCTGAGCCACTCGTCTCGGACGCGAGCCAGCTCATCAGGACCAAGTTCCGCCCGGTCATACATCCCCGCCCGCTGCCGCTGTCGCATTGCCTCGTACAGCGCCACCGCGCACGAAACCGAGATGTTGAGACTCTCCACCATCCCCTGCATGGGGATGCACACCGTGCAGTCCGCGCCTCGAATACCACCAGCACTCACGCCGCGCATTTCGTTACCGAAGACAAGTGCCGTCGGCGAAGTGAAATCAAGCTCGTAGAGATCACTGCTCTCGGGCTCGAGTGCCGTCGCGGCAATCCTGAAACGCTGCCCGCGAAGATGGTGGTAGCATTCCTCGATTGAGTTGTGCTCATGGATTCGTATCCACTTTGCGGCAGATGCGGATGTGCTGCGACCAAACGATTTTCGGGGAAACTCCTCCTGCACGTAGACAAGATGCACATCCAGCACACCTACTGCATCGCATGAACGCAGAACTGCGCTTGCGTTGTGGGGATCGTGGACATCCTCCAGAACGACGGTTAGCGACGTTTGCCGCCTCCGGAGAACGCTCTCGATACGCTCCAGTCGCCGGTTCGTTCGTGGCCACTTGCTGATCTTCTCCGCGCCCTCCGAAGGAGGATCGATTTCATTCCGGTTCTGCGCCCTCACCATTTTGGGGATCGCTCATCGGCATGGGCGCGCGCCGCCTTGGGCGGCTCTGCTTCAGCCCTTCCGCTCGAAGTGCAGTTCCTGAATATTCGCGGCCGGTCTATCGCGACGCTCATCATGCCGGCTCCTTCCGGCCACCTCGCTTGATCCGCTCCCATATTCCAGTCTCCGGATTAATTCCCTTCTCCCGCTCATACGCCCGCTCAACGGTTGGAGAGTTCGGGTCGATAACCTCTACCTCCAGCACATCCAGCACGAAGCGGTTCACCACTCCCGCGAGGAGTGCCGGACCGATCAGCAGCATCGGCAACACCATCAGGGTGAACACCACCGCCACAACGATGATGAGGATAGCCAGGAGCGCGCCGGTGAACGGCCGGGACACTAATACGAACATGCCGCCCCGGAAAGCATTGCGGACCTCCGATTCCATTGTGCCGGCCAGCGAGAACATGTAGATCGACAGGATGAAGACGAAGATGATCAAGACCGCCCACAGCGGCACAAACGCCGCGAGGAACGAGGATGTGCCCTGGAAATAGACGATGTTCCAGGCAAGGATGAGCAGCAACGGGACAGTTGCCAGACCAATCATCCAGCCCCTCTTCACCGAGGATCGGAAGACGCCGATCATCTCCTCGCGGTCGGGTCTGTTCACGATTCGCCTTGGATCGGCCATAGCGAAAAGCGTAACGGTGGCGGGTGGCATCAGAAACGTCGTTAACAACGCCAGCGGCAGGAGAACTGGCGCAGAGAGGAAGAGCATGAAGCCAAACACGGCCGGTGCGGCGCAGATCCACCATGCGAGTGAAAGACCGGCCATGAAGATGAGCTGATCGAATACGTCCCGAATTCCGCGCCAAACTAACGACAAAAACCGCACCATTTACCGCCTTTGTAATCAGGATTTAGGCCACGACCCGGATCCTGGGGACCTCAACTCCGACGGCTCAATTGTACGACTTCAGGTTCGAACGCTTTCCGGATCCATATCCTTGTCCATTCGCTCGACGACCTGCAGCACAAAACGGGGATGAAAACGCGGCGAGCATCGCGGGCAAGACCACCTCCCCGTCCGCTTGCGTGCCACGCGCATCTCGCAATGTGGACAAGCGTAAACGTACTTGTAGGGCCGCCGTTTGACGGGAATGAGTGCGGACCGGATCTCCTCCAGGGATGCACCGGTAAGCGCCGATACCCGATGGGCCACGCGATCATACCCATGCTTTGCGTGGCGGCGATAATCACGATCAAGGTGATCGCGCATGTGGATCAACTCCTCAGCGACGACGACTTCGACAGCCCGAGGTCGCGACCTGTCGATGCGCTCGAGGTTGATCAACACGGCATGGACGCCACGGCCCTTTAGGAAGCAGTACGCGCCACCATAGGAGGATGGAATGCGCCGGCGCAGCCATCGGCTGTACAGCGAACGGTCGGTGGTTACCCAGAGACAATCTGCGGGAAGCCCCAGTCGCTGGACGTACTCCACCACCAACGCCCTCACAATCTCATCACACTCTTCAAATCTTGGGCGCGAACGCGTGTTGTGGTTTGTGTCCATCCGACTTCCTTGAACCTGTCTCTCAACCAGAATAACGGGCCTCTGCTTCTGACCACAGCTTTCACCATCGTACTGACCGTGCGTGGGCAAAGATATGCCATGACGCGGCCAGTAAAGAAGCGAGACGAGCGGTTTAGGTTCGCTCAGCAGTTGGGAACACTGTTTGGAGCCCTCGTTCAGCGAGAACCCGCGAAGGAGCGCCGAAGCTTATCACAGACGGGCGCAGCGGTCTGGCGATCAGGGAGAAAACAGCCGCCAAATTTGTAACGGACGCCCGACAGCACTAAGGGCATTGTCATCGGTGTAACGGTGGGCGAGATGATCCTCGCCGGGCTACGACTGCCTTATCATGTGCGAACGGCTGCCAGCGACAGGAAGCCTGCCGGTAGGCACGTCCGGGGTTATCTTAATCCCTAATTGTTCAACGAAAAGGCACCCACATCGTGACCGACCGACCACGTTTGCGAGCGCGGCGCCATAGCGAACGACCGCATGTCCTGATTATTTCCGACGAGGAATCACTCTCCTCGTTTCTCAACGAGGGCCTTCCCATGGGAGGCTTCTGGACTACGGTGATCGCCAGTGGCCTTCAGGCACTGGAGGTCTTTCGCCTTCGCCAGTTTGACCTGGTCATCATCGATTGGGAGCTCCAAAGCTTCGGAGCCATGGAGTTGCTGCGGCGGCTGCGAGGCGTCTCGACGCGAACATCTTCAGCGGAGCCCCGCACGACTGCCCCCGTAGTCCTCATATCCGAACAGCCAGCGGACGTGCCGCCCGAGGACATCGAGAGGCTGGGGATCAAACGCCTGCTTCGTGCGCCGCTGGAGCTGGACGAGGTTGCGCGGGAGTTGCACGCCGTTTTCGAGGAATGGCGATCGGCCTATCCCGACGTGCCGCTCTCCGACGATCCGGCGCGCAGCGCCCGCTGACGTTTCTTTCGGCCACCATCGAGCTCTTCGAACTCGCCGGTGACGGTATAGGCAACGCGCTCGCATATGTTGGTCACCCGGTCGGCTATCCGCTCCACATTGTGCGCCGCCCACAGAAGGTGGGTGGCACGCGTAATGACCCGAGCGTCCTCCATCATGTAGGTCAATAGCTCGCGGAAAATCTGGTCATAGAGATCGTCGACGGCGTCATCCCGGATCGCGACCGCGCGAGCAAGGTCTACATCCCCTTCGATGTACGCTGTGATGGACTCGTCGAGCATCTCCCGCGCGATCTCGCTCATCCGCGGTAGATCAACAAGCGGCTTCAGCAGTTCTTCGTTCGACGTCTCAATGACGATTTTGGCGATACCAGTTGCATAGTCGCCCATCCGTTCGAGGTTGGAAAGGATCGACATGGTGGAAGCGATCATACGGAGATCGCGCGCCATCGGTCCCTGCGTGGCGATGAGCGTGATGGCCATATTCTCGCCCTGTCGCTGCATCTGGTTGATCGCCTTGTCGCCCTTGCGAACTTCCCTCGCAAGGGCGACGTTTTGGACGCGCATCGCTTCCATCGAGCGGGCGACAGCCTTGTTTACCATGCTCGCCATTGCGACGACGAGATCGCGGAGCTCCTGCAGCTGATTCTCGTAGGTGAGGCGCGTTGTCATCGATTTCTCCGGAACAAAGTGTCCTGTTGCTCGTTCTCGTCATTTCTGTTGTGAGAGTAAGCGACGCTCATCGGAACTACCCGAATCGGCCGGTGATATAGCCTTCGGTTCGAGGATCCGCCGGGTTGGTGAACATCTTCTGTGTCGGCCCTGCTTCCACGAGGATGCCTTGGCGCTCATCGCTGAGCGAAAAGAAGACGGTCTGGTCGGACACCCGCGCGGCCTGCTGCATGTTATGGGTCACGATCACGATCGTATAATCCGTCGCCAACTCTCGCAGCAACTCCTCGATCTTGAGAGTGGAGATTGGATCGAGCGCCGATGCCGGTTCATCGAGAAGAATGACGTCCGGGTTCGTCGCCAATGCCCGCGCGATACAGAGTCGCTGCTGCTGACCGCCCGAAAGCGAAAGCCCGCTGTCCTTAAGCTTGTCCTTCACCTCGCCCCACAGCGCGGCCCGCTCGAGACATTGCTGCACCAGGTCACTTATGTTGCCCTTGTACCCATTGATCCGTGCGCCCCAGGCGACATTCTCGTGGATGCTCTTCGGGAAGGGGTTCGGCCGTTGAAACACCATTCCGATGCGCCGCCGAACCTCAACCGGGTCTACTCCCCTGCCATTCACGTCCTGACCGTGATACTCGACCGTCCCCTCGACACGAGCCGTCGGAATGAGATCGTTCATACGGTTGATGCATCGCAGGACGGTGCTCTTGCCACAGCCTGACGGACCGATGAACGCCGTGATCGCATTCTGGGCAATGTCCATATCGACATCCTTCACCGCGTGGAAGGCGCCATAGAAGACATTGAGATCCCTGATGCGGAGCACGGGAGCGCTCGGGCTCGCTACCTCCTGCTGAGGTCCGGGCGACTCACTGGGCCCCTGCTGAATCGAGATGCGAACGGTATCTCGGTGGATGCCGGAGTCAACAGCCATGGGTTAGATCCTCGTTTTCTTGCTGAAGTATTCGCGCAGACCGATCGCCAGGGAGTTGACGATGAGCAGGACGATCATGAGAACGATGATCGCCGCTGCTGCAAGATGTTCAAATTCAGGCTGGGGTCTACCCGTCCAGTTGTAGATCTGGAGGGGCATGACCATGAACGGGTCAGTCGGACTGCCAGGCCGGAAGAGCACCTGGCTCGCCCCTCCCACAACGATCAGTGGGGCTGTCTCGCCAATAGCCCGGGACATCGCCAGGATGACGCCCGTCAGGATGCCGGGAAATGCGACGGGCAGGACGTGGCTCCGCACCGTCTGCCACTTCGTGGCACCAAGCCCATACGACGCCTGCCTCAGGCTCGACGGCACCGCCCGGATCGCCTCTCTGGCTGAGATGACGACGATTGGAAGAATCAGGATCGCCATGGTGAAGGCCCCGGCGAGGACTGACCTCCCCATGTTCATCAGGTCGACGAAGACCACCAGGCCAAGGAGCCCATAGACGATCGAAGGGACGCCCGCCAGGTTCGAGATATTCGTCTGGATGAAAGCGGTCCAGCGGTTCTTTTCCGCGTATTCCTCAAGATAGATCGCCGTACCAAGTCCAAGCACAAAGGACAATACGGCGGATCCCAATACGACCCAGATTGATCCCCAGATCGCTGAGTTCATACCCGCCTGCTCAGGGATCCGCGAAGGCATCTCGGTGATCAGGTGCCAGCTTAGCCAGGGAAGACCGGGGACGAGGATCGAATAGAGCAGCATACCAAGGAGGACGATCGCGAGAGCGGTCGATGCAAAAAAGATCCAGCGCCAAAATTCGCTGAGTACGCGCCGCACTCCAAGGCGGGCGCGATACTGTTCGCTGCCTTGGGCAGCGGCAACACTGGTGCTCATTCGTATTCCTCCTGGTACCGCTTCGTCACCCACTGGCTGAGCAGGTTCATCAGGTACGTCATAAAGAAGAGCAGCAGTCCGACCCCGAAGAGTGAGTGAAACGCAGTCGTCCCACGGGAAATGTCGCTGCTGAAGGTGTATGCAATAAACCCGGTCATGGTCTGCATGCTCTCAGTGAGGTCCCACCAACCGTCACTTCCACCACTCTGCCCCGCCGGCGCCTGCCCGGCAGCCACAGCGACAATCATCGTTTCGCCAATAGCCCGGGAGATCGCGAGAAGGAATGACGCAACGATCCCGGACACCGCCGCGGGCACAACGACACGTACGGAGGTCTCAAACTTCGTCGCCCCGAGGGCAAACCCTGCCTCGCGGAGTGACCTCGGTACCGCGCGAAGCGCATCCTCGGAGAGGGAGGCAACGGTGGGAAGTGCCATGATCCCGATGGCGATACCAGCGGACAAACCGTTGAAGGTTCCGATTCCCGGGATCAGCGGCTGCAACAAGACGGGCGTGATGAACGTCAAGGCGAAAAACCCGTACACGATCGTCGGCACGCCAGCAAGCACTTCCAGAATCGGTTTGAGAACCGACCGGCCTCGTTCGCTTGCGATCTCGCTCAAGTAAATGGCTGCCCCCAGCCCCAACGGCAGGGAAATGAGCGCAGCCACTACGGACGTCATGAGCGTTCCCATAACCAGTGGCACCACGCCAAATTCCTGCTGGGAGCCCGAAAAGAGCGGCGTCCACGTTGATCCTGTAAGGAAATTCCAAAATGGAATGTCCCTGAAGAATCGAAGCGCTTCATACAACAGGATGATGATGATCCCGACGGTCGTTGCCACTGTGACCAGGGAGCAGGCGACCAGGACGTACTTGACCAACTGCTCTGACGCCTGGCGCTTTTTCTTGCCAGAAAGATCCAGCGGCGGCCTCTCCTCGGGTCTTGGCGGCGTGGTCGTCATCGATACCACTCAGAGTCTCCAGACTGGATGTAGTGAGAATTTCTCGTGGTGCATCCGGTCGGCGCCCCGACTGGATGCACCACGAGGGATCACCAGGTGGCTAGGCAGCCGGGCTTGCCTCTGGAGAAGCTGCCGGGCTCGCCGCTCCCCTGGTCTCGCTATGCGGAGGCAGGGATCCGTCGATAGCCGCAACCACATCCTCATAGACGGCCTGCTCGACGTCGTCGGGAAGCGGGATGTACCCGACGGACGGAGCAATCTCGTCCGCCGTTGCAGCATAGAACTTCACGAACTCCTGAAGCTCGGGCCGACCCTGGAGTTCGTTGGCGTTCACGTAGATGAAGAGTGTGCGGGCAAGCGGTGCGTAGGAGCCATCGGCGATAGTTTCAATGCTGGGCGCGACAGGACCACTACCGGCATCAATCGCGACGGCCTTCAGCGTGTCCTGGTTATTCTCATAATAGGAAAAGCCGAAGTAGCCGAGGGCATACGGGCTGCCGGCCACGCCCTGAACGAGGACATTGTCATCCTCGCTCGGTATGTAGTCTGTGCGGACCTCACCCTCTTCACCAAGAATCGCCTCGCTGAAGTAGTCGAAGGTCCCGGACGCCGTGCCAGGTCCATACAGCTCGATCGGCTCTGCCGGCCAATCCGGACGGACATCTGCCCAGGTGGCAACGCCGCCATCCGCGGCCCAGATCTTGGCGAGTTCCTCTACGGTGAGATCGGTAACAAAGTCGTTTTCGGCGGAGACAGCAACGGTGATTCCGTCGTAGGCCACCGGGAAGCGGTACCAGGAAATCCCGTTTTCCTGCGCCAACGCGGCCTCCTTGTCGCTGATTTGACGGGAAGCGTTGGCAATTGCAATCTCGCCGTTGATGAAGCGTTCAAAACCGCTACCGGAGCCAGAGATGCCATTGGTGACTCGAACATCCGGGGCCACGGCGGCAAACTCCTCGATCGCAGCTTCGGTCAAGGGCCCAAGCGTCGAGGAGCCATCTGCCTCGAATTCCCCGCTAAGCTCAGCCTCCTCGGCTGGTTCATAGACGACCGCATCGTCCTGCGCAAAGACGCGAGTCATGGGAGCAATCGCTACCGTACCAGCGACAGCAAGCGAAAACGTTCGGCGAGAGATACGAAGATCGTTCAGGTACATACGGGTCACTCCTCAATTTTGTACGAGAGCATTCGGGCCTTCAGCAGAACCATTCTGCGTTGCGGGCCACGTGTCACTAGGGCTGGCGATGCAGGCTCTAACGCCCGGCTCAGACAGCTTCGAGGTCATTCATGGAATACGGTCTCTTGACAACGCGAGTCATGCGAGCTTCGGAGGCGGCACCGGTCATCCCGTCTAACGGGCTGTCGTTCGGGTCGGTTCGTAACCGAGGACGAATCGATAGCCGGCGCCGTAGACGGTCCGGATGCATTCCTGGCCTATCCCGGCTCCCTCGAGCTTTGCCCTCAACCAGGAAATGTGGACGTCCACCGTTCGCTCCTCGACGATAATGTCGTCGCCCCAGACGAGGTCGAGCAGTTCCTGCCGGCGAAAAACCCTTCCCGGTTCCATGGCGAGCGTTACGAGGAGCCCGAACTCTTTCGGACGCAACCGAAGTTCACAGCCATTCACGGCGGCGCATCGACGATCCGGCCAAATACTCAGTGGCCCTCTCATCAGCACCCCGGAAGGACGGGCCGATGGAAGTGCCGAGCGGCGAACCGCTGCCCTTACACGGGCGAGCAATTCGCGAAGCGCAAACGGTTTGACGACATAGTCGTCGGCGCCGAGCTCAAATCCGTCCACCTTGTCTTGCTCCTCGCCTCTCGCCGAGAGCAAAAGGACAGCAACATCGAGGTGAGCCCGGATGTTTCGGAGCACCTGCATGCCGCTCATCCCTGGCAGCATCACGTCGAGGATCACCAGGTCCAGCGACGCGCCCTGATCCCCTACAACATCGAGCGCCGCCTGACCGCTGTCTGCGGTCAGCACCCGGTAGCCTTCTCGCGTCAGGTTGAACGCAAGCGTGCTCCGTAGGGTTGGGTCGTCCTCGACTATGAAGACTGTGACGCCTTCACTGTCGGATCGATGGGCCGCATCCACCAGGTCATCTCCACCGCGTCAGTCATGAGACTCCGGAAAGGAACTCGAAACCGTCTACATCAGCGATGGTAGGGGCTGGACGTTAAGAGGGAGTAAGGCCAGTGTTAAATTGCATCCAATGGAATGTAAAATCTGTGCCATGGCCGTTAACAGGAGAAAAGTTCCGGCAGTCGCATCATGCAGAACATCGACCCTCCAACAACGCAGCAAACGTTCGGAATCAGGACTCCGGCGTTGCCGAGGGTGAGGAAGTGGGATCCTCGGGCGCATCAATATCCGCGTCGCCAGATTGCAGCATCCCGACCGCCGTCGCGAGAGCCGGATCGCCGCCCGTCGAGGCATGCTCTTCGGCCGTCACCTCAACATCTGGTTCAATCCCCTGTTCCTGTATTCGGCTCATGTCGGGGGTGAACCACTCGGCCACGGTGACACGCAGCGTTCCACCGTCGTCGAGGGAGAAGATGCGCTGGACCGACCCCTTGCCATATGTCTGCTCGCCTATGACAACCGCTCGACCGTAGTCCTTCAGCGCGCCGGCAACGATTTCCGCGGCGCTCGCCGTGCCGCGGTCCACGAGCACGACCATCGGGAGATTGGAGGACGGGCTGTTCTCATCCCGGAGAATGGGCAGTGGTATCTCCTCTCCAGCTTCCGGAGAGGTGTCTTCATACAGGGCAGGGCCAACATCCGGATCGAGAAACCGCCCGAGAACGCCTTGGGCCGAGGTCACCCAGCCACCACTGTTGCCACGAAGATCGAGCACGATTCCGGTCGCGCCTTGCTGCTCTAACGTCCGGATCGCATCCTCGACTTCTGCCAACGTGTCGTTGCCGAAGATGGTGATGCGGAGCCAGCCGATAGTCGTTCCCTCGATCATCCGCAAGGTGACGGGCGGCACGACGATCTCCTCCCGGACCAGCCCAAGCTCTATGGACTCTCCTGTTTCTGGCCGCGTCAGGGAGAGAGCAACCGACGTTCCCACCTCGCCACGAAGCTGCCGCACGATGGCATCGAAGTTCCCCGGATCGACCGGCTGATTTCCGATGCGCTCGATCACGTCGCCACGTCGGATACCGGCATCGTCGGCGGGAGAGTCCGCAACCACATTCGCGACCACAACGGCCCCCTCATCAACGGCTACATCGATGCCCGTGCCGCCGTAGCGGCCCTCCAGGTCTTCCAGTGCCGTCGCCGACAGCTCCGGCCCGAGGTACCTGGTGTACTCGTCCTCCAGCGACGAGAGCGCGCCGATGATCGCCTGCTGCTCCATCTGGCGATCGAGCCGTTCCCTCTCTTCTTCAGACGTAGGACGGTAGTAGTAGCTTTCGTCGATAACACCCGCAACTGCTTCCAGGTCGGGAAATGACTGATCCGACGGCGTGGAGCCCCGTATCACATATCGTTCGAGTACCATGCCTCCAGCGAGACCGCTGACCAAAATCAGCAGTACCACGGCTGCCATGCGGAAGTAAAAATGCAATGGACCGAGATTACTGAAGCCGGGCGGCCGGGAGGAATACCGCGCCGGAGGAAGGTTGTCAGGTACGGACGAGGTCATGCGAGAGCTCCAGCTGCGGGAATGGACGATCGTTCACTCGAATTATTGTACGCATGGGAGAGATGCCCCCTCCCCTTCTCGTGGAAGACATGCTCATGCTGCTGGTTGTTGACGTTGGAAACACCAACACGGTGTTCGGAGTCTATGACTTACAGTCGGACGCGCTCAGGACAACCGTGCGCGCAGCTACCCGCCGGGATCGCATGCCCGATGAGTGGTTTGCGATTCTGGCACCGGTCCTCGCCTCCGTCAGCATTGATCCGCGATCTATCGAGGCAATGGTCATCTCGAGTGTCGTGCCGAGCGTGACGCGCTGGCTCTCGACGATGAGCCAGGAGCGCCTGAAGATCACGCCGATCGTGGTCAGCGTAGATATCGATCTCGGTTTGCCGATCGACATGGACGATCCGCGCGAAGTGGGCGCGGACCGGTTGGTCAACTCCATCGCAGCGATCCACCGCTACGGCGCGCCGGTGATCGTCATCGACTTCGGCACGGCGCTCAACTTCGATGTTGTCGACGCCAGGGGCCATTATATCGGTGGTTCGCTGTCGCCCGGTCTCGTCATTGCCCTGGACGCCATGACATCACGGGCGGCAAGGCTCTTCTCGGTCGATCTCGTGCCTCCGCCAGGGGCGATCGGCAGAAACACCACGCACGCGATCCAGTCTGGGCTCGTCCTCGGCTACGTTGGGCTGGTGGAAGGGATGATCCAGCGGATTTCGGCGGAGATTGACGGCAAGCCAACGGTTGTGGTGACAGGCGGTTACGCGGAGCTCTTCGCGAGTCAATCTCCCCTTATCGACGCTCACGACCCCGATCTCACGATCGACGGACTGCGGCTCGTCTACGAACGGCTAAAGGCCCGCGCTTAGTAGTAGGCATTTGGGTGACAGATTTGCCCTTTCCAATTCAAGCGCCATGGTTCGCGATATACTTTTGCGAATCCACACACGAAGTTTCGCCACGATGTGCCTGCCGTGGAGAACTGTGAAGGCACATCTGATCTCCAGGGGAGAGTACGGCCATGAAGCAGTATCCGCCGGAACGTATCTTCAATGTCGGCATGTTTTCGCACGGTGGGGCGGGAAAGACGACCCTCGTCGAAGCCATGCTTTTCGACACCGGCGCAACGACCCGGCGGGGACGCGTCTCCCAGGGCACAACCGCGTCAGACACCGACCCGGAGGAGATCAAGCGCCATATCTCGCTCACCAACAGCGTTATCCCTATCGAATACAAGGACTGCAAGATCAACGTCATCGACACGCCTGATTTCGCCGACTTCGGCGGCGATGTCCGTTCTGCCATGCGTGTCGTGGAGGCGGCCCTGATCGTGATCGACGCAGCGTCAGGTGTGGAAGTCGGCACCGAACAGGTTTGGCACAATGCCGAACGGGCCGGGCTTCCACGCATGATCTTCGTCAACAAGATGGATCGTGAGTATGCCAACTTCCGGAACGTCCTCGACGGCCTGATAGAGGCATTCGGCAAGCGCGTCGCCCCATTGCAGTTCCCCATCGGCCAGGAGGAGAACTTCCGCGGCATCGTCAACCTGCTGGACAGGCAGGCCATGGTCTTCCACGACAACCGTGACGGCGGGTACGAAACCACGGAGATTCCGGACGAGCTTGCGGACGATGTCGCGTTTTACCGTCAGACCCTCGTTGAGGCAATCGCAGAAAACAACGAAGAGTTGATGATGCGATACCTCGACGAAGAAGAGATCTCGGACGACGAACTCCGGCAGGAGCTTCACCAGTGCTTTGAGAACGGATCGGTGATCCCGATGGTGCTTGGTGCCGCCTATGAGAATCGGGGCGTGGAAACCCTGCTCGATGCGATCATCAACGTCCTCCCTTCAGCGGCCGAGCGCAAGGAAACAGGCATGGCCGACGGCGAAGCCGTTGAGATCACGCCCAATGCCGAAAAGGACCTCGCCGCGCTCGCCTTCAAGACCCAGGCGGATCCTCATGTTGGCAAGGTAACCTGGTTCCGGGTCTTCGCTGGCAAAATCTCATCCAGTTCACAGATCCACAACGCATCCACCGGACAGGACGAACGGATAGGTCAGCTCTTCTATTCCCGCGGCAAGGAACACATCCCTACCGAAGCCGTCACCGCAGGTGACATCGGTGCGGTCTCGAAGCTTGATTCGGTGGAGACCGGTCACACGCTGACCTCCCGCCCGTCGAACCTCCGGCTGCATGAGATTGAGTTCCCCAATGCCTCCTACTCGGCTTCAATCCACCCGCGCTCCCAGGCGGATCTGGATAAGTTGGGCCAGGCACTTGCTCGAATGCAGGAGGAAGATCCCTCCCTTCGCATTGAGCGCAACCCCGAGACAGGTGAGACGATCATCTCCGGGATGGGAGAACCGCACGTCCAGATTGCCGTCGAGCGGATGAAACGGCGCGCCGGCATCAACGTTGATCTCGGCCTTCCGCGTGTCCCGTACCGCGAGACAATCACAGCAAAGACGACGGCGGAGTACAAGCACAAGAAGCAGAGCGGAGGCGCAGGTCAATACGGACACGTGAAGCTTGAGCTTGAGCCGCTTCACGATGAAGATTTCGCGTTCACCGAGCGCGTTGTCGGTGGTGCGGTCCCCCGCAACTTCTACCCGGCGGTCGAGAAAGGCGTGCGTGAGGCGTTGGAGTCCGGACCCTTGGGAGGTTACCCGGTAGTCAACGTTCAGGCGACGCTCTTTGACGGTAGCTACCATGACGTTGACTCGAACGAAATGGCGTTCAAGATCGCTGCCAAGGAGGCCTTCAAGCAGGGCATCCTGAGCGGCAACCCCACGCTTCTTGAGCCCATCATGGCTGTTTCGATCAGCGTTTCGGAGAACGCGACGGGCGACGTCATGAGTGATCTGAACACCCGTCGCGGCCAGGTGACGGGCATGGACTCCGGTGATAACGGCACAACGGTCATCGAAGCCGAGGTGCCAGCAGGCGAGATCCAGCGCTATGCCACCGATCTCCGATCCATCACGCAGGGCCGTGGCACATTCACGTCCCGCTTCGTGCGCTACGAGCCAGTTCCACACCATCTGGCGGAAAAGATCATCACCGAGGCCAAGAACAACGGTAGCAATGGCTAGTCAAAAGTAACCGCACCGACGCGATCATGATGTACAACATGAGGGGGGGCCGTGAGCGAAGGCGGCTCTCTCAGGTTCATGGTGCACGGCGAGCGTGGCTTGGGGCCGTGCCCAACTTGTATGGGCGGTATTCACCGAACCTCACCGTGATGGCACAAACGGCACGGCAAGGCAGTTGCAAGAATTCAAACAACCAGGAATTCAAAGGAGAACCCCTCATTGTCTGATTCGAAGTTCCAACAGGAATCCTTAATAGAGACGACGCCTCCCAAATCGCTTGCATTCGAGATCGTGTTCGATGGCGGTTCGCTCGGCAACCCGGGAAAGGGCTATGGCAGCTTCGAGATCATGTCCGGGGGCGAGATTTACAAGATGGGCCGGGAGGAATATACCGGCTCGATAACCAACAACCAGGCCGAGTACATGACGCTGATCGAATCATTGAAGTGGCTTGCTGACGACTTGAGCGAGGACCGGGGCAAGGCCACGGTCACCATCCATGGGGACAGCCAGCTCGTGGTCAATCAGATCAACGGCACATGGAAGGTCAAGAACGCTCGCATGGTCCCGCTTGTCGATGAGGCAAAGAAACTCTTCAAGCAGTTCGGCAGGTGCACAATCGCCTGGCATCCACGCGCGAAATCGGTCGAGCGACTGGGGCATTAGTGCTCCGTCCCCTACTCCTCACGACGAGGTGTCATCCGCATCGCGACGCTGAAAAAGAGAACGAATGCGACGACAGCGACCACCGCTGAGGCGACAAAGACGAGACCCAGGAGCATCTTGAGCACAACCAAGGCGATCAACGCAGCCACAAGCGCCGAGAAGAGCGCTTTCTCATAGGCTTGGGAGCGTGTAGGTATGGAGTCTGTTGATCGTCGTTGTTTCATGACCCGGAGTATACCGGCAGGAGCACAACGCGCGTGGCACGGAAAAGCATCTATCTCGCCTCTCCACTCGGGTTCGCCGACTCTACCCGTGGATTTATGAACGAGTTGGTCACGTCGCTGGAAGCCATCGTGGACGTTGAGAACCCTTGGGACGATCTCCGTTTCGCCGGCGAGTTCCAGGCTGTCCAGCGCATTGATTCCGTGAAGGAGCGGCGTGAACGTCTCACCAGGGTCAATACGGAGATCGGCCGGTGTAACGTTGCGCGGATTGACGCATCCGATGGTCTCTTCGCGATTCTCGACGGGGTGGATGTCGATTCTGGTACAGCAGCCGAGATTGGCTATGCGTTCGCCGCAGGGAAATATATTTGCGGACTTCGCACCGATTTCCGGCTGGCCGGCGACAACGAAGCCGCGATTGTAAACCTGCAGGTGCAATACTTCATAGTGGCGAGCGGTGGTCGGGTAGCGACCTCGTCACCCGAGCTTGTCGAACTCGCGAAGGTGTTCTCCGGCTCTGAGTGACCAGCGGGAAGCCCTTGCACCGCGTTGTCGTGGCCCCTATACTTCGCGTGCTGAAGGGCGATTAGCTCAGTTGGTTAGAGCGCCACGTTGACATCGTGGAGGTCACTGGTTCGAGTCCAGTATCGCCCACCCAAGGCCAGCCACCTC
>DASYWM010000266.1:0-13089 GCA_035936075.1 Thermomicrobiales bacterium
CGTCGTTCAATCTCTTCCCGATCACCATGGCAATCGGCACTCTTGCACTCGCGCTTTCAGCCTGGCTTCGCAGTCGAGGTGCGGTGATCGGCATTTCGTTCGCGGTCATGTTCCTGATGTATTTGTTCGAAACGATCGGAAGGATCTCACCGACCTGGGCAGGACTCCGCTGGGCGTCGGCATTTCGGTTCTATGGAAGCGCAATCACCGACGGGATCGATTGGGGAAACGCGGCCCTCTTGCTGGGTGTCTCCGTCGTGCTCCTGGTTCTGGCAATCGGGCTCTTCGATCGACGGGACATCTACACCTAGGATCGCGGGCCGTAAGACGCGACAGTGCTACTGCAAGTCATCCCGTACAGTGAGCGGGAGAACCTTTGTCGACGTTCATGCCATTGGCTCTAGTCGGCGGCGGCCAGGGCTTCGAGATGATCGATGTTATTCACATCACCGATCGTCCAGATATCGCCGGTGACGTCGAGCGTCGTCCGGCTGGTGTTGTCGATCACCGTCTTGCCGGTACCAATCTCGCCCTCGGAGATCGTCGCCAGGATCGCGTTGATCACACCGCCGTGGCAGACAATAAGAATGCGCTTGCCAAGGTTGTCCTGGACGGCGGAGTGGAGGGTCTTCATCGTGCGCTCCGCCACCTCTTCCCAGCTCTCCAGGCCCGGCCATTCACCTTCCGGCCATTTCGCCTCGCGCTCCGGAAGCGTCAGGCCCTCGGCCTCTCCGTAACCGCGCTCCATCAAGCGACGATCCCTGATGATCGCCTCCTCATCGATGCCAATAGCGGCAGCGACTGCTTTGGCGGTATCGAAGGCGCGCATCGACGGACTGCTGTAGATGACGTCCCACGACTCATCGCGCATGGAGTCGGCAAGCCATTTCACCTGCTTTCGTCCGAGGTCGTTGAGCGGGATATCGGTTGAGCCTTGATACCGATGCTCGACATTCCAGTCCGTCTCGCCGTGCCGAATGAGGTTGATGTGTGTTGTGCTTTGCTGATTCACAGGCGAAAGTAATCCTCCAACGGGGTTACAGGGATGACCCGCAAGCGGGAGTGCATGCGACATTCGGCCATTTGCGAGATGACCGCAGGCGCCGCCTGGCGCTAAGCGGCTGCTACAAACTCACGCAGTCTCACGCAGTTTTGTGACCGCGGCATCGACCCGTGTGCTCACCCGGTCCTGACCGATTGTGCGGAGCGTCTCAAAGAGCCCCGGAGACTGGGTGCGGCCCGTCGCGGCAACGCGGATTGGCATGAAGAGCTGCCCGGCCTTCATACCGAGATCGTCGGCAAGCGCTCTCAGCTTCGCCTCGGCCTCCTCCACCTCGGAGAGATCGAGTTCCGGCAACATCCCCTGCACCGCTTCAAGCGCGGTCAGGGCCTGCTGTGGCTCCACCTTCTTCGGCACCAGCAATGAGGCATCATAGTCTTCCAGCTCATCCTGCAGGAAGTAGGACATGAGCTCCGGTGCCTCGGTGAGGAACCTGATGCGGTCCTTGAGCAGGCCAGAGATCTCCTTCACCTGTGCGAACTGCGGATGCGTCTCATCGACCGGGCCGTCCGCAACCATACCGGCCCTTATCAGGATCGGCAGTACGCGGAGGGCGAGATCTTCCACCGTGAGGCGATGGTTGATCCATTGCTGGTTCAGCCAGTCGAGCTTGTCCCGATCAAAGGTGCTTGGCGACGCGGAGACGCGCTCCAGTGTGAAATGCTCCAGCAAGTCGTCGAACGAGTAGATCTCCGTCTTGCCGTCCAGGCTCCAGCCCAGAAGCGCGAAATAGTTGAGCAGCGCTTCTGGCAGGTAGCCAGCCTCCCGGAAGTCGTTCAGGGACACGCCACCATGGCGCTTGGAGAGCTTGCCACCGGTCGGCGAGAGAATGAGTGGCATATGGGCGAAGATCGGTGCATCCCAGCCGAATGCCTTGTAGAGCTGCACGTGGATCGGCGCGGTCGGGATCCACTCCGGGCCGCGGGTCACGTGGGTGATATTCATCTCGTGATCGTCGACGACAACCGCGAGGTGGTAGGTCGGGAAGCCGTCACCCTTCAGGATGACCAAATCGTCGATCTTGTCGTTCTGGTAGACGATCTCGCCGCGGAGCAAGTCGATGAAGCGGGTCTCCCCCTCGAGCGGCATCTTGAAGCGGATGACGTGGCTCTCGCCCGCGTCGAGCTTTGCCTGGACCTCGTCGGGGAGAAGGTTCCGGCAGTGCCGGTCGTATCCCGGGGGCAGCTTCTGGCGCTGCTGCTCCTCGCGAACGGCCTGCAACCGTTCCGGGGAGCAGAAGCAGTGGTAGGCGTGGCCAGTTGCGACCAGCTGCTCGGCAGCTTCCTTGTAGGAGTGCTTTCGCTCGCTCTGCACGTATGGCCCATAGGGGCCACCGACATCCGGTCCTTCATCCCAATCGAGACCGAGCCAGCGAAGACCGTCCATAAGGTTCTGAACCGAGCCCTCGACCAGTCGCTTCTGATCCGTGTCCTCGATGCGGAGGATGAACGAGCCGCGCTTGCCGATCCGGGGTGCCTCCCCGTGCGCGAAGAGCACGTTGTACATGACGAGGCGGGCACCACCGATGTGCAGCGATCCGGTCGGGCTCGGCGCGAAACGGACGCGAACCTCCGCCATATCCTCGGGGATGCTGACCGGACGATCCGACGATGTCGCAGCCATGCCGTCACGCGCAACGATAGTGTCTGACATGCAGGGATGTTCCTTTGATGATGGGTGTCATACAGGTGCGGTCGTGGCGATGCCTGCCGCGTTGTTACGGTTAAAAGTATACCCGGGCCTCAAGGCGGGGCGTGTTATCCGATGAGATGTAGCAGACGACGCATAGGTGATGGGGTAATTGCCTATCCGTGAGGAAGATGCCGCCGATGCGCTTCGCGTAGGGTTCATCGCCCTCCGGGCAAATAGGCAGAGCCGCAGGCTTTGAGCGTGAGCGGCCCATCTGAATGACGATTGCAGGCTGAGGGTGAGCCCGCAGGGCGGCAAAAAACGGCTCGCTGACGCTTCTCGCTGGTGCTGCCACCTCGGCCAGGGGCTCGCTGACGCTTCTCGCCTTGCAGGCTTAATCGGCGAGGTGAACCCCTGGTTGAGCTCAGAGTGACGGAGGATGGCCAGTGCTTCAGTGACATGCTGACTGTCATCAGCGTCTTTGCCCGGGTTCGTTGTCGGCTTGTCGCGATCGAGTCCTCCGATTTGGCTGGCCCGCTGGCGGGAACGGACCGGCATGTTCCGCCCCGGTTCGATAAGATTCGTATGTACGGGTCAGCGACAGCCACCATGTCGGGTACGTCCAGGCTGGCGGGGAGAAACCATGTCCGTCTTGCACAGGAACAACGTCACCGTCATGGGAAACGGCGACACACCCATGATGTTTGCCCACGGGTATGGTTGCGACCAGAACATATGGCGCCTGATCACGCTGCCATTCATCGACACCCACCGCGTGATCCTCTTCGATCATGTCGGTGCGGGACAATCCGAGCTTGCCGCATACGACCGCACGAAGTACAGCTCCTTGCAGGGCTATGCGCAGGACGTGCTGGAGATCTGCGATGAACTGGACGTGAAGCACGGTATCTTCGTCGGGCACTCGGTCAGCACCATGATCGGCGTGCTGGCCGCAATCCAGGAACCGGAGCGATTCGATCATCTGGTGCTCATCGGCCCGTCACCGTATTACATCAACGATGGTGACTATGTCGGGGGCTTCAGCCGGAAGGACATACAGGAGTTACTCGAACTCCAGGACAGCAATTACCTGGGTTGGTCGGCCAGTTTGGCGCCGGTCATCATGGGCAACGAGGACCGGCCGGAGCTCGCAGGTGAGCTTCGGAACAGCTTTTGCCGTACCGACCCGGAGATCGCGAAGCAGTTTGCGGCTGTGACCTTCCTGTCCGACAATCGGGCCGACCTTCCGAAGGTGCCAGTCCGCTCGCTCATCCTGCAGTGCCGGGAAGACGCCCTTGCCCCACTGCCCGTCGGCCAGTACGTTCATCGCCATCTCCCGAATTCCGAGCTGGCCGTCCTCAACGCGACCGGGCATTGCCCTCACCTCAGCGCGCCGGACGAGACAATCGCTGCAATCCAGGCATTCCTCGGACCGACATGATGTTGGATGACAGCAGCAGCGTGAGCGACGATGCCTTCCGAGCGAGCCTCGCAGATCTCTATGAGCACGGACCCTGCGGCTACCTTTTCGCCCGTCCGGATGGCACGATCCTTCGCGTGAACCAGACCCTGCTCGACTGGATCGACTTTGGCCGTAGCGACCTCGTGGGCCAGCGACGTTTCCAGGACCTTCTCACCGTCGCGGGGAAGGTTTTCTACGAGAACCAGTTCTTTCCCCTTCTCCGATTGCAGGGGTCTGTCAAGGAGGTCGCGTTCGATATCATTCGACGCGACCGTGAGCCGCTGCCGGTGCTGTTGAACGCTGTCCTGCACACCGACGAGGAAGGCCGCCCGACCCTGATAGCACATGCTATCTTCGACGCATCCGACCGACGGGCATTCGAGCAGGAACTGATACGATCCCGGCGAAGCGCCGAGCAGCTGGCGGCCGTCGTCAGGCTGTCGAGTGACGCGATACTCAGCATCTCCGCGGCGGGCATTATCGAGACCTGGAATGACGGGGCTGCCTCGATGTTCGGATTCGTGGAGCAGGACATCGTAGGTACGAATCTGCGCGACATCCTGACACCGTCGGACAGGCACGGTGCATGGCCCGATCTCATGGAAGAACTGCGGGCAGGACGCCCGGTCCACACGGAAATGGTGGGACGGAGCGCGAACGGCGAGAGCATTGATGTCTCCGCCGGCTTCACACCGCACCGTGATCTTCTGGGCGCCGTTGGGACGGTGTCGGTGATCATGCAGAATATTGCCGAACGCCGGAAGGTCGAGCGATTGCAGCAGGAATTCCTTGCGGTGACGACCCACGAGCTACGCTCTCCCGTGACGGGCATCAAGGGAAACGCCCAGCTCATGAAACGGCGTGGCACCTATAGCGAGCGGTTCGCCGACGCGATCATCGGCCAGGCACAGCGGCTCGAACGGCTGATCGACGACCTGCTGCTCGCCTCGCAAATCCAGGCCGATCGGCTCACACTCGCCTTGGAGGTGATCGATTTGGTGGGCGCAGCGCGCGCCGCGGTGGACTACCTGGGTGTGGATGAGTCAGCAGTCCGTGTCGAGGTGCCCGAGGAGACCCTGCTGGTGTATGCCGACCAGCATCGCCTCAGCCAGCTGCTGACCAACCTGCTGACGAACGCGATCAAGTACTCACCGAAGAGGGCGGATGTGACCCTCCGCGTCACTCGGCAAGGAGACGAGGCACACGTGTCGGTGGCGGATCGAGGCATTGGCATCCCACCCGAAGCCCTGCCCCACCTCTTCGACCGCTTTTACCGGGTGGCAGGTACCGCTCGCCATGTGCAGGGGCTCGGTTTGGGCCTTTATATCTCCCGGCGCATTGCGGAGGCCCACGGCGGGCGCATCGATGTTGCATCCGAACCAGGGCTCGGGAGCTCCTTCACGGTCCGGCTCCCACTGCACCATGCATCTGCTGAATAAGCGATGACCATGTGGTCGGATGGCGGGGTGCCTTCCGTCGCGGTCGCACGACTGGCGCTGGGCATGTCGACGACGGGCCAACGCCACCGTGATGGAGGAGTGGTCACGCCGTTCACTCACCTCCCCAGGATGCACTTCTGCCAGCAGCAGCAACGATGCTCAGGCGTGGCGCAGACCGTGCACCGTAATACAGGGTACATCCGCAGCCTTCACGCCCGGTTGCACATGGGCCGGTCTACCCATGAGGGAGAGGCCGCCAATGCGCTTCGCGTAGGATTCATCGCCCTCCGGGCTCTGAATGACGGGTCTTGGATGGATGAAGCAGATGAGATGAAGCAACGAGCCCTTGCTTTGCCCAGAATGACGGGTTCTGGATGAATGACGTGGATGAGATGGGGTAACGAGTGCTGGCGGTCCGGAGCTATCAGCGCGGATGATCCGCCCTACTGCGTGCGTTTGTCCGTCGCCCACTGGCCGGCGTAGCCGGCGGCACGGAGTGCGGACTGGAGCGTCTCCTCGGCGGTGGCGGAGTCCTCTCCGGTCGCAGGCAGGAGAACGACCAAACCGTCCGGTGGCACATCACCGGGGTCAATGACGTCCAGTTTCGCTTCCTTGACGATCGTGCGCAGCTCATCGATGCCGGTTTCGAAATCCGGTGTCAACACGGCAGCCCGGCGCATCCGAACGCGCTTGTATCCTGCCGTCCACTCACGCAGGAGATTGACCAGCCCATTTGGGAGGGGCTTCCCGCCCTGATGCTCGAGATAGGTCATGATCTGCTCGAGGTCGAATCCGGCACCGAGCGCCCGCCCAACCGATCCCGGCCGCAGCTGGAAGGTTGCCTCCGGCCGTAGACCCTCGGCATCGCCAAAGGCGGTCAGCGACCAGATATGCACGGGCGCCGGACGATGCAACACGACCAATCCGGCATCATCCACGGTGAGCACCGGTTCATCACTGGCAGGCTCCGGCAGCTCCGGAACGGCGCGGGAATCCCCGGCGGCGAGACGGGCGGCATCGGTGACGAGCATCGCGAGGCCCTTTTTCGCGATGCGGGAGAGATCGACAAAACCCAGCCAATGCATCGCCGTCTGCAGCTCCACCTCGATGATCTGCGCAATGACTGCCGTACGTGCGTCTCCGCGGCGCCCACCGCCACGCGCCGATGCCGCTGTGAAGGTTGAGCCAATCAGCCCAGGGTTCTGCTCCGCGATGCGCCCGGCGACATCGCTGGCGAGGAACCACTCGTCACCCTCGATCTCTCGCAAGGCGCCAAGGAGACGGCGGCGGAACCCCTGCCAGTCGGCGCCCCAAACGTCGATCTGCTCGCGCTCCCGCCCCTCAATCCATTGATCAGCCACGAGCCAAACGTCCCTCAGGGCAGCGGTCTGCTGCCCGAAGCTTCGGCCCCGCCAGTGCCGGACCTGGCTGGTTGGCACTGGCCGTACCGCGTTCTTGTCGCTCCCCACCCCGGAAACAGGTGGACCGGGCTCAAGCACGCCGGCTCCGAGTGCCAGGTAGAGCAGCATCCCGAGATATCCATCGGGCGGAACCTCCTCCCGTCCAAACCAGAGACGGCGGTTGAGCTTCCGTTGCCATGTCAGCGAGAGCGGCTCGCCGGGCACCCAAACAGGCGCTCCCCTGTCGGTGATCTCCCGCACAACAGTCAGGAGATCCCACGCCAACGCGAAGGGATGTAACTGCTCCGGCTCGGGCACCGTCTCCGGGTCCAGTGGCTGAAGTGCGCGCAATGGCACTGCCGTCGCGACCGTTCCGGGATTCAGGATCTCCCGGGGCACAAAAAGCGCGCGGCTGCCATCGTCCAAATAGGTGTGCAGTACCAACGCCGAGGTTTCCAGATCGATGAGCGCATCCCGGAGGATAGTGCCCGCTACTACAGCCCTGATGTCCGTCGCATCCGGGACGGTGAGACCCGCCGCATCCACGGCTTCGACGAACGAAACCGGTCCTTCCACCCCCTGCTCCCGCACGACATCCCACAGGGCGCGCGCCGGACGTTTGAGGGATGCGACAACAGCGTCCGCCTGCCGCTTCGTGCTCACCTGCTGGAGAATATCGCCGACAAGCTCTTGCCTGCGTCGCAAGCCGGGGATGACCTTGATGCCCCAGAGTATCGCGGTCTCCTCAAGATCCGCATCGTCCCGCGCCTCAAGCAAGGTGCGGAGCGGCTCGCCACTTTGATCGCCCGCGTCGATCTCGTCCAGAATCCGACGAAAATCCTGCCCAAGCTCACGTGGCAAAAAGAGCCGGGGACTTTCGCCAACCGGGATTTCCTGATTGTCGCCCTGTATGGAGAGCACGCCCAGACGAAAGAGCTGGACCGCACCCCCTCGCACGGCTTTCCCTGGCAATCCAAGTTGTTCGGTAATCTCGGCAACGGTGCGGGGACCAGCTTCCGAGCTGGCAAGCGTGCGGATGATGTCCTGCGAGGTGGAGTCGAACCGGGACCAGGCGGTGCGGCAGGCGCGAATGTCTGTCATGACCCGGTAAAGGGCACCGACATGACGACCACGATCTGTCCCAGGGAGGGAAACCTGCCAAAAGCGGGCGATCCGCACCAGGTCATCGGATGATCTGGTGTTGAGGCGACCGAGCAAGTTCCGCATGGGGCGACTCCGGAGATGCTTCGCCGCTGCAGGCAGTCCTCAGGTGAGGTGGCGTCCTGCAGTTCCGCCACCTCACTCCTGTGGTAAGCCTATCAGACACCTTGCGCCGCAACCCCGGGGAGGGATCAGCTCGCCGCAGGTGGGCGTTGCGGAGTCGGCTCCTCGGGATCTTCATCCCAATGAGAATGGTCGGCCGTGTTCTTGGTGACGTTCAACGTCAGGTGGTGCGGGTCGATGTCGGCGATGGCGCTCTTCGGAACGAAGACGTCCTCCGGCATGAAGAAGCCCTTTTCGACGACCAGATAATCGTCACGGACATCCACGACCTCGCCGATCTTGTGACCGCATGAGCCGACGACATCTATCCCGACATCAACGGTCCACTGATCTCCGGAATCAGTAAAGTGGGCCGGGGTTTCGTCTGGCCGAAGCACTCCGGCGGTGGTTGCATCCTCTCGCTCGTTCCCGGGAGAGGCGATCTCGTTGAGCGTGTCCAACTCTTCTGCTTCGGGGTGGCGTGTGTCGTTTTGACGCGTATCGTTCCTCTTATGCCGATACGTTTCACGGTGTTCAACGGATTTGGCATTGGAGTTGTTGCTAGGCATGAGTGACCTCGTCCGCTGCATCGCCACGGGTCAAGAATCATTGCGGACCACCTCCGCTGGTGCGTCCATTCCTGGAAGACACACAACGGCCCGATGTCGTGCAGCAGCGCCTAGTATGTGACGATTGCATGCAAAATTCCACTCTCCCGTACCATGCCCATCCCTCAATAGCTTCCCGTGGTCCGGCACCGGTAAGGCGATCGATGAGAGACGGACGCAGTCGAGGAACCCTTGTGCTGGCTCTGCAATCCGTTTGCCGGCTGCGAGGATTCCTCGAAAAGGCTGGAATGACAGGTTCCCTGGCGACCACGTTGAGGTCCAATGCGATGCGCAGGCCCGGCATTGGAGTCCCCTATGCGACATCCCTCCTCCGTAGCAGCCATGCAGAAACGCCAATGAACACCACCATGTAGGCGACCAGCACTACCAGCGCCTGCAACTCATCGACGTAGGGACCGGAGAACGCGCCAGGACCGTCTGTCGCCGCGCTGTCACCGGTCCCTGAACCGGCACCTCCAAGCGGCCGCACCAGTGAGTACGTGTTTGCACGCAGGAAGAGGTCGACGATTGGTTCAAGCAGGCTCACCGTGCCCGCCAGCGCACTAATCAGTCCTTCGATCACCAGTGTGTAGAGGATGCCGAACCCAATCGCCAGCGAGGTGCCGCGCGTCGCCACTGCAAGCAGCACGCCGACCGACGCCCACACCGCGAGGACAAGCCACCCTGCAAGCATCCCCTGGATCACCGTCATTGCATCCGGCCAGAAGATGTCGACGCCCTCAAGGCGGGCGATCATTACACCGGCGATCGCACCGGAGGCGAAGAGGGGGACAACGAAGGGCACCAGCATGATCGCCAGGGCGGCCATCTTCGCCGTGAAAACTACGCCGCGCCCGGGGCGCTGCGTGAACAGCGTCTTCAATGTGTCCCAGCCGAACTCGCTGCCCACCGCGAGCACGCCGAGGATCAGCGCGATCGCGCCACCGAAGAACGGAAAGCCGTCAAGCAGCGTCTGCGTGATCTGCTCGGGCAGCATGGCCTCCAACATGTTGGGACGGCCATCATCACTGCGATACATCACGTATGGAACGATGTAGCCGAACATCAGGCCGAGCAGGGTCCATACGGTCAGCAGGACCCATGTTGCCATGCGGCAGCGCAGCAGGAAAAACTCCGCCGACACCATATCGAAACCTCTCCTAAACATGAGCCACCTCCCTGCTCTCCTGATCTTGGCCATTGGCGTGGATCACTGATTGCCCGCGTTTCCCCTGTCGCAGTTGGCCAGAGGTCAGATCGAGGAAGACGGATTCAAGCGATGCGCGATCCCAGCGAAGCTCCTGCACCGCGATCCCCTGCGCCACCAGACGTGCATTAAGCCAGGCTGACTCGATCTCCCCCTGGTTGCTGGCCGTGACCTGCAGGACCTCACTGCTGACAGCCACCGATTGCTCCCCGACGAGCCCAGCCACGATCCGGCGAGCGTCCTCGATCTGATCAACACGGATGAGCAGCCTGTCCTTCCCGCGCAGTTCATCCACCGTGCCCTCCGCCACGAGGCTGCCACCCGCGATCACGCCAACGCGGTCGCAGATCTGCTCGATCTCCGTCATCAGGTGGCTGGAGATCAGGACAGTCCGATCGCCGGAGCCGAGTCTCCGGATGAGTGCCCGCATGTCGGCCATGCCAGCGGGGTCGAGCCCGTTTGTGGGTTCGTCGAGGACCAGCAACACTGGGTCCTTCAAGAGGGCCGCCGCGACACCAAGCCGCTGCTTCATCCCAAGTGAATACGTTTGAAAGGCATCATCGGCACGTTTGGACAGATCGACCTGGGCAAGCACCTGATCGATCCGCTTCAACGGTGTACCGGTGTACTTCGCGAGCATTACCAGGTTGTGCCTGCCGGAAAGATGTGGGTAAAAGGCCGGTGTCTCGATCATCGACCCGACGCCCATGAGGCTCTCCTCGGTGCCAGGCTTCGCGCCTAGCACCGAGGCCTTGCCACTAGTGGGTTGAATGAGCCCGAGCAGCATCCTGAGCGTCGTGGTCTTCCCGGCCCCGTTGGCGCCGAGAAATCCGTAGACCTCTCCCTGCCGAACGCGCAGGTCGAGATGACCGACCGCGACGATGTCGCCATACCGCTTGGTCAGTTGATCCGTTTCGATCACGTACCTGCCAGGACTGAAACCGGATCTCTTGTTCACGCGATCTTTCATCACAATCTCTCCCATCGTCTTCAACGGTTCGTCAGTTGGTCGCTCCGCTGGCGATACTCTTCGGCATCGATCTCGCCTCGCGCATAGCGCTCGGCGAGAATGCCGCGTGCCCGATCGAACGGCGACAATTCGTGGTGCCTGCCACGGATAATCCAGCGAGCGACGAGAGCAATCACGACGATCCAGAGCAAGAACATCAACATCCTCCAGAGCCACCACCATTCGCCCGGTCCGTCATTGGCAAAGGCATGAATAGCGGCTGGTTGCAACAGATTGAGTGCGGTCATGGAACTCACTCCCTTGTCGGTGCCTTTGGCACATGAACTTGATACAGACGGCGCACATGGACGTTGGCTGGCGCCGCGCTCCTTCGGCCGTCCGGCGTGATCCGCCACCGGCCAATTGCCAACACCTTGATGGTAGGCAGTAGAGATCACGTCCCGGTGGGTGGTTCCTCAACAGAACCTCAACGGTCAGTCACCGCTTCCTCATTCCAGCCTCCAGGGGCTCGATATCCTTTGCGATGGGCACAATACTGGAGAGCAGGAAGATCCGGTCAGGGAGGAGCAGCCCATGGAACAGCCCACGACCGTGCTGGTGGTCGACGATGAGGACGATATCGTCGCCCTGATGCGTGATTTCCTGGAGGCAGAAGGGTACCGGGTACTGACCGCGGCCAACGGACATGACGCGCTTGCCACGCTTGGGGAATCGTCGATCGACTGCGTGCTCCTCGATGTGATGATGCCCGGGCCATCGGGGTTCGACGTGCTCCGCAAGATCCGCGAGCGCAGCCAGGTTCCGGTGCTCTTTCTCAGTGCGCGTCAGGAAGACAGCGACAAGATCCGAGGGCTGGGGCTCGGTGGGGATGACTACATCGTGAAGTCATCCACCCCCGGGGAAATCGTGGCGCGGGTGAAAGCGGTCTTGCGGCGATATCACCAGGGTGGTGTGAACTCCGCTAACCTGCTGGACTTTGGCCGACTCGTGGTGGATCTTCGCGCCCGCGAAGCATGGGTAAACGGAAAGCAGGTCCCATTGACCGCGCGCGAGTTCGAGCTGCTGCAGATGTTCGTCGAGCATCCGCGACAGGTCCTGACCCGCGACACGCTGTTCGAAACGCTGTGGGGTCCATATGGAGACCGTCACTCCCTCACGGTGCACATCGGGCGCCTGCGCGAGAAGATCGAGGCGGACCCATCGAAGCCCGATTACATCACCACCGTTTGGGGCGTGGGTTATCGCTTCGAGGGAGCGCCGCGCCGGTGAGCACTCCACGACGCCCCCGAACAATGTCGATCCGCCGGTGGCTGTCACTTGCCCTGGCGGCACTTTTCTTGGCGCCGATGCTGACCCTTACCGCCATCGGGTTCTTCGTCTTCCGTGACCAGGAGGGACCGTGGGAGCTTCACCAGGATGTCAGGGAGCAACTGATCGAAGATGCAGGCCAATGGGAGGACCCGGAGTGGCAAGCCGCGACACGTGAAGAATTGGCGCAAGATGGCGCGGACGTCATCCTGCTGGTGGGTGGGGAGGAGGTTTTCTGCACCCGTCCCGATCCCTTTGCGGGCACGGACGGTTCTCCCCGCGAGGTCCGCACGATTGACGTTCCCGGCGCCGATCCACCCCGGCAAGCCCATATCTTCACAACCGCGTCGACTGGTCCTCCGGAAGAATTGAGGGAGTGGTTTGTCCCGATCGCGTTGCTCACCGCACTGATCGGGACATTGGCGGCCATCGCGTGGTTTCTTCGGCACTCCATCATCCTGCCCCTTACCGCGGCAAGCGATGCCGCACGGCGAATTTCGGCAGGGGAACTGGACATCTCGTTACCGGCATCGAGGGTCCGCGAGGTCGCGGACCTCAACCAGGCCTTCGAATCGATGAGCGATGGGCTTCGTGGGTCACTTCAGCGCCAGGTTGCCATGGAGCGCGACCGTCGCCTCTTCATCAGCGCAATCGCGCATGATCTCCGCACGCCGCTCTTCTCGCTCCGGGGTTCACTGGAAGGGCTGGAGAAGGGAATCGCCACGACACCCGAGAAGCGGGAC
>DASYWM010000267.1:0-3503 GCA_035936075.1 Thermomicrobiales bacterium
AAGAGTAGTGGCGTGGTCATCCTTAGAATGGCCGTCAGGAGTGCGAGGGAGAAAAAGTCCGTCATGTCAGATCCCAGCGCGCAGGGCGCGACGGTTAGCCAGTCGTTTCACCATGCGACTGCGGAGAGCGGGGAGCCGCCCCATCACATTGAGTGCGGCAACGGCGAGAATGATCAGGCCCTGGATGACAAAGATGATCTCCTTGGAAACATCGGCCGATTGCATGGCGGGAGCTCCAGCACTCAGCGCTCCGAAGAGCAGGCCCGAAAGGATGACTGCGAGTGGATTATTGCGGCCGACAAGGCCAACTGCGATGGAGGTATACCCATATCCCGGGGGAGTGCTCCAGTGCCGCCCATGCAGGCCGATGGATTCGCCCGCGCCGGCAAGCCCGGCAAGGAGGCCGGACAGGGCCATGGCGACCATCATGATCGCGCCCCAATTGATGCCGCCGTATGCTGACGCTCCTGGTGAAAGGCCGACCGCCCGAACCTTGTACCCGAACGTCGTGCGGTAGAGGATGAACCAGAGGGCTACCGCGGAGATGAGGGCGATGATGATGCCAGCATGGAGCCGGGTCCCCTCAAGGATGTTCGGCAGGCGGGCGGCATCAACGATCCGTTCTGTTGCGACGGACGTCGGATCAACAGGCAGAAACCCGCTCTGTCTCAGGGTGAGATAGGTAATCAGCCTGAACGCCAGATAATTGAGCATGATCGTTGTGATCACCTCATGGGCGCCCGTCTTCGCTTTCAGGAATCCAGGGATAAATCCCCAGAACCCGCCGGCAATCATCGCGGCAAGCAATGCCAGCGGCACGTACAGGAAGGTGGGCCAGCCGAGATCCCACGCGCCCACCAGTCCAGCAGCAAATCCGCCGACTACCAACTGGCCTTCGATCCCGATGTTGAACATGCCGGCCCGGGCTGCAATCGCGAACGCGAGCCCACCGAGAATCAACGGCGCGGTGTAGATGAGGGTGTCAGCAAGGGCCCGGCGTCCCTCGAAGGCTCCCTTGAAGAGCGCCCGGTAGGCTTCCACCGGGTCGCCGCCCGACGCTCGAATGACGATCGCGCCCAGCAGGAGCGCAACGATCACCGCGGCGACCGAGCTCAACGCGCCGATCAGCGGGCTAACTATGTGTCGGAATCGCGTCCGCATCGTTGGTCGTGCGTCCTCCCATGAAGAGTCCGAGCTTGCTGCGTGATACCTGTCCACTCAGGAACTCGCCGGTGATCCTGCCCTGATACAGCACGACGATGCGATCGCTCAGGTCCAGAATCTCGTCAAGGTCGTACGAGACCAGCAACACTGCCTTACCAGCGTCTCGTACCTCGATCAGTGCCTTGTGGACGAACTCGATGGCGCCGACGTCAAGACCGCGGGTCGGCTGGATAGCCAGCAGGACATCTGGATTGCGTTGCAGCTCGCGCGCGATAATCAGCTTCTGCTGATTACCGCCTGAAAGATTCCTTGCCTGCGTCGTCGGCGATGGTGCCCGGACATCGTACTTCTCCATCAGGGAGCGGGTGATGGCCTGGGACGCGCGACTGTCGATCATACCGCCCCGGACAAACGGCTCGCGTTCCGTGTTGCCAAGAAGCACGTTCTCCCAGAGTGGAAAATCTAGGACGAGCCCGCGGTGATGCCGGTCCTCGGGGATGTAGGAGAGCCCGGCATCGCGGAATCCGTTGGGATCGCGGTCCTTCACATCGTGACCGCCGATCAGCAACGAGCCGGAGGACCATTCCCGGAGACCGGAGAGGATTTCCACCAGCTCGCCCTGGCCATTCCCCTCCACGCCGCAGACGCCGAGAATCTCACCTCGACGCAGCCTGAGCGACTCGATATCGAGGGCTCTGTGGCCGTGGTCGCTCCTCGCCTGAAGATTTCGCGCCTCAAGGATTGTCTCGCCAGGTGCCGCCGGTTGTCGCTCGACGGTGAGCGAGACACCACGACCGACCATCATCTCGGCCAGTTCTTGCGGGGTTGTTCCCTTCGTCTCACGGGTGCCGATGGTCTTGCCCCGCCGGATGACGGTCACACGATCGCTGACAGCGGCGACCTCGCGCAGCTTGTGCGTGATGAAGATGATCGTGCCCCCAGCTGCACGGAGACGATCGAGGACCCCATAAAGATCCTCGATTTCCTGTGGGGTCAGGAGGGCGGTAGGCTCATCGAGAATCAGCATACGGCTGCCCTGATAGAGGGCACGCAGGATCTCAACGCGCTGCTGGAGACCGACGGAGATATCCTCGACACGTGCGTCCGGATCGATATCGAGCCCGTAGGACCTGGCGATCCCGGCAACCCGCCTGGCGGCCGACTTCCGGTCGAGCATCGTTACTGGACCCTCGGCACCGAGAATGACATTCTCTGTCACGGTAAACCTAGGGATCAGCATGAAGTGCTGGTGAACCATGCCGAGCCCCGCATGCACAGCCTCTCTTGGTCCGTGGAAGTTCGCAGGTTTGTCGTTGACGAACACCTGTCCTTCGTCGGGCGCGTACAGACCGAAGAGGATGTTCATCAGCGTCGATTTTCCCGCGCCGTTCTCTCCGAGCAGCGCGTGGATCTCTCCCTGCCGGACCTGGAGGGTGATGCCGTCATTCGCCACAACCCCGGGAAATCGCTTCACGATATCCCGCATCTCGATGGCAAATGGTGCAGTGGCGGTGGGTGCAGCTTCAGTCATGGGCACAGATAGAGGAGGGCACGGATGGATGATCCGTGCCCTCGGCACTCACCTATTAGGCGGCTGGCGAGGCTTCCGGCGATGCGGCCGGGGAAGCGCTGCCACCCACCTCGGCTGGAGGAACGGGCGTGAAATCTGCCAGGCCCTCGTCATCGGCTGGTGGCTCAATAGTGCCCTCGCCGATCGCTGCCCGGTACGCTTCAATCGTGTCCTTCACGTCCTGCGGGACACTCTCGTGGAAGAAGCCGATGCCGACACCGTCCTCGGCAATGCCGATATCGTGCGCACCGCTCTCGAAGCTGTCGTTCAACACCATCTCGATGGAGTCGTAGACCGCTGTATCAAGCTTCTTCAGGACGGCGGCGAGCTGGAACTCGGCACCAAGCTCCGACTGATCTTGGTCCGCGGCGATGACGAAAAAGCCCTCACCCTTCTCCTTGGCGGCATCGAACGAGCCGATGCCTGTGCGGCCCGCGGCAGCAAGGACAATATCGGCACCGTTGTTGTACTGGGCCAGGGTGAGCTCCTTGCCCAGCGCCGGATCCTCGAAGTCATCGGAGTAGGAGATGAGGATCTCGATGTCCGGGTTGACGGAACGGGCGCCAGCGACGTAGCCGACTTCATAGCGCATCACGGGGGGTACGCGGATGCCGCCAACGTAGCCGATGACACCGGTCTTCGTCATAAGGCCGGCGAGTACGCCAGCCAGGAACGAACCTTCGTTCTCACGGAAGACGTAGGAGACGACGTTGTCGCCTTCAACCACTGTATCGATAATCGCAAAATACTTGTCCGGATACTGTGGAGC
>DASYWM010000268.1:0-2252 GCA_035936075.1 Thermomicrobiales bacterium
CATCCACCTTTCGTGCTCGGAGAGCAGCTCGTCGACAATCCCGGCGAAGACCGCAGGGTCGATCAACCGTCCGTCGAGCTGAAGCTTTTCGAGCGGTGTCTGCAGGTAAGGTGAGGTGTGGAGACCAGTGCGGTAACCGGCCTCCGTGAGGATCATCGCCAGGGCCGTGCTTGTCGAGCCCTTGCCGGAGGTTCCCCCGATATGAATGATGGGGCTCCCCTGGTGCGGATTCCCCAACCGCTCAAGAAAGCGGACCAGTCGACGCATGCGCACATCTGCCCGCCGCTGTACTGCCTCGCGCGACGTATCCTCCGGGGTCGGAGTCATATCGATCAGGGCATCCAACCGGGACGCCGCATCGTGGTATCGTTCGAATGTGCTGGTCATGTCCCATCCCGCGATGTCACCATCGCACCATGCGCGTCGTTCGGCACGCGTGGAAGCGCTGACCACATGTGCCACCGCGTGTATGGTACGCGCAAGGGAACCGGGTGTGATCGATCTTCAGGGATACAGGACTCATTGATGCTCAGTCTGCTGCTCAACATCATTGCTCCGACCGTTATCATGATGCGCTTCGCCAGTGAGGATAAGCTCGGCCCGGTGACCGCGCTGCTGGTGGCGCTGGCTTTCCCCTTTGTCTACGGCATGTACGGGATGATCAGGGAGCGCAAGATCGGGTGGATGCCGATCGTCGGCCTTGTCTCGATCCTGATCTCCGGCGGCGTCGGGCTGCTGAAGCTCCCGGCCGAGTGGATCGCTGTCAAGGAAGCCACCATCCCACTGATCCTCGCATTCGCGATCATCATCTCATCCTGGATTGGCAAGCCTCTCGCCCGGATATTCCTCGACCAGATACTCGACAAGGAACGCGTTTACAAGGCCCTGCGTGAGCGTGGCGCCTTTGAAGAGTACGAGCGCCGCACCTCGATTGCCACGTGGCTTCTCGCCAGTGCGTTTTTCCTGTCGGCCGTTCTGAACTTCATCCTGGCGACAATCGTCGTCACCGCCGATGGCGGTACCGAGGAGTACACCGAGCAGATCGGCAGGATGACCGCCCTTAGCTTCCCGGTGATCACCATCCCGGTCTTCATCGTGCTCACGGGAACGATCCTCTACATCATGAAGACGGTCAGCACGCTCACAGGCCTTGAGTCGGAGGACGTGTTGCGCAACCCGAAGAAGGAAGTTCTCAAGGAGTCCTCAGACGAGGAGCGGGTGACCCAGTAGGATCACGATCCAGGGTACCGGCGAATTCTATCCCGGCTCCTTGCCGCTGATTGGGGCGAACTCCATCTTCGCCCGTAAGCCTGGTTGGATCGCCTGCAGGTGCTGGGCTCAATTGCTTTTGTTCTCCTGAGAGTTCCGCGCATGGCCCAGCGCTCGAACGAGTCGTCCTAGAGGAACGCCGCCGCCACGTCGTTTGCCAGCATCATCCCGCGCGGCGTCAACCGGACGCCGGTATCCACCCGCTCCAGAAGGCCGATCTTCTCCATCTGCGCGATCTGGGTTCCAAAGTGCGTTTCCAGCTCGACTCCATGCCGTTGGGAGAAGGCCGCCTTCTGGATTCCGTCGTCCAGCAATCGGAGGCCGAGCATCATTGTCTCTCCCCGGCCGGTCTTCTCGTCGATGACCTCGCTGTTGGAGTGGGGGAGGGTGCCGCCCTCAATTGCCCGGATGTACGTCTCCGGCAGCATGTGGTTCATTACGCGTATCCCGCCGATGGTGCCGTAGGCGCCAGCGCCGATGCCGAGATAGTCACCGTGTCGCCAGTAGATCGCGTTGTGGCGGGAGTATCGCTCCGGCGTCCGAGCCCAGTTCGCAATCTCGTAATGATCCCAACCAGCTGCGTCGAGTATTGCGATCGCATCCTCGTACAAATCCGCCGCCGCGTCATCGTCCGGCACCTGAAGGATGCCGCGTGCCGCCGCATCGGCATAGGGCGTCCCGGGTTCGACGATTAGGCTGTAGAGCGAGAGATGGTCCGGGCCCTCGTCACCGAGGGCTAGCACGCGCTCGAGATCCGCTTGCCAGGCCTCCCGCTGCTGGCCCGGCCAGCCGAAGATGAAATCCAGGTTGATGCGCTCGAAACCGGCGGAATGCGCCATCCGGACCGCATCAAGGACATCGACCGCCTCATGTTGACGTCCGAGAGTGCGCAGTCCCCGCCGGTCAAGCGTCTGCGCACCGATGCTCAGGCGGTTGACACCGGCAGCCCGGTATCCGGCCAACCGTTCGGCGTCCAGGCCATT
>DASYWM010000269.1:0-4634 GCA_035936075.1 Thermomicrobiales bacterium
CCGGTTTGATGATGACAGTGTTTCCAGCGATAAGAGCCGGCATCATCTTCCAGGAAGGTATGGCGATCGGGAAGTTCCACGGCGTGATGAGCCCGACCACACCAAGTGGCTGGCGCACGGACATCTGAAATTTGCTCCGCATTTCCGATGGTGTTGTTTCCCCGAATAGGCGTCGGCCCTCGCCTGCCATGTAGTAGGTCATGTCGATGGCTTCCTGGACATCCCCGCGCGTTTCGTCCAGGACCTTACCCATTTCCTCGGTCATCTCGCGAGCAAGCGCTTCCTTGCGCTGCTCCAGGATCTGCGCCGCGCGGAAGAGTATTTCGCCACGCTTCGGTGCCGGGTAGAGGCGCCATGATTTGAATGCCCTGGAGGCTGCGGAGACGGCCGCATCGACATCCTTCGCGTCGCTGTTCGTGTAGGTCCCGATGAGCTCCCCGGTCGCCGGGTTCTTGCGTTCAAACGTTCGACCGGTGTGGGATTCGATCCACTGGCCACCAATGAAATTCTTGAACAATTCGGCCATGTCGCCTTCCTTTCAGAGCGTGGCTCGCGCCTGCCAACTTTTGGACTCTAGCAAAAAGGCACTGCCGGAAACCCGGCAGTGCCTGATAGCTCCCCGAAGAGGACTCGAACCTCTAACCCTCCGGTTAACAGCCGGATGCTCTACCATTGAGCTATCGGGGATCGGGCTCCTTGCGAGCAACGACCTGATTTTACCACAACTCCACCTCCCTTCAAGGCCGTATTCGACCTGCGATGTAGCTGCTGTCAGAGACGTCCGTTCAGGCTTTTTACTCCCTCACCCTGCTAGGTATGAGGAGGTTGGCGGGAATGCAGACGGGAAGGCAATGGCACCGTGTGGGACCCACGATCATACGAGGATACGGACTACGGGCTCGAGCCGGGTGAAAGTTTCGAGCCAGACGCCCCATGGGAAGCCGGTGACGAGGAGGTGAGCACAGCCGGTCCTCACATTATGACGGTGCTTGGCCCGATCGATCCTCAGGACCTCGGTATCTGCCTGGTGCACGAGCACTTGCTGAGGCAGCCGACCCCGGCAACGGCCTGGGAACCGGATCACTGGCTCGACAACGAAGGACTTATCTCCGAGGAGATTGAGGCGTTCGTGGCGATGGGAGGTCGCTCGATCGTTGATTGCTCAACTTCAGATCACGGAAGGGATGCTGCCGGTCTGGTGCATCTTGCGATGCGGGCGCCGGTACATATCATTGGCGTTACCGGACGGTACAACGGCATGCGCTCTTCCCGTGGCGAGGACACCATCGATGTGGAACGCCTTACGGCGGAGTTCGTCGCGGATCTGCTCGACGGAATGGGGGAGACCAGTGCGCGAGCCGGCATGCTGAAAATTGCTACGGGTCGCGACCAAATCACAGAGTTGGAAGTGGCGTCCATACAGGCTGCAGCGCAGGCCCATTCGGCGACGGGCGCGCCGGTGACGATCAGCACGGAGGCCGACACGACGGGGCTCGAGCGGCTACACCTTTTGACAAGAGCCGGCATGGATCTGTCCCATGTCATTGTTGGTCGTCTGGATGAGAAGCTGGAATGGGATCATTTGGTGGCGGCTGCTGAGACAGGTGCGTTCATCGCGTTCGATGGGGTGAGCAAGCCGGGTCACACTTCCGATACCGATCGTGCCTCGATGCTCGTCCGGCTGGCCGAATCTGGCTATGCCGATCGGTTGCTTATCTCTCATGGTCACGATCGGAGATCTTCATACATCTCGTATGGAGGGCAGCCGGGAATCACCTACATACTGGAGCGTTTCTCGCTTGAACTGATGGACGCCGGCGCCGAGGCTCTGCTGGTGCGAAACATGCTTATTGAGAATCCGGCACGGGCCCTCACGATCCATCCGCCAGCCTGCTGACAACCAGCAACGTCGTGTTGTGCGAACAGAAACTGGAGGGTATCACTCATGCCGATCAGGCTCTTTCTCACTTCCGCGAGAGTCCTTGATGGTCCCGCAGAAGAGGGGGATATCCCCGTCGATCGCTTCTTCGTTAACGCATCCGAAGTATCAGAGGTGTGGGTGGATACCGAGTCGACGATCACCCCGGAGCGAGGGAAGTCGGCGACCTTTCTCCTGATACGCAACCTTGATCTCGGTTTCACCAGAATCACCGGAACTATCGAGCGCAAGGTGCAGAAGTAGGCCTGGACACAGGGCCGCGTCGGCGTACGTCGCTGCGGTGTGGATTCTTTCACGAGACAAATCGGGAGTGCCCGAAGAACCCCTTTTGTTTTCCAAGGTTACATCATATGAGCAAGAAAAGGTGCAGATATCAATACCTGCACCTTTTCTTACTCGTCGCACGTTGCTTGTCTGTTAGGGCCGCTTACGGCTGAAGGTCGGGACTGGCGCCCGCTTGTGAGCAGTCGTGCTCACCATGTGCTGGACCCTGGCGTGAACTTCGGAATCCAGGAGGGACGCGTGGCCTGTGTCCATGGCACTGAGTGTGGAGTCCAGTTCATCATAGGTCAGACCGATTTCCTGCTCGTCGGTCTGGCCTTCCCAAAGTCCCGCCGACGGCGGCCTCGTAATGACCCTTTCCGGTACGCCTATCGCTCGCGCCACAGCTCGCACCTCGAATTTGTACAGATCGGTCAACGGGAAGATGTCGACACCACCATCTCCGTACTTGGTGAAGTAACCGATCATCAACTCGGTCTTGTTTCCCGTGCCGACGACGATTCCCCGCGCGAGGTTGGCGAGATAGTACAACGTCAACATGCGAAGCCTCGGCCGGACGTTCGCTTTGGCAAGCTGGGACCGTTCCTCGATCCCGTTTCCCGGCTCTTCGCCAAGAACACCCGAAAAGACCGTCGCTACGTCTGGAACAGACGCATAGAAGGTATCAGCAACGGAGGTCAGATCGATTGTCGTCGACTTGAGCCCGAATGTCTCGGCGACCTCCATCGCGCAAGCGAGGTCGTCGGGGTTGGAGGCGGAAGGCATCATGACGGCGAGCACCCGCTCCGGCCCCGCAGCGCGGGCACAGAGCCCGGCAACCACAGCGGAATCAATGCCGCCGCTGAGCCCGAGCACGAACCGATCGGCATGCGCCTCGTCGAGTCGCTCCTTGAGCCATTCGCTGATTTGGTCGGCGAGCGCGAGTGCCGCGACCTGCTCAAGATAGATGGTTGGTACCGTCATCACATTGTTTCCTTCGACGGGTGATTGGGTCGGCCGACCGCGATTCGAGAACGGCCGATGTCCTGGGCTTCGCTAGATATCGATCGCGTGGCCAAGGGCATCCATGGCTGCCTGACCGATGACCTCTGATACGGTCGGGTGCGGGTGAACGGTCATGAAGAGTTCCTCCACGCTGGCGTTGAGGAAGCGGGCAAGACCAGCTTCAGCTATCAACTCGGTCGCGTGCGCGCCGATGATATGCACTCCAAGAACGTCCTTGGTGTCGGCATCGACCACGACCTTGGTGAATCCCTCCGGGTCTCCCTCAATGACCGCCTTGGCATTCGGACGCATCGGGAACTTCCCAATGAGAACCTCGTATCCGAGGTCCTTTGCAGCCTGCTCGGTGAGACCGACGGATCCGATCTCCGGCTCGCAATAGGTGCAGCTTGGGGAGTTGAGCACATCCAGCGGGAAGGGATTCTCGCCGACCATGTGCTCCACAGCGATGATCCCGTGGTGCTGGGCTGTGTGAGCGAGCATCTGCTGGCCATTGACGTCCCCGATTGCGTAGATGTGCTCAACATTCGTCCGCATCATCGAGTCAACGGCGATGAAGCCCTTCTCGGTCTTCACACCCACGGTCTCCAAGCCAATGTTCTCGATGTTCGCCTGGCGCCCGGTCGCGACGAGCAGCATTTCTGCCTCAACGACGGTTTCCTTGCCCTTCTTGTCCTTGATCGTCATCTTGACGCCCTTGTCGGAAATCTCGAAGTCATCCTTCGTCGGGCGTACGTCGACGTACATGTCGATCTTCTGGCGCTGGAAGGCGCGCGTCAGTTGCTGGCTGACTTCCTTGTCCTCGTTCGGAACAATCCGGCCAACGAGAGTGACCTTCGAACCATAACGATGGTAGATGCTCGCCCACTCAACACCGGTGGCACCACCGCCGCGGACGATGATGCTCTTCGGCATCTTCTCCAGGACGACGGCGTGATCGCTGTTGATAACCCGCTTTCCGTCGAACTCGATGCCTTCAATGGCACGCGGCCGCGAGCCGGTGTTGATGATGATGTCCCTGGCCTTGAGCCGGACCTTCTCCCCACCCTGGGTGAGGGTCACCTCAATGGTGTCATTCGCCGTTAGCACTCCGGTGCCCAGGAAAACAGGGATCTTATGCTTCTTGTCGAAGAGGTACTGGAGACCCTTGTACTGGCCATCCACGATCTTGAGAGAGCGGCCGAGGGCGTTGTCGTAGTTGAAGGAGATATCACCCTTAATGTCAACACCGTAGTCGCCAGCATGCTTGATGGTGTCAAAGACACCGGCAGACTTGAGCATGGCCTTGGTGGGGATGCAGCCCTGGTGGAGACAGACGCCTCCGATCTTGAAACGTTCGACCACGGCTACGTTCAGTCCGAGCTGTTTCGCCCGAATGGCAGCCACATAGCCGCCGGTGCCACCGCCGAGG
>DASYWM010000270.1:0-4006 GCA_035936075.1 Thermomicrobiales bacterium
ATTATATTCATACTCTAATGAAATGAGGATCGCATGTCCAGCAAGCATCACTCTGCCGACCTCGCTATGCAGCACATGAGCCTCTTCCGGAGGATCATCGAGGAAGGCTTCACAAACCAGGAATTCGATGTCTTCGACCAAATCATCTCTCCGGAGATCCTGGAGCATCAACCGGGCATGGGAGCGGGACCTCAGGGTGTCAAGGGCGCCGTTGCCTATCTCCACTCCGTCTTCCCCAATTTCACACTGGCCATCGAGGAACTAACATACGACGGCGAGAAAGTATGGGCACGACTACGAGCACGTGGGACCCAGGAAGGTTCGCACATGGGCATGCCGCCTACAGGGAAGCCTATCGACGTCACGGTGTTCGACATCTGTCGATTTCAGGATGGAAAGATGGTCGAGCACTGGGGTGTCCCTGACCGGTTCGCCATCATGGAACAACTCGGCATGCTGCCGGTGCCCGGGCCTCCCCAGGCTGCATAGCGCCGGAGTGGCAACTGGATGACAGACGGCAAACCCCCGGCGCTACTGCCGGGGGTTCGTTGCATCCCTGATTGATCTGTGCAGGAGGGACTAGCCTTCCAGAAGCAAGGTCTCAGGATCCTCGACGAGCTGCTTGATCTTGACCAGGAACTGGACGGCGCCACTGCCGTCGACGACCCGGTGATCGTACGACAGGGCGATGTACATCATCGGACGGACGACAACTTCGCCGTCGACGGCAACCGGCCGCTGCTGGATGGTGTGCATGCCGAGAATGCCGACTTGTGGGGTATTGAGAATCGGCGTGGAGAGGAGCGAGCCGAAAACGCCACCGTTGGTGATCGTGAACGTGCCGCCCGTAAGCTCCGGCAATGTCAATTTGCCGTCTCGCGCCTTCGTCGCCAACTCGCGAATCTCCTTCTCGATACCGGCGAAGCTCTTGCGGTCCGCATCGCGAACCACCGGCACAACCAGGCCTTCCTCGGCACCAACGGCGATCCCGATGTCGTAGTACTTCTTGAGGACCAACTCGGTGCCCTGGAGCTCGGAGTTGACCTCAGGGAACGCCTTCAGCGCACCAACCACGGCCTTCGTGAAGAAGGACATGAACCCGAGGTTGACGCCGTGCGCCTCCTTGAAGGCATCCTTGCGGCGACTTCGAAGTTCCATCACGGCCGACATATCTACTTCGTTGAATGTTGTCAGCATCGCCGCGGTTTGCTGGGCCTCGACGAGGCGGGTCGCGATCGTCTGGCGACGGCGACTGAGGCGCACGCGCTCTTCGCGGTCCGGCTGCGCCGTCGCCGCCGGAGCAGGCGCGGCTGCCGGCTGTGTAGCGGGCGCCTGTGGCGGGGCTGCCTTCTGCGGCTCAACATCCGGAGCCGGGGTCGGCTGAGCGCTCTTCGTCTGCAGCCTGGCAAGGTGGCCCATCAGATCATCACGGGTGATGCGCCCGTTGGGACCAGTTCCATCAACTTGCGCCAGATCGATATTGTGCTCCTCCGCCATCCGGCGCACTGCGGGGGCAGCGCGACCCGCCGAAGAATCATCCCCCGACGGGGCAACGGTTGCTGGCTCGGTACCGGCCGGGTTGTCTTCCTTACTCTCGGCTCTCGCCTCTGCGACGTTCGCGGCTACCGGAGCTTCGGCCGGTTCGACCTCCGCCGGCGTTTCTTCCTGTCCATTCGCGGATGCGGCAGCGGGAGCACCGTCAGAATCCAGCGTCCCCAGAATCTCACCAACGGTGACGACATCGCCCTCCTGCTTCTGGATTGCGCTCAGCACACCGTCCGACTCGGCGGTCACATCGAGATTGACCTTGTCGGTCTCCAGTTCAAGAATCGTCTCCCCCTGGCTGACGGAGTCGCCTTCACCCTTCAGCCATTGACCGACCACGGCGTCGACCAGAGACTCTCCCAATGCGGGAACCTTGATCTCGATAGCCATCCCTGTTTCTGTCTCCTGCACATATCGGCCGATCTGCCCTTTGGCGATCTCCGATCCTGGCGTCAATTCCCATACGTCCACTGAGCGCGTGATTTGGCATTTGCCTCCTCACGCGCTCACCTGTCCATGTTCAGTCGGCCGACGAGACCGTAACCTTTTTCTTGCCCTCTTCAGCAGTAGCCTCTTCGGACTTGCCGTTTGTCAAGCGGTCACCAGACGGGACCTTTTCTTCCTCGGCTGTGCTGTCATCGGATTTGAGGTCAGCGGCAAACGCTGCGTGAACGATCGCCTTCTGCGCCGCCTGGTGCAGCTCGGCAAAGCCTTCTGCCGGGCTGGCCTGATCCGGTCGACCAATGTAGCGTACCGGGAGCCGATCCTCGACAAGATCACGCAGGCGGGGCCCCATGTAACCCCAGGCGCCCATATTACGTGGCTCTTCCTGCAGCCAGACGATCTCTTTCAAATTGGGGTAATTCTCGATGACCTTAGTGATCGCCGTGTTCTGGAAGGGGGCCAGCTGCTCGACCCGGGCAACAGCCACCTGTTCGGCGCCTTCACGTGCATCGGCAGTCTCAAGATCCACAGCGACCTTGCCGCTGCAGAGGATGAGACGGGTAACCGTGTCCTTGCGGTCCGCCGCCTTCGGGTCGTCAAGCACCGGCCGGAACGTGCCCTCGACGAACTCAGCGGGCGACGATCCCGCGAGCGGATGCCGCAGCAGGCTCTTCGGAGTCATCAACACGAGTGGCCGTGGATCGTTCTGGAGACGGGCCGCCTGTCGTCGCAGCAGATGGAAGTACTGGGCAGAGGTCGTGCAGTTCGCAACACGGATATTGTCCTGTGCGGCAAGTTGGAGGAACCGCTCAAGTCGCGCACTGGAGTGCTCAGGCCCCTGACCCTCATAGCCGTGCGGCAGCAGCATCACCAGGGAAGGGTTCTGCCCCCACTTTGAGCGAGCGGCGGAGAGGAATTGGTCGATGATGACCTGAGCACCGTTCACGAAGTCGCCGAACTGTGCTTCCCAGATCACAAGCGCCTCGGGCGCATTCACGCTGTAGCCATACTCGAAGCCCACGCAGGCGTTCTCAGAGAGCGGGCTGTTATAGACAGCGAAGGATGCTGTAGCTCCGGGGATGTGTTCCAGCGGCGCGTAGACATCGCCCGTCTTTGCGTCATGTAGCACGAGGTGTCGCTGGCTAAATGTGCCACGCTGGGCATCCTGGCCCGTAAGCCGGATCGGCGTGCCCTCCTGGAGCATCGCGGCAAACGCCATGCTCTCGGCATGCGCCCAATCGAGCTTGCCGTCCTCCTTGTCGAGGACAGCAGCGCGTGCCGACCACTGGCGCTTCAGCTTGCCATTGGGAGAGAAATCTTCGGGCAGCGCATGCAAGGCTGTCTGCAGATCACGCATGCGGTCCGGGGTTAGCGCGGTGTCGACCTCTTCCCGAGGCCGGACCTCTTCGGGGGCCTCATCCTCGAAGGTCTCTGTGCCCTCGGTGACGCCCTGCCGGATCTTCATCAGCCGGTCATAGATGCGCTTCTCCATTGCAGCGGCATCATCGTCGGTGATAACACCCTGCCTGGAGAGATCATCCGCCCAGATTTTTCGCACGGTTGGATGCCTGGTGATTGTCTGGTACATGAGTGGCTGGGTGAATGCCGGCTCGTCGCCTTCATTGTGGCCCCAGCGCCGATACCCGACGACATCGATCAGGAAATCCTTGCCGAACGTCTTGCGATATTCGGTCGCGATCCGGGCAGCGGAGAGACAGGCGATCGGGTCATCCGCATTGACATGGATAACCGGGATCTCGAAGCCCTTCGCCAGATCGCCCGCATAGAGCGTCGACCGGGAATCGCGCCAGTCGGTCGTATACCCGATCTGGTTGTTGACGATGATGTGCATGGTCCCGCCGGTGTTGTATCCCGCGAGGCCGGAGAGGTTGAGCGACTCGGCGACGACGCCCTGACCGGGGAAAGCCGCATCGCCGTGGATCAGGATGGCGAGAGAGCGTGTTTTCTCCTGATCCGGCTGTCCCGGGTGATCCCGATTGTCCTGTACGGCACGAGC
>DASYWM010000271.1:0-18916 GCA_035936075.1 Thermomicrobiales bacterium
TGCGTAAGGTCGCCCAGCGAAAGCGCGAGCTGGAGCACTCGCTGAAGGGGATCGGGCAACGTCGAGCCGATACGATCACATCAATCCAGTCTATGGTCGTCAAAATCTCGCCACCCTCTCCGCTCGCCGGATGGGGATGGGCAAATGGAGATCATGAAGATCCCTGTGCCGCATGCGATCGCCTGCTTGTGACCATTGATGGGATTGATCTCTCTGTTCACGAGCGCACGGAGCAGAATCTTCAGACACTTCGAACGCTGGGCCACAACCATGTGCAGGCGCAAGAGCGCCTCGCTACTTATGAACAGCGTCGTAAGGAACTTGACGTCAAGCTGGAGAACCTTCTGAAAGAAGGCGACCCCGCGCAGAGAATCGATGAAATCGCGGCGCGCATGAAGGTCCTCCTCGAGAGAGAAGTTGAGCTGCGCACGGCGCTCACCCGGCTGGCGGAGCTGCACGAGCAGACGATGCAGATGGTATCGAAGCTTCAGCAGCAACATTTTGACGAACTTTGCCCGACATGCATGCGCCCCTTCACCGCCACCGATATGGATGTCACGCTTCAGGCACTACAGAGCCGTTTGCGGGAACTGGATGGGAAGCGCCGCGAACTGCATCGAGAGCTACGCGTTCATGACCAGGAGCTTGCAAGGCTGCAGGCAGAGCAAGATCAACTCGAGAAGCGCGCCACTGAACTCGCCAGGGTGCGCCAGAGCATCGAAGCGAGCATCCCCTACATCTCGTCCCAACGGAACGACGTGGAGGCGCTGTCGGCACAACTGCGCACGACGCTTGGGCAACTTGGACGGGCCGACCTGCCGGGGGAGAGCGACCTGGCGCGGGCAAGCGAGGAGCTCCAGACGTGGCGCAGGATCGTCGATGCCCGCGCCACCATCGAGCGCTCGCGCTCCTCCCTCCGCCTACTCGTCACGGAGGTCTCGGACCTCGACCAGCAAGTAAGGGAGATCGGCGAGGTTCACTACGACGAGGTGGCCCACACGCAGCTCACCAAAGACCTCCGGGAGGCACACAAGGCGCAGACAACAGTCACCCAGATTGACCGCGACCTCTCGCGGCGACCGCAGCTTGAAGCGGATCTCGCCTCCTGCCGGGGAGCCATCGCCTCTACCAGTGCCACTATCGCGAAGACCGAACAGGAGCGAGTGGAGATCGGGTTTGTCGCCGCCGTGCTGGATGCTGCAGTGAGCGCGGCCCGCGAAGCACGTCAGGCTGAGAACATCGCCATTGAAATGCGTCACAGGGTGCAGGCAACTCTTCGCGATGCGGAGAATGCCCATGAGGCGCTCATCAAGGATCAGGAGCGCATCTCCCTGCTGGCAACGGATGCGGACGCCAGACAGCGGGAGTACGACCGCCTGGACCAGATGTACCGGGAGTTCACCGAGTTCGAGAAGTTTGCGGCCGCGTGGTATGTCCCTCGCCTGAGCGAGATCACGAGCGAGCTGATCGCCGAAGTGACGGATGGCAAGTACGACCGGGTGGTGTTCGACAACAACTTCGGAATCGACATCTATGATGGCGAGGAGGAGAAATTTCCACTGGAAACCTTCTCCGGTGGCGCACGCGACGTTATTGCCCTCTGCGCCCGGATCGCCCTCTCCCGGGTTATCGGCGGTCAGGGAGCCCATCCACTAGGCTTCCTCGTTCTCGATGAGGTCTTCGGCTCGCTGGACCGGGATCGCCGAACCCGCTTGCTGGAGATGCTGGGAGCGATTACCAATTCCGGGGAGCACTTCCGCCAGATCTTCATGATCAGCCATGTCGATGACGTCCGCACGGCACCGATCTTCGACGAGCTATGGCAGGTCATCGAATCCGAGGAGGGTTCGAGCTCCATCCACAACCTGGCACCCGGCGCGGATATCGGGGACCTGTAGCCAACCGGATCGACTCGCAGAGGCATTCCCTCGTCACATGGATGCCGGGGGCCAGCTCCCGTCCAGGTTTTGTTCCCGCCATGGCACATCTCGGTTCCCTCAGTGCGTATAGGTTGAGACGGCCCCTCCCGTATCACCTGCCCAGAAGGACGTATGCTGCCGTGACGCCGGACGCTGGCGTGTCCGCTCCGCCTACCCGACTCGATCCGCACCCGTGCGTGCAGATGAGCGTGATCATGATCATCTTGGGCATTACCCGGTCCTGGGAGGTGGATACTTTAGAGCTGTTTTCAGAGAGGTCGCCTATCTGTAGCGAAGGGCTCGCTGCCGCTTTTCACCTTGCAGGCTCAGCCAGGGGGGTCGCTACCACACGGCCCCGGCGGCAAAGCCGCCAAGAAGCGGCAGCGGGCCCTTCTTCGCCCAAGGGCTCACCCCTGGGACTTGCGGTGCAGGCGGCCCGTTCGCGGCCACGACCAAGTAATGTCCTCCTCCGAGCAGTAAGGACGACATTGCTGCGGCAATGGACCGCTCCCGCTCAATTGCTTCGCAATTGCCTATGCGTCATCCGCTACACTACGCTCTCCCCTTATTAGGCGCACGCAAGCATTAGAGCAAGGCAACGCATTCACACCCCAACCACGCAATGTGGCATCATCCACCACGAACGTCATCGTCTGTTCGACCGACCGCGAGCGAGAGCCTGTGAGCACCGAAACCGTCCGTATCGACCCCGTTACAACCCGCCCCGGCGGTCGTCGACGCTCCCGCACCGAATCCCTTAGCCAGGCTCTCCGCTTCCCGGCAATCGTCTGGGCGCTGCACTTCCTGCTGACCCAGATCCCCGCCTCCCTTGCCTACCGTTACGGCGAGATCCGCTCCGTGCATCGGGTCAATGGAGTCTGGCAACCGACGGACGGCCAGGAATCTGGCGCCTACCAAATCATTCGTCCCTCACTCGATGGCTGGGCACACTGGATCGTCGAGCCGTTCCGTAGTTGGGACGGCACGTGGTACTCGATGATCGCGGAGCAAAGCTACAGTACGACTTACTCGGCTCTCTCGGCCTTCTTCCCGCTCTACCCGTGGCTGATGGACCTTGGCAGCCAACTGACCGGTCTGCCCGTCGAGACCGTTGGCTATCTCATCTCCCACCTTGCGTTCCTGGGCGCCCTGATCGTCGCCTACAAACTGGTCCGCCTTGACTTCAACGAGCGCGTCGCCCGGATGACCCTCGTTGCCGTGACGATCTTTCCGACAACATTCTTTTTCTCGGCCATCTACACGGAATCGCTCTTTTTCTTCCTCTCTGTCACCTGTCTTTGGGCAGCCCGCAAGAACGACTGGCTCCTCGCCGGGATCATGGGCTTCTTCGCCGCGATGACCCGTTCGGCAGGTATCATGTTGCTGGCGCCCCTAGCCGTGCTCTTCATCCAGCAGCACGGCTGGGATCTCCGCCGCTGGTTCCCAAAAGCACTGCTTGGGCTCCTTCTGCCGGCGGGCCTTGCCGTCTTTGGCTGGTTCCTGACAACAAAGGGGCTCGACTTTCTCGACTGGAAGAACCAGCAGTGGCAATGGAACCGGTTCTCGGCGACTCCCTGGAGGACCTTGGAGTGCACATTCCAGAGCTGTGAGAACGTCACGGTACGGGGTTTCGGTGGCACCTATGAGACGAACGTGCCGTCCGTGAGCTTCGCGTGGATCGGTGACCTCTGGGACCACCTCAGCTGGAGCTATTTCACCTCGTCGGAGTTCCGCTACACCGTGGGTCAGAGCCAGTGGCTCGATGTCATCGTGACACTCCTGGCGTTCGGACTGATACTCCTGGGCCTGAAGAAACTGCCGCTCTACTACAGCGCCTGGATGATTCCGCCGATGATCGTGCCGCTCCTGGCGCCGAGCAGCGTCTTCCCCCTCATGAGCATGCCGCGCTTCGTGCTGCCGCTGCTGCCGCTCTTCGTAATGGCGGTGTTGCTGATCCCGAACCGGAAGGTCGGCTATGTCCTCGCCGGCACCTCCGCCACCCTGCTCGTGCTCCTTACCACTCAATTCGCGCTTTGGTACTGGGTGGCATAGCGGCATCAGGGTGGGCAGTGCCCGAAACCCAGCCCTTGGCAAGCCTGGACTTGTGGCGGCAACTGCCCCATTTTCCTGGTCTCCCGGTACAATGCCCGCAGAGTAATGTGCAGAGAGGCTGGCAACATTGTGAAGGTCCGAAAGGTCGCCGAAGGTTCGTGTGCTCTTGCGCAGCACGGGCCTGCTGGCCCGGCCACTGCTGCCCCTCAGGAGCCCAGCGCTGGAATCGTCCTGCAGATTACTGACTTGTCCAACTTGATGGGGCTGGAGGTGCCTGCCCCGAACACGGTACGGAGTACATAACGTGGTTAATGTTCAGGAATCACCCGCGAAACCGTCGACGGGGTCAACATCCATGACCGGCGGCCAAGCGCTCATCTCTTCGCTGCTTCGGCAAGGCATCGACACCATCTTCGCGCTCCCCGGAGTCCAACTGGACGGTGCCTTCGATGCGCTCTATGACGCGCAGAACAGCGGCGATGTACGTGTCATCCACACCCGGCACGAGCAGGGGGCGGCGTACATGGCAGACGGCTACGCCCGCGCGACCGGCCGTATTGGCACGTGCATGGTGGTTCCTGGACCAGGGCTCCTGAACGCAACCGCCGCACTCTCCACCGCATATGCATGCAACCAGCCAGTGCTCTGCGTCACGGGCCAAATCCAGTCCAACCTGATCGAGTTTGGCCGGGGGTTGCTCCACGAGATTCCAAATCAGCTGGGGATGATCCGCTCCGTGACCAAGCATGCCGCACGAGCCACTACCCCATCCGACATTCCCGGTCTTGTCGACACAGCGATCAGGGAACTCTGGACTGGCCGTGTACGCCCTGTCGAAATTGAGGTGCCACCAGACACGCTTCTCTCGACGGGGGACGTTGCCTTGCTCGGCGCCGCACCCGCCCGTCAGCGGACGGAGGCGGACCCGGAGAAGATCGCCGAGGCGGCGAAGCTCCTCGGCTCCTCGACGTCCCCGATTATCTTCGTCGGTGGAGGCATCCATGGCTCCCAGGCGTGGGACGAACTGCGTGAGCTTGCCGAGATGCTGCAGGCGCCTGTCGTGATGACACAGAACGGCAAGGGCGCGTTGAGCGATCGTCACTACCTGGCCCAGCACACATTCGCCGGCAAGAATTTGCTGGCCGGAGCCGATGTCGTCCTCGCCGTCGGGACACGGTTTGTGGAACCCACCACCTACTCATGGCGGCTTCAGGAAGACCGGACGGTGATCCAGATGGATATCGATCCGGAGGAGATCGGCCGCAACTACCCCCCGACGGTGGGCGTTGTCTCCGATGCGAAGGTTGGTCTGGCGGCACTGATCGAGGAGACGGCCCGGCACAACCGTTCTCGCCCATCCCGGGAGGCGGAGTTAAGCGCGATCAAGCAGGCGGCACAGGAGAAGCTGGACAGCGTGGAGCCGCAGGCGCCCTTTGCCCACGCGATCCGACGGCAGCTGCCAGACGACGGTATCTTTGTCGGTGAGATGACCCAGGTGGCCTACTGGAGCAATGCCGGTTTCCCGGTCTACGAGCCGCGCACATATCTGACGCCCGGCTACCAGGGGACACTTGGCTGGGGGTTCCCAACCTCTCTCGGTGTCAAGGTCGGGGCTCCGGAGAAGGTAGTGGTCTCGGTCAATGGCGACGGCGGCTTCGGCTTCGCCCTAAACGAGCTGGCGACACAGGCGCAGCACAACATCAAGAGCATCACCCTCGTGTTCAACGATGGTGCCTTCGGCAACGTCCGCCGGATCCAGACAGAAGACTTCCGCGGACGCACCATCGCATCCGAGCTCAAGAATCCCAACTATGTGAAGCTGGCGGAGGCGTTCGGTGTTGCCGGCCGCCGAGCGACCACACCAGCTGAACTCGAGACACAGCTCAAAGAGGCGATTGCCGACGACGAGCCAGCCCTGATCGAGATTCCGGTGCAGCCCATGCCGAACCCATGGAAGACACTTGCCCTTCGCTAGGGGTCGCGGACGGGTGACGGGTGGAGACGCGAAGTTCTCCACCCGTTACCACCCGGAGTGCTACTCATCTCCGTTCGGCAGCACTCCCTGATCGAGGAGCTGCCGGGTGATATAGGCGTTGTTCGCCATAATCAGCTTGATTGCATAGGAATTCGCGGCAGCAGCAGCGGCAAACCCGGGTGAATTCAGTTCCTCCTCCAACGAATTGCCCGTCATGGAGGCAGCTTCCACCGCCTCTCCCTGCAGCAGCTCGTCCAGAAACCCATACAATTCCGCCTCTGACATTCCCAAAAGGCCATTTTGGCCGTCGTTTTCCATGTTCCGGCTCCTTCGTCAAGCATCGGTTTAACGCGAATACCCTTGCGCGACGCAAGCGGGAATTCGATCAACATCTCGATTGGCAGCGGACTCGTGCAGTCGCACAATGCCCGGACTGCCCTTAGCCGCGGCGCACGAATTGCCGCTCCCTCCAATTGTGCGACACATCCCGGTCCTCCCTCGCCTCAGCGGGTCGGGACTTGCAGCGCATCTTGAGGTGCGTATACTCGAGAATAGCCTGCGAGTTCGTCGATGACGAGCGCCGTTCGCATTACAGCGGGCCCAGTGCATGACCTTCCCATCGCCCCTCGGGGCAAGGAGTCTGCGCATGACATACGTCATCGCTCAACCGTGTATCGGCACCAAGGACGCTTCATGCGTCGAGGTCTGCCCGGTCGATTGTATTCACTCGGATGACGATTCCGAGATCTATCACATCAACCCGGCGGAATGCATCGACTGCGGTGTCTGTGCCGAGGTCTGCCCGGTAGAAGCCATATTCTTCGAAGATGATCTCCCGGAGCAATGGGCATCGTTCAAGCCTCGCAACGCCGCCTACTTCGAGTAGGGCCGAGACGACGCTGGGCAAAAGCGGTGGGCACGTGCCCACCGCTTTTCGCGTATTCCACATCAGGCTATGAGCGGCTTACTGCGGTACTGGGGGCGTTGCAGGGGGCGTGCCCGCCGGGACCGGAAGCGGCGGCAAGGAATACCGTGCGGTCCACACCGCATCGCCATTGACGAGATAGAGTGTGCCGGACGCCTCATCCACCGCGATATCCTGGAGATCATCGAAGGGTGGGAGCACATCGCTTTCGCCTGTTGAGAACCCGGCCGGTAGCTCCAGCTGGCTCATGTGCCCTCCTTCACGGTCCACGGCGATGACCCGCCCATCTCCCTGATCGTCGACGACCGCAACGTAGAGATAGCCCGTCATCGGCCCACTAACGATTGCCAGCGGCGTTTCGGTTTCCGGATCAAACACGGGCAGGTCGAACGAGGCCACCTGTGCTCCCCGGCGCATCGTGAGCACCCGCCCATCCTCGAGCAACACGTAGATATTGCCGTCCACGGTCATGTCTACCGCCAGATTCAGCGTCACGCGGTCACCGGTCAATACCCAATCCATCGGCCCAACGCGTTGCTCCTCGGGATTAAGCGTGAACTGATAGATATTCCGGTATTCGGGCACGAGGAGATAGATATTCTCGGCAAACGCGGCAATCGGGCCGGGCGGCCACGGTCCCTGCTGGTTGATCTCCTCAAGCGTCATGCCCTGCCATGCGGAACCCTCGGCGCTGCCAGCGAAGAAGACGTGCTGTCCGTCGCTCGCGACCAAGGTTTCTCCATCGTAGGCCACCCCGAAGAGATCCCCGACCTGCAGCCCCTCCACATCGCTCCCGGATTGAAGGACGAGCTGCATCTCCCGAGATTCCGGCCGCAGTCGGTAAAGACTCCCGTTTGCCAGGAAGATACCTCCCGGCGTGTGGATGGCCCGCGTCCGGGACGATTGCAGCGCCGCGGGCAGCCCTCCAATGCGCGTGACGTCTGCCAGGCGAACCACCTGTTGGATAGCATCGCGTTCCAGGGTTATCTCATTCTGCCGTGGACTGAGCAACTCCTCCGGGGCGCCTGCACGTTCCGCATCCGCCAGTGCCGCCTCCGCGTCGTCAAGCGCGTCCTGAACGATGTCCTCATTCGACGTATCGCGGGCTAGCAGCAACTGTCGGTCTGCCTCCGCCACATGGGCCATGTAGTCGTCTTCCGAGGGCAGGAAACGACCACGCTCCGTATACAGGAGCGCCGACACTCCCAGGAGCGCGACTACGCAGAGAACGATGAACACTGGTGACCGGAGGAACGGCAGCCTCGGCATCGTATGCTTCCAGCTCGGCTCGCCAGCCCCGAGAGAACTGTCACGGTACCTGCTGATGCCATGGGCACCCGGTGCCCCTAGCTGACGCAGCTCGGACGGCTGACGCCACGTGTCTCGCCAGTCACCGGACCGGCGCTCTGTCAACCGGATCAGCCGCTCCTGAATGCTCTCCTCGGGCTTCCGCCATCCAGCGGCCGGTACGCGTACAACGTCATCCAGGTCACCGGCACCAGAACTCATATCTATCGCTGACACTCCGGCCGCCACGGTGGGCCTGGCAGCGCGCGACGGACGCACTGGGAGAAATTGCCGGATTGCGGCGCGTCCATGCCGCCATTGCTCGCGAGCGTTGCGGCCAATATCGCCGATCGTCTCGACGCCCGACCCACGTTCCGCGGGCGGAAACCCGATGACAGCCGCAGCGGCTACTGGGAGCTCGCGTTCGATCACGACCTCCCGAAGGACGTCCATCACCTTATCCGGATCGCGCCCATGAAACCCGGAGACCGACAGCTGGTCGCCGCCCGGCCTAGCGCTCAGCTCCGCCAGCCCTTCGCCAATTTTTGCCGTGCAAAGGATGAGGGTGTCCCCCTCACGGAGTTCCGTCTGCACCAACACTGGCGCAGTCCATGAAGCGTACCCAAGCGGCTCCGGGGTTGGCGCATCGTCCTGCGTTTCAGCGTAATGAGGCAGCCAGGAGCCGATCTCGGGAACCGCGTAGACCAGGCCGTCCTGCGCCAGCACAAGCTGGCCGGGCGGCAGGTGCCCGATCGTTGCCTGATGGCCCTCGAAGACGATTGCTGTTGCGCCGATCAGGTACCGCTGGCCGATCCCCCCGGGAAAGCGGCCCTCCTCAAAAACGATGCTGTTGGCGACGGCGAACGCGCGTGCAAGCGCAGCGTCGGCCGGCTGCCGCTGGTGTCGTCGCAACTCCTGCAGGATGAGTGCACGCGCATGCCGAGCCAATTCTTCGCCGCGACCAGAGAGAGTGAGAGACTCGGTCATCACCGCGAACCCGCGTCGATACGGGGAAGGTTGTCCGACGAAGTCGACCGTTATCCACTCTCGAACATCAGCAGGAGTGCCACCGGAAACGGCAAAGGCCACTGCGGTGGGCGCGGACAACGTCATCTGGAGGGAGCGCCTGACTCAGGGGCGGCAGGCCGCGATGTACCTGTATCCATAACCGTTCGAGTATATCGGCCTCCCTGAACCGCGTCGAACCATCATGGAAAATCGGTCGAGCCCACATCAGTCCACGGGCCACGCACCCAAGTTCAGCAAGGGTATTACCGGTCGCGACTGTTTAGGAAACCTGGGCCTGGTCGGGGCCCCGGTTGAGGTCTTCGGCGATCGGCGCCAATTGCGGTGTCCGCGTCCGAGCTTCTCCCATCGGCTGCGCCACCATTGGCCGTGTTGCCACATCACGCTGACCGGTTCGGCTCCCGCTTGAGCGCGCCTCCCGGACAAGCATCCTGGCGCGCTCCGCAAGCTTTTCACCGACGACCCCGAGACTATCGGCCAAGTGCAGTCCGTGTTCGAGCACCTCTACGGCATCGCGCCGGCGTCCTTGCGCAAGCAGGCGAGCACCTACGTTCGTCAGCATCAATGTCTCGCCATACTCATCACCCACCTCACGGCTAAGCCGGAGGGCGCGCTCGTATGTATCGAGCGCATCCGGGTGATTCCCGGCATCCTGAGCCACGGCCAGATGCTGGAGAGCCTGATTGAGCAACACAGGCTGGTCGATCGTCTCCGCGATCTCAACGGCCTGCGTTAGCGCATCGAGGGCCGCGTTTGTGTCGCCTTGCCGCTGGGCAAGCCGGGCAAGCCGCCCATAGAGCCGGACAGCCGCTGCTCGCTGACCGCTCTGCGCCGCGACGTCAAGAGCTTCGCCATAGAGCTGGATTGCATCTCCAACCTGGTTCGCATCCATCGCCATCGTGCCGAGCTGGGAGAGCACCGAAACTTCCTCGTCGCGTCGACCCAGCTGGCGATACAGGTCCAGTGCATCCTGGTAGTACTCGACCGACTGCCGGATCTTGCGATCGGCGAGATGAATCTGGCCGAGCAAGGAGAGCATGCCGGCCTGCAAATCGACATCATCGGCCCGGCGCGCGGCCTCGATCGCCTGCCGGATTGCCTGTATCGCATCCTCGCCCTGGTCGAACTTCCAGAGTGCCTCGCCGATACTCCCGAGCCACTGCGCCTCGTGAGCAACGTCCTGGGTTGAGCGCGCCAGTTCCAGGGCCTGCATCAGGCTGTTCAACGCGTCAACCGGGTGATTCATCGCCGATAATGTGACACCAAGCCCGCCGAATGCCCGCTGCCGGAGACGAGTATCACCAGCATCCTCAGCGAGTTTGGCTGCATGCTCGAAGACCTCGCGAGCATCCTGCAGCCGGCCAAGCGTCAACAGTGTTGAGCCGTAATGGATCGCATCGGAGGCCGCTGCTGGCATATTCCCGAGCCTCTCCTCAACCTGGACGAGATCGCGTTGCCGATCTACTGCTGTTTCAAATCGACCGATCTTTTGCTCGACATCGGAGAGCATTGCCAGGCAAGCGTTCTCAAGCTCAAGATCGCCGACCTCACGAGCAACCTCCAGTCCATCCTCCAGATGCGCGACCGCGTCCTCATATCGCTCCAGCGCCAGCAAGGTGTGTGCGTGCTGGCCAATGAGTTGGGCAAGAATGACGTCATCGCGAAGATCGGTGGAGACGCGAAGAGCGTCTTCCTCCATCCGGGCGCGAGTCTCGAGGTCGAGCGATTCCCCACCGGTGTCGAGCCGATGGATCAGTGATTCCGCAATGCCCCGCGAGTATCCCAGCCGCTCCGCGGAGCGACCGGCCCGCTCATAGAGATCCATCGCACCTTCGGGGTTTCCGTCCCGCAGGATAATATCGCCCAGCAGGATCTCGGATTCCACCTCGTCTTCGGTGTCGGTGTTCTCGGGACCGAGATCCACCTGCTGTTGCAACAGCACGCGTGCCCGCTCGGTATCCCCGGCGCTTGCCGCCCGGTTCCCCAGGCGGCCGAGTGCCCGGCGTCCACCCTGCACGTATCCTGCGCGTTGCGCCGCCTTGTAGGCATCCCGCAGGAGCTTCTCACGTTCCCGGGCGGGGTCATCCGCGGGGAGGAGCGTATCAAGACGCAGCGCCGAGTCGACAGTCTGCCGGTCGAAGCTCTTGGCGTGGGCAGCCGCATGGGTGAGACGCGCAAGCACCTGGGCGAACTCCCGATCGGACGCAACGCGCTCCTCGATCAACTGATCCAGTATCCGAAAGTCGTCATCAGAGAGCGCGTCGAGCACGGCGGGATGGCGAACTTCGCTGATCGCACCCTGAACCGAGCGTCGACGGCCAACCACCTCGCGCGCTATCTGAACCAGGACGCCGTTGCCACCCCGTCGGCCCTTCCCGGCCAGTTTCTCCACCCAACTGCTCACCACGGTCGCTCCTCGGCCAGTGCCTTCTCCAAGGTCTCAAGAGTGAGATTCCCTCCAGAGAGGACAACTGCCACTTTCTTCCCTTGCAACTCATTACGTCGCTGGTGCAATCCGGCCAACCCAGCCGCTCCGGCTCCTTCCGCAACCATGCGGGTTGTTTCCAATAATGTCACCATGGACCTGCGGAGGTCAGAGTCGGAAACAAGGACAATGTCGTCCACTTGATTCCAGAGAATTTTCGCCGGGAGGCTGAACGCCTCGCTTGTGGCGATGCCCTCCGCAAAGGTCTTCGCCGGACCAATCTTCTTCAATGTCCTCTCTCGCCAACTCTCGTAGACCACCGGGGCGCCCTCGGCTTGCACGCCATAGACTTTCAGCCGGTCAGAGATACCCTTGCCAGCGATGCAGGCGCCGCACGCTCCACTGCCACCGCCGATCGCGACGAATATTGCATCCAGGTCCGGGTGTTCCTCCATCAGTTCCAGCGTCGAGGTTCCCACTCCCGCGATCAACTGCGGCACGTTCGCCGAGTGGATGAAGTACTTCCCTTCCGCCTTCGCCCAGCGTCCAGCCTCGTCGTGGCAATCATTGAATTCATCGCAGGCGAAGCGGACATCCGCTCCGAGCCGTTCCATCGCCGCCACCTTGAGCGGGTTCGCCCCATTCGGCACGAAAATAGTGGCGTGTTCGCCGAAGATTCGCGCAGCGTATGCGATCGACTGTCCGTGATTCCCTGTCGACGCCGCCACGACGCCTGCGGCTCGCTCGCTATCGGAGAGGGTACTGAGCAGATAGATGCCGCCGCGAATCTTGAATGCACCGATAGGTTGCAGATTCTCGCATTTTACCACCACCCGACAGCCCATCCGTTCAGACAACGCCGGCGATTCGATCGCCGGCGTTGGTTGCAGGTACTGACGAACAACCTTCCTCGCCTGGAAGACGTCCGCCAGAGTTGGGACTGGCCCGGACCACACCTCTTGCTGCTCCACGTGCTGCACTCCAACCTCGTCGCTACAGCGGCAAATATGCCGGAAATTTCTGCGTCATCCCGGAAACGGTATGCAGTGCACGTACACCCTGTACATATTGGCTGGAGTGTACCACGGGCACAATACAGGTGAAACCTGTTCCAGATTGTCACAAGCACTGGACCCGTTCCTTTCCGGTTGTTATCTGGTATCGTAAACAGCGTAGTTGCCTTATTCGCGGCTTCTCGCATCTGGTTTGAACGCCATGCCTACTTCCCTTTCATTTCAGGACAAGCTCGATGCCCGGATCGGCGCCGCGGATTCACTCCTTTGCGTCGGGCTCGATCCCGTCACAGCGAGGATGCCTCAGGGTTTCGATGGCTCCCCGGAAGCAGTTGTTTCCTTCTGTAAGGAAATCGTCAGCGCGACCACTGACCTTGCCGCGGCATACAAACCCAACCTCGCCTTCTTTATGGCCCTTGGCACGCGAGGGCTGGAAGCACTCCATTCCGTTCGAGAGGCAATACCGTCCGACATCCCGGTCATTCTCGACGGCAAACTGAATGATATGGGGCAGACAGCGAAGGCCTACAGCAACGCGGTCTTCGATACCCTTGGCTTCGATGCCCTGACCGTTGCGCCATACCTGGGCGAGGACGCTCTGGCGCCATACCTGGAGAAGGGAGGCAGGGGCGTCATCGTGCTATGCAAGACGAGCAATCCCGGTAGCGGAGATCTCCAGGACCTGGAACTCGCCTCCGGTGAACTCCTTCACCTTCACGTTGCCGACCGCTGCCAAGAATGGGACCGTCGCTATCCCGCGAACGTCGGCATGGTGGTGGGAGCGACCTACCCTCCACAACTTGCCGAGGTCCGCCGACGTTGTCCGGACCAGGTGATCCTGCTACCCGGTCTCGGAGCCCAGGGAGGAGATGCAGCCTCATCCGTTCGCGCTGGTATCAGCAGTTCCGGGGGCCGCTTGCTCTGTTCAGCATCCCGCTCGATCATGTATGCTGGAGACACTGCCGACTTCGCCGAAGCAGCCCGGGCTGCAGCCGGTCGGCTCCGCGATGAGATCAATGCCCACCGCAGGGCTCGACGATCTGCCTGACGCGGCATAACTCCACATTGATGCCCCGCGCGTATGTCTGTTTGGTGGCCCGTCACAGGGGGCGCTTGTGTTCGCTGTGTTCGTTTCGATAGGTGTCTGGCGCGACCGTCACCCGGCTCTACACTATATTCCTGGCAGGAGAGCAATGCGCACCGTACTTCATTCGCTCGTCACACGTGTTTTTTTCACCATACTGGCACTGACCCTCATCGCTCCTGTTCTGCCGGGAATGGCCCCACAACCTGCCAGCGCCAACTCCCTGGCAGAACAACTTGGCATTGACCCCGAGTACATTCCGCCAGACTTCGGCCAGACCGCGCTTAGTGTCTACGTCTCTGCCACAGGTCATTCCGTCCAGGGCTACATGCTCGATTACTGGCGTGCCAACGGCGCAGCCTCCGTCTACGGGAATCCAATCTCAGAGGCCTTCGGCGCCCGCAACGGACTCTACAGCCAGGCCTTCGAGCGTGGGATCTTCCAGTTCTCTCCTGAATGGGTGTGGACCGATGATGCTGCCGTGCGCCTGATGCCGATCGGCACCCAGGAGGTACGGGAGGACCGTCTGGCGACCCGCTCCGATGGCCGTCGCACCGGTGCTGATCGCCGCGCCAACGCCTGGCGCCCGGGGTCGGAGTCCAGCGTCCGCGCCAGTGAGGTCTCCAACGAGGGTGGTCGCTTCAGCAATCTCACCGGCTACAGCATCTCCGGTGCATTCGCTGCCTGGTATGACAGCCACGAGGGCTGGTTCTATATGGGTGCACCGATCAGCGAGCCCCATATCGAGCGTGGCGTGCCCGTGCAGTACTTCGAGAACGGCATCCTGATGCAGCAGGAAGGCGTAATCACCCCGGCGCCCCTGCCACGCGAGAAACCGGAAGCCTACGGCATTGATACCACACCGGTGGCGCAGGACGGGCGACCGGAGTTCTCCGAGGCGCTTTTCATCAACAACCCCAATCCGTTCGGCGTCGACGTTACGCAGCTTAGTGGGCGCAAGCGTATCGTCGTCAACATCCCAGAGCAGAAGATGTGGGTTTATCAGGGTGACACGCTCGTGCTCGAGACCTTTGTCAGCACTGGCCTTAGCCCGAATGACACGGAAGCAGGCAACTTCCACGTCCGTATCAAGTTCGAGACGCAGGATATGTCGGGCTTTACCAGCGATACGGGTGAGGTTGTCGGACTCGGCGACGAGGAATCGGCCGAGGGCACGGTGACTGCGAACACCTATGAGGTAGCCGATGTACCCCACGTCATGTACATCAACTACGAGGCGGAGGCGTTGCATGGCGCATACTGGCACAACAATTTCGGCCAGAAAATGAGCCACGGCTGTATCAACCAGCCGCTCGACGTTGCTGCATTCCTCTATGACTTTGCTCCGCTGGGAACGGCGGTAGACGTCATTGAGTAGGACAAGCCCGACGATATGGCAACGCCGGTCGGGAAGAGCCGGTCGGGCGTTGCCATATACAGGTGATCGATGGCACGAATCCTTTATGCTTGTACGAGGTTTCCGGCATGGGCCACCACCGGAACGAGCCGCATGGACTCCCGCATTGGGATTACGCCACCGGGACACCATTGAACGATTCACCAACGGGCTCTAGGCGCATAGCGGAGAAAGCTCCCCCCTCATTCCCTGTCCAGATCGTCGCGTTCGCCAACCAGAAGGGCGGCGTGGGAAAAACGACCAGCGCGATCAACACCTCCGTGGTGCTGGCCTCGCGCGGCTACCGGGTATTGCTGCTGGACATGGACCCGCAGGGGAACGCCACCTCGTCGCTCGGTATCGACAAGCAGGAGCTTGATGCTTCGATCTACGACGTTCTTGTCGAGGACGCTTCGATTGGCGAGTGCCGGATCAGCGATGTCCGCCCCGGGCTTGATGTGCTCCCGACGACCTCCACCCTCGCTGCCGCCGAGATTGAACTTGTCGGCGTATCCGATCGGGAGCGGCGGCTCGCCAGGGCGTGTGCCCCGATTCGACATGAGTACGACATTGCCCTGATCGACTGCCCGCCCTCGCTCGGTCTCTTGACCATTAATTCGCTGACGGCTGCGAGCTCCGTTGTAGTTCCGATCCAGTGCGAGTTTCTCGCCCTTGAAGGCGTCAGCCAACTTATTCACACGATCGATCTCACCCGCCGCCAGCTGAATCCGACTTTGGATCTCCTCGGCGTGCTGATGACCATGTTCGATGCCCGCACGCGGCTGTCAGCCCATGTGGTCGATGAGGTGCGCCGGTTCTTTCCGGAGCGGATCTTCGAGACCATCGTTCCCCGCTCCGTCCGCCTCGCCGAGGCGCCGAGCTACGGCCAGGCCATCTCGGAATACGACCCTGTGTCACGTGGTGGTTCCGCATACGCATCCTTCGCGAACGAACTCGTGGCTCGGCTGGGCCTCAAGCAGCCAAGTGGAACAGACGTCAACTCGTCACGCTGATACGCAGGAGAACACCCTCACATGACCGACCCTCAACCGACTTCTTCGCCCATGCGTGAGGATAAATTCGCCGGCCTTGGCCTCACCTTCGATGATGTCCTGCTGATTCCGGCCAGGTCCGATGTCATCCCCGCCGATGTCTCAACCCGGACACGTATCGCCGCCGATATCGAACTCAATATCCCAATTGTCTCGGCGGCGATGGACACCGTCACGGAAGCTCGGCTCGCTATCGCCATCGCGCGTGAGGGTGGCATTGGCATCATCCACCGCAATCTCTCGATCGCGGAGCAGGCGGATGAAGTGGACAAGGTCAAGCGCTCGGAATCCGGCATGATCGTGGAGCCGGTGACGCTTGGACCGGATCAGCCGGTCAACGACGCGCTCTCGGTGATGGAGCGGTATCACATCTCCGGCGTGCCAATCACCGAAGATGACGGCAAACTGGTCGGTATCCTTACCAACCGTGACCTGCGTTTCATCCAGAACCCGGACCAGATGATCTCCGAGGTAATGACCCGGGAGAACCTGATCACGGCTCCCGTGGGCACCACGCTTGAGGAAGCGGAAGAGATCCTCCATCATCATCGCGTCGAGAAGCTGCCGGTCGTAGACGATAATGGGTGCCTGAAGGGACTGATCACCGTCAAGGACATCCAGAAGAAGATTCAGTACCCGAATGCCACCAAGGATAGCCAGGGCCGACTCCGTGTCGGCGCGGCCATCGGTGTCGGTCCTGGTTCTGAGGAGCGGGCTCAGGAGCTCATCAGGAGAGGGGTTGATCTTCTGGTCGTCGATACCGCGCATGGACACAACAGTGGCGTCCTCAACATGGTTCGCAGGCTCAAGAGCAAGCACAGCATCGCCATCGTTGCAGGCAACATTGCTACCGGTGCTGCTGCCGAAGCACTGATTGACGCTGGAGCAGATGGGCTCAAGGTCGGTATCGGCCCGGGCTCCATCTGCACGACGCGAGTCGTGGCCGGCACAGGTGTGCCCCAGATCACCGCCATTCACGAAGCCGCCAAGGCAGCCCAGAAGCACAACATTCCGATTATTGGCGATGGCGGGATCCAGACATCGGGCGATATCGCCAAGGCGATCGCGGCCGGTGCAGACGCAGTGATGCTCGGCAGCCTCCTCGCCGGGCTCGACGAGTGCCCTGGCGAGGTCATCGTCTTCAAGGGAGAGCGCTTCAAGGAATACCGCGGCATGGGTTCACTCGGCGCGATGCGTGGCCGCTCCTTCTCCAAGGATCGTTACTTTCAGGGCGACATCGGGAATGTCTCCAAGCTCGTTCCGGAGGGCATCGAGGGCCGAGTGGCCTACAAGGGCCAGCTTGGTCCGCTTGTCTATCAGCTTGTCGGCGGACTGCGGTCGGCCATGGGATATGCAGGCGCGCCTGACATCGCCACGCTGCGGAACGACTCGCAATTGATCCAGATCACCAATGCCGGTCTGGCCGAAAGCCACCCGCACCATGTGACTGTGACGCGGGAAGCACCGAACTACCGGATGAGCAGCTAGGACGCATTCTCAGCACACCGGTCCCCGGAGTCTCCTGATGCGAAATCTCGTGTATTTCGTAGCGACGACAATTGACGGGTACATCACGACCGCCAGCGATGTTGACCCTGATTTCCTGCTGTATGACGGCCCGCAGGCCGCGAATCTTTTGCAGGAGTTCCCGGAGACCATCCCCGGACACCTTCGGTCACTTCTCGGTGTACCGGATGAAACACCAAACCAGCGGTTTGATACAGTCCTGATGGGCCGGGCCACGTACGATATTGGTCGTGCAATCGGAGTTACCAGTCCCTACCCCCATCTACGTCAGATCGTTGTGTCTTCTTCGCTTGGCCCCTCACCCGACCCAGCGGTCGAGGTTATCTCGTCCGATGTCGTGAGCCAGGTCCATGAAATCAAGCGGAGCAATGGCAAGGACATCTGGCTCTGTGGCGGCGGTAACCTCGCGGCGTCGATTATCAACGAGATCGATGAGTTCATCTTCAAGATCAGCCCGGTGGTGCTTGGAGGCGGGGTCTCCGTCTTCGGTGAGCTCGTTGGACCACGGAAGCTCACCATGACAAGCCACCGTGTGTACGAGAACGGCTTCTCCCTGCTGCGGTACCGGCAAGTTGCAGGCTCATCTACCAATGCCCTCCACCCAAAAACTTCTCACTCCGCCAGGTGACGAGCCGCCTCGCGTACCGACTGGACCCCATCTTGTCAGGCGCGTCCCATACCTTGCGGGACAGTTCCTGCTCTATTTGGTGATGTTCCAGATCTACAAGATGGTCCGGATGCAGTTCATTCCCCACGACGAATCTGTGGCGTACAGGCATGCGAAGGACATCCTCCACCTTGAAGAGCAGCTTGGGCTCATGTTCGAACTCGATCTGCAGCGATGGGTGCTCGACCAAGGCGATTGGCTCATCACCTTTTTCAACAACGTCTATGCCTACTACATGTGGGGCTTCCAGTTCGGCATGCTCTTCCTGGCCTTTATGGCCCTTCCTCGCTACCGCTACATGCGCCGGGCGTTCTTCATCAGCATGGCGATCGCCACACCCATGTACCTGATCTACCCGCTGGCGCCTCCCCGCTTTATGGAGCCGTACGGGTGGCCCTTCATGGATACGCTGGCCGTCTATGGCCGAACTACTTTTTCGAGACCGGCCTCGTGACCGCAAATCGTTTTGCGGCCATGCCGTCGATGCATGTCGGCTGGACCACCTTCTTTGCCATCTGCATCATGTTGGGGATCCCGAACCGGAAGCTCGGGATCGCTGTCATGGTGG
>DASYWM010000272.1:0-3858 GCA_035936075.1 Thermomicrobiales bacterium
AGCATGGAGAGCGAAATAATCGCCAGAAGAGAGATGATCGCGAATACCATACGGTAAACCTCCTGCCACGAAGATCATGTCTCTGTAGGTTTGAATGTAGTCGTCGGCAGTAAGAATGACCCATCTTACCAGTCTTACACCAATGTGTTGTTCGGTGCTTGGAATTGATGGGGCGGAGTGTTTCCGTATATTGAAGGCAGGCACTTACCGACCGCAAAGTTCGAGCTCGGATTACCATGGGGATCGGTCCGGACGCCCATGTATCTACGATGGTGGCCCCTTGTTCGAATCGTGGCCCTTGAAACCCGGTGGTGGAGAGAGGCCTGGAAGGTGCACACAAACGGACCACGGAAAGAGCATAAGCCCTCACCGTGGTCCGCCGGAACGCTTCGTCTGATCGTGCTCTAGGTGGCCGGAGATGCCTCGGGCGTACCGGTGGCCCCGTCTTCAGCCTGCGTCAACGTAACGGTCACGGTCGTCGTCCCGTCCGGGTTCGCCGTCAGCACAGCGCGGCCGCTGAGGCCCGAGTCGTTGAGCTCCTGAAGATCAACCCGAAGGTGATTATTCTCCGGCGTCCCGGTGATATTGCCGCATGCGATGTAGACATCAATATTTTCGGCGCTTTCGTGGACATTGATCGCATGCTCGCCACCGAGGATGTCGTCAAGTGCGACCTCCAGGATCGTTGTGCTCTCGGCAACCACCATCTCGCCAGGCAAGCCGGCGGCGGGAGAAGCAGCCGGTGAGGCGGCCGGGGTAGCATCCGCTTCAAGCGGCGCAACATCGTTCAGCGGGAAGACAACATCGCCAAGTTCCTCGCAGGTACCCGAGTGGATATGCGCTGGGTGGGCTTGGGCCCCACCCTCAGTATCTAACTGCGTAGATGGGGTAGCAGCACCCCCCTGCCCGCTGGTGACTTGGGCTCCAAACACGATGCTCATCGCGAAAATGATTGCCGCAACAAACGTCGTCGGCACAAAGGTGCGTTTCATCATTCGATATTCTCCTGTGTAACGTCGTGCGTTCCGGTGGTACCGGATGGTTTGGTCCGGACTTCCTGACGCGCATGCTTTGTGCCACGCTGGTACGCCGATTCGCGATCGACCACATCGATGCAAGGTTTATTCACCACGCAATTGCACTGATTGCAGGGATCTTCTTCCAGAGACCACCGTTTGTGAACATAGGTGAACAGGAATTGCGTGGGTGCAGAATCAGTCCGTATCCCGCGGGCTCCCGACTAGATGGAAAGAGGTAACTGTGACCACCGAAGATGATGTCCAATTGATCTCGGAATTCGAGGCCCGGCACCCGGAGCTTACCGTCGCGCTCCTCGTGCCCGATTCGCCTCCCGGAGATAGCGTGACCGTCCGGATGTTCGACAAGGACCGCCCGAGTACCCCGAAATGGGAGGGGCAGGGCCAAACAGTTCGCGAAGCTCTTGAGGATGTCGAGAGCCAGCTGCATTCCGCCCAGGGGGAGCAACCGCTTCAAGAGGAAAAGGAATTTCTTGAAGATGTCTACAGGGAGATCCACGACGGCAGCAATAAACTGGACTGATAGTCGGCTACGTTGCTGTTGCCGGAAGCTTGCCCCGGCTCCATGGAGTACCTCTCTGCATGGCGACACGTTGGCTGCAATCCTAGGAATGGAGCATCGTGGACACTCGTAGAGCAGTGTGACGATGTCCGTGACGAAAGTATGCGAGCTTCTTTTGGAGTCCGGCCCCCAGATCCCGCCCAAACGGCGACCTCATTGGCTCATTCTATCTATTAAAAGAGAGGACGCCGGACGAAGGGGGTGTCCGGCGTCTTCCTGTGGGTGGAGGAAGGGGGAATTGGCGTCCCTGTCGGGCTCCGGGACAGGAGCCTCTCCTCGACAGGACACAGACCCCGCGCATCAGGATCCAGCACCACACAGGATCGATTCGATGTCACGTCCAGATATCTGGAAGAGGCTCCGTTGGCACCACGGTGGCTGGATCCGTGTTCGGTGCCAAGTCGCCTCCCCGTCTTCCGGAAGGGTCCCCTATAGTCTGCCCGGTTCCCCTCCCCGGCACATCCGCAAAAACATGTATTTCCATCTCCGACTAAAGACCTAGATCCGGCCCGACCGCGATTAAATTCAGGCAAGAACCACGGCGATGACACCCTGTGAGATCACACAGTCGACCAAGGCAAGTTTGCTCTGGTGGATCAGCGTCGGTACGAATGTGGCGCCTTGGAGAGTGAAACAGCGCGCAGCCGTGCTGCATCTGGAGTCAGGAGGTTCTCGATGGTGGGCATCCTGATCGAGCAGGAGTGGCCGCAGGGCGACGTGCACGGTAATCAACATCAGAAAAGGAACCCTGCCACAGTTGCTGTCAGGGGGACAAAACATGGCAGGACCTCCTCGACGGTATAACGCAGCTCTACTACTGTCTGGATCACTTGCAGGAAGCGGTACCACAGCATCCGAAGGCTCTGGCGTGAGCGAACCCGTCCCAACATCCGATTCGGACGGTTACTATCTCAGATCTGGCTCTTGCTTCGGCTAACCTGAACCAGGGCAACATCAGGCGCACGACAACGGCCCCTGACAGCTACCATGAGCCACGCCTGCTACGTGTATTGGGTGCGGTGGTCGAAACGCAACTTGCCTATGCTGCGGCAGATCCGACGCCCATCGACTTCATCAGATCGAACAGGATGTGTGCACTCGTTCTCCAGGGCAGTGCAGCCGGGCGCCCAGCTGCACTGCCCTGGTGACATGATTGTCAGGCGATGCTATTCAGCAACTTCCACGATGGTGTACATGCCATAGAAGGCGTGCGGCATGCCGTCCTCGATATCGGGGAAGAAGCAGATCATGATCAGAGTCCCGGGCTGGATATCCGCCACGATCCACTGGCTTGTTCCCATCGACTGGGTCCCACTGTAGAACGCCTCTTCAAGGTCCTCATCTGGATTGAAGTCCACGGCGGCCGGTGTTCCGGTCATCTCTGCCTCAAGGACGGCCTCAATGTCGGCTCCCGTCACGTCCAGCTGCGTCGTACCAGCGGCGATGAAGTGTGGCTGGGCGCCGATGTTGTCGATGCGCAGCACCTGCTGCCCGCTCGTTATCTCGCCCTCGGTAACCTCGATGACGTATTCACCCATCGTCAGTGTCGCGGCCGACTCGGGCTCCGGTAACTCGGCCGGCATTTCCCCCGTGACCTCAAAGGCGACCGGTGCCTGGGGTGATCCGGGATCGTCTCCCCACGCCACCCATTCGCCAGGCGTCAGGTCAAGGACGACCTGAGAAGTCTCGCCAGGAAGAGCAAAGGTGCCACCGGCGTACAGTGACTGGTAGAAGACGTCAGGCGGTCCCCCCATCTCCTCGGTCCCCTCAGCCGGCGTGGCGGCACCGCCTTCGATCGGCGTTGCGGCAGCGGCACCAACGCCACTCTCGTCTGGAGGTCCGGAAACTTCTCCCAGCATGCTGATGAACTCGTCACCAGTCACCCCGGCAGGCTGAATGAAGGCCACGCCGGCACCGAACTGTCCGGCTTCCTCCAATGCGGTGACCGTGACCAGATACCGACCGGCCTCGATGGAGTCCGGGATCCCTTCGTAGGCGTCGGCGGTGGCGGTGATATCGAGCGTTGGCAATCCCAGATCGGAAAAGGCGCTTTCAGGCGTCGCATCCTGTGCGGCCAGGACAGACACCATACTCATGGGCAACAGCAGTATGGCGGCAAGGAATCCGAAGAAGAGACGGCGCATGGGTTTCTCCCCTGTAATGGCGATACGGCCAAAAATCGAAGGGACGATACGAACACGCATGTGTCAACCGGCGCCGGCCTCACATCCGCACCGTACCGTCCCGTCAACACAATAC
>DASYWM010000273.1:0-8261 GCA_035936075.1 Thermomicrobiales bacterium
CACTACATCAGCCTCCTCAGCTCACTGCAGGAGGGAGGCTTCAATGAGCTGATGCGCTTGCTCGTCGAGACCCTGCGCACCCACCGGGCGACCCTCCTTATCATCGACGGCGCCGGAGCCGCCCGCATGCTCGCCGAGTCCGATTTCGACTACGCCCGTTTCATGCACGGCCTGCAGGCGCGGACCGCCCTCCTCAACTGCACCATGGTGCTGCTCGCCGGTGAGCGGGAGGCAGATGTCGCCGCCACCCACGTTGACGGCCTGATCCAGCTCTCCAACAGGCCCACTCATGCCCGTGACACCCGCTGGCTGCGAGTAGCTAAGCTCCGGGGCTCCAATTACCTCAACGGTCAGCACCGGTTTGCGATTGGCAGCAACGGAATCACTGTATTCCCACGTCTGGAATCAACGCAGGCGCAGATGGCACCAGCCTGGTTCGACCCACAGAAGCGCCTCCCCGTCGGTATCCCGGGACTCGACACGGCGTTGGGGGGCGGACTTCAGGAAGGAAGTTCTACCCTGGCTGTCGGCACCACTGGTGCAGGCAAGACGCTGCTCGGCCTGCACTTCCTTGCCGAAGGTGCGCGCCGCGGTGAGCCAGGTCTCATAGCCAGTTTCAACGAAACCCCACGCGCCGTTGTCTCTACTGCCGATAGCGCCGGAATGGGGCTCAGCCCGCACGTTGACTCGGGGTTGGTCCAGATTATGTGGCACCCACCCCTGGAATTGGCGCCCGACGAATGGGCCTGGCAGCTCCTGGCGACAATAGACGAGCATCAGCCCAGGCGGCTCGTCGTCGATGCCATCAGTGACCTCCTTCCACTCTTTGCAATCCCCGAGCGGAAATCCCTGTTTCCCCCGGCGCTCGTCAACAGGCTCCGGGACCGGGGTGTGACAACCGTATTCATCGTGGAGGTTGATGCCTTCGTCAGCCCGTCACTGATCGTCCCTGTGGAAAACCTCTCAGCGACGATGGATAACGGCATTCTCCTGCGTACGGTGGAGGTGCGATCCTCGTTGCGCCGAATGATATCTATCCTCAAGCAGCGCCAGGGAGCCTTTGATCCCACCATCCGGGAGCTGTTAGTTGGTTCGAACGGCTTAACAGTGGGCGATCCATTCGATGCAAGTGGGCTAATGACCGGGAGCTCCGCGCCCTTCTCTCAAAGGTGAGGCGGCATAGCTCGTGCGTAATGGCGAGGATGAAAAGGATCCTCGCCGTCGACGACGAACCCGACATTCTGGAACTGCTGGTTGAGATCCTTGGTATAGAAGGATATGCAATCTCCGCTGCCAGCGATGGCAGGGCAGCACTGGAGCTGCTGCAGGGAACAGGCGCAGACCTGGTGATCACAGACACGATGATGCCTCGGGTCGACGGTGTGGCCCTGATCCGGTCGATGCGCGATAGCCCCGGGCTGTGCGATATCCCGGTCATCATCATGAGCGCGGCTGGCCGTCCCAATCTGGACGGTCTCGATATCTGCGCCTTCCTGCACAAGCCATTCGATCTCATCGCCCTCCTCGACGCGGTCGCCGAGGCCATCGACTGTGGACCTTCGCAGAAGCCCAGTGCCTGAGAATCCCCCCTCTCTCCCCTGCATCTCGTTAGGCTGTGATCCCCCGCCAGGTCCCTGCTCGGTGAACTTTGGAAACCGCGCCGGTCAGATTTGATCCCTCGGACACCCATCGCCTGCGCTCCCCTTGGCTGAGCGGCCCTTTCGGTCCCTCGCTGCCGTCCAGCGGGGTCCCACGGGCACACTAGGCGACATCAGGAAAAAATCTCCTCGGAACAATCGAACATTTGCTTGTGCTCGTGCATCCTTGTTACGTAGCGCAGAACGGTTGCAACGCACTGAGCCGGAGGCAGGATCGATCGTGGACATAGATTCCTGGAGTGATGCTGATCTGGTGCGAGCGGCGCGAGCGGGTGACTCCTTCAGCTTCGGTGTCCTGCTCGAACGATATCGCCCACCCCTTCATGCGTTGGCGCTTCACATGCTCGGCCATGGACCCCAGGCGCAGGATGCCGTGCATGACACCTTCCTTATCGCACTCCATCGATTGCATACCTTGCAAGAGCCAGGGGCGGTCGGGGCGTGGCTACGCGCGGTAACCCGTAATGTCTGTCTGGAAACATTGAGGAAAACGCCGGTCGTCATGCCGCTGGACGATCTCTCTTTCGGCCGAACCCTGCGATCCCCTGAACCATCACTTGAAGAGCGCATCGATCAGCTCGCGCTCAAGGACTGGGTATGGACGGCTCTCTCCGAGCTGCCTGAGAACCTGCGAGTCACCGCCATGCTGCGGTACTTCGGGACTCGCGCCTCGTACGAGGAGATCGCCGCTGTGCTTGGCGTGCCGACCGGCACCGTAAAGAGCCGTCTCAATCAGGCCAAGGCCAAGCTGGCGGAAGCGCTCCTGGCCACGGCAAACCTCGATCACTCGGGCGCACGCCAGCTCAATGAATCGGCGACCGGCTATTTTCTTGCTGCAACGGACCAGATGAATCGGGGCCAGGGATATAACATCTTCGCCGACGCCTTCTCAGATCAACCGGAGGTGATGCTTCCCGACGGCAGCAAGCTGCGTGGACGCCACTACCTCATTGAGAGCCTGGAGGAAGACATGGACGCCGGGATCAAGATGCATCTCTCCCACGTCTACGCGAGCAAAACCGTCACGGTCCTGGAAGCCACCTTTGAAAACCCTGCCAGCAACCCCACCCACTGTCCTCCCGCAACTACACAGGTGCACTTTAAGCGCGACGGCAAGGCAGACCGGATACGGCTGTATTTCGCACCTCGTCCAGCCACGGAACAAGGGAAGGGACCGGTCAGCGAGGAAGTTAACCAATCGTAAATGGAATGATGTGTTCCATTGATGACTACAGGAGGAACAATGATGCACGGTAAGCAGGAATCCATCCCGGTCGTTTTCGAACAGGACGGTGTTGTCAGTCGGCAAGCCCAGTGGGGTGAGATGACCGTCGCCTTCGAGCGTGCGCCAGTTGGCACGGACACCCGTCCGCTGTTCCAGGGGCTTCCCGGCGACAGCTGCCAGTGCCCCCACTGGGGTTATGTCATTAGCGGCCAGATGCGGGTCATCTACCCCGATCGTGAGGAGATCGTCGGCACCGGGGAAGCGTATTACCTCGCTCCCGGTCACAATATCGTCTGCGACGCAAAAGGCGAAGTCGTCGAGTTCAGCCCCCATGGCCAATACCAGAAGACCATGCAGGCGGTGGCTACCAGACTCGCGACTAATGAGGACAAGGATTCTTGATCGGCGACAAGTCAAAGTGCACTGATGGCGGTTTCGCTTACCGGACCGAAATCTCCCATGCGAAGGAGTTCAAATACTCGTTCTTCTAGATCCGCTGGTTTCACTGGGTATGAATCGCCTGTCATTCGCGTCAGTACTCGCGAATGACAGGCGCCATCGTTTACCCCGCGCGAGTGGCAGTCCTCCCGCCCACCCCGCACCCGGCAATCTCTCCCCGGGTTGATAAGCACAGCGACATCGAGTTCCCCATTAACAGCTCCCGACATTCCTCTCGCGCTTGGCACCAGTCTGCTCCGGGCCGCGGTACACTGGCCGGGATCTTGCAGTGCAAGCTTCGGCGTTCCATCGCGAGCCAACACGGACTTCACACTTGCACGCGGCGACCACTTCCTGTCGCACCGCTGGACCATGTAATGAACCAGGAAACCAGAACTAACAGTTCATCCAGCTCCTCAGAATCGAAAAACGGTCATGAGGCGACGCAGCCTTTGCCCGTCGACGCCACACCTCATCTCCAGCTCGCCTCCGAGTTGGCGGGTATGCTGACGTGGGAACTCGACCTCGACAAAGGGACGGTCAGGTGGTCACCAGACGCCGAGCGCGTGCTGGGCCGGAAGCCGCCGGCCTCGCTGGCCAGTATCCTCGCCTGCGTTCACCCCGATGACAGGGAAGTCGCCAGGCAGCAGTTCAACGACCTGGCACGCGGTAACAACCGGATAGACATCACCGCGCGCATCCCCGACCCGGCACGGCAACGTGACAGGTGGTTCCATTGCCGCGGCGCCCGGTTCCATGACGACGCAACAGGATGCGACCGAATACTTGGTATCGCGCAGGACGTCACCGGGTACAAGCAGCGTGAGCTGAATGTATCCTTCCTTGCCGAAATGCGCGAGCACCTGGCCGCCGCCGGAACCGAGGATGTCCTTCAGGTCTTCGGCGAAAGGACACTCACCCACCTCAGCCTCTCCCGCCTCACCCTCTCCGCACTCTCGGATGAGAAGGATAGACTCCTGGTGCTGCACGACCAGCACCTGACCGGGAATCCGTGCGAGAAGATCCCTGGGCTCACGGGTTCCTTGCTCCCGGATATGAAAGGCGCCCTGCTGGGTGGTCAACCGGTCGCGATCGAGGACGTGGACAGGGATCCCCTCACCGCGCATATGGCCGATGAGTTCCATGGATGCGGAGTAGGCTCGCTGCTCTACGTTCCTTATCCCGCTACCGGCCAATGGCACATGCTCCTTGGTGCCTGCAAGGACTCGCCCTACACCTGGGACACGGGCGAGATTGTGCTCCTGCAGGATTTGGCGGAGCGACTCTCCCTCCGGTTCGAGCACGTGCGCATTGTGCAGGAACTGCGGCAAAGTGAGGAGCAGTATCGTGCGCTCTTCGACTCCATTGATGAGGGCTTTTGCATCATCGAGATCCTGCTCGACGAAGCCGGTGTGCCGACAGACTATCGCTTCCTCGAGACCAACCCGATGTTCGAGCAGCACACCGGGCTGCACAATGCGCTTGGCAAAACGGCCAGGGAGTTGGTTCCCGACCTTGATGAGCACTGGTTTGAGATTTACGGGAAAGTTGCTCTCACCGGGGAGCCCGTGCGCTTCGTCCAACACGCAGCCGCCATGCAGCAGAGATGGTTTGATGTCAACGCATTCCGCATCGGGGATCCCGGGCAACGCCGGGTGGCCATTCTCTTCAAGGACATCTCCGAGCAGAAACGGATCGAGCAGACGCTCCGGCAGTCGGAGGAACGCCTTCGACGTGCCATCGAGATTGAGACGGTAGGCATCATCTTCTTCCACCCCCAGGGCCAGGTTATCGACGCAAACGAGGCCTTTCTCCGTATGAGCGGCTATACCCGGGATGATCTGGAGGAGGGGCTCCTTCGGCTGGACACGTTGACGCCGCCGGAGTGGATGCCGGAATCCCGCCGCGCTATCGACGAGTTTCTCTCGCACGGTCGCATTGCACCCTATGAAAAGGAATATCTCCGGAAGGATGGATCGCGCTGGTGGGGCCTCTTTGCTGCCGCGCGTGTTGGCGACAACGAGGGCGTCAAGTTCATCATCGATATCACAGCATCCCGGCAAGCGGAAGCAGAGCGGGCACGCCTCGCCGATATCGTCGACAGCTCACGGGATGCCATTATCCTCTGCGATCCGGACGGAACGATCATCGACTGGAACGGAGCAGCCGAAGAGCTCTATGGGTACACCTCTGATGAAGTCATCGGCCAACACATCCGGCTCGTTGTTCCTCCAGATCGCCGGCACGAATCCAGGGGAGCCTTCGAGCGACTGGTGGATGGTGAGCAGGTTCCCCCTTGGGAATCCGTGCGGACTCGCAAGGACGGCAGCACCGTCTACGTAGAGATCCGGCTGTCACCGATTTTCGGCCCACAGGGGAAGGTCGTAGGAGCATCGGCGATTGTCCGGGACATCAGTGAGCGAAGACGCCTTGCCCAGGCCCAGGATGACTTCCTCGCCATGGCAAGTCACGACCTTCGCTCGCCTGTCACCGTGCTTCTCGGCCGGGCCCAGCTGATGCGCCGTCGAAAGACGTACGATGAAGCGAGCATCGAGACGATCATTACCCAGGCCCGTCGCATCGAACGCTTAGCAATGGATCTGCAGCAAGTAGTGCAAATGGAATCCGGCCAGCTCCAGCTCAATTGCTCCCCGGTGAGCCTCGGAACGCTCGCCCGGGAGGCGGTTGATCGCGTCCGTTCGATCACCGACGCCTTTGATTTTCGCGTCGACGTGCCTGAGGATCCTGTCACCGGAAACTGGGATGCTCATCGTCTCAACCAGATCCTCGATAACCTGCTGGGAAACGCCGTGAAGTATTCGCCTGATGGCGGAAGGATCAGGATTGCGGTCTCGGAGAACGGGGAGAGCGCCCGCATTCAGGTAACCGACCAAGGTGTTGGCATCCCGGATAGCATGCAGAAAATGCTATTCACCCGCTTCTACCGTGCCGATGAGGCCGGAGTGGCATCGGGCCTCGGTCTCGGCCTCTACATCTCCCGGATGCTCGCCGAAGCTCATGGCGGCTCGATTAGCGTCGACTCTGCACCCGGTGCAGGAAGCACGTTTATCGTCGATTTGCCGTTTGCTATGCCGGGAAGGCAGGCATAACGGCCTGCCTTCCCGTCGTTGTTGTCCTCATGTCCCTGCTCGCCGGACGGACCCGGAGACTTGAGTCACGCTCACAATGTCTGGCAATATTGGTCCCGCTGAGACCGTGTCGTGCCTGGTCGCGCGAGCGAACGAAACTGACCGCGATGCACTGCGCTCCAAAAGGACAGGAATGCCAGTCGAGATAACAGCACTCCCTGGCGTGACGACTGCTTCAGGGGACATCCCCGTGTCGTCACGCCGGGTAGAAGCCGGTGCCACACGCCTCCGGCTGGTGCATCCTCTCATCTCGACTGCTCTTTTCTTCCTGGCGTGCTGGCACTTCTTCGGAGCGATCGATGACCGGCCCATGCACCGCGATGAGGCGCGCTGGATTCACAGGGCCGCCTATATCCGTGAGCTGATGCACCCGTTCAGCAGCTATTGGGACGAGGAAACGTGGATTGCCAAAGGCGGCACCCTGGACGAGCGATACCGGCTTCGCGCCCAGCCGCCCATGGGCTCCTATGTGATGGGAATCGGATTCCTGCTGCAGGGACAGGACTTGCCAGATATCGGCTTTTGGAATATGGACCAGGACGATGCCTGGAACATCAAGCGCGGGAATCAGCCATCACCTTCGGATGTCACCACCGCGCGACGAACCAGCGCGATCGTCGGCGCCTTGACAGTCGTCTCGGTCTATTTCATCGCCAGCCGCCTCACGAATCCCGTCGGCAGCCTGATGGCGGGTATCTTTCTCGCCTTTCATCCCCTGATGAGTCATCTCGCCACCTTTGCCGGGTCCGATGCGGCGCTCGGGCTTTCCATCGCCGCTGCCGCAATCGCGGCCTACCGTCTCGCCGACCGGCCATCGTGGCTCCGGGCGATCCTGCTCGGCGTGATCCTGGGGTTGGGTGCTTCGACCAAGCTCAGCCCGCTCGGTGTCACCGCACCGCTGGCGCTTCTGGGTGTCATCGCGGTCGCCTACCGGCTCCTGCTGCTTGTTCGCGAAACCAGGGGCAACAAGCCGCCATCGGCTGAATCAGGACGAAACACATGGCCGTCATGGAGGCTGGGCTTGGGCCTGCTCTCCACACCTGTCGTTGCCCTGTTCACGTTCATCGCCAGCTACCCGTATCTCTGGCAAGATCCGGTCGCGAATATTCAGGCGCTGGTCGACTATCGACAGTGGGGTATGGACATCCAGGGCATGCTGTGGGAGCACATCGCCGTCGAGACACGAACGGAGGCACTCCAGCGCGTCGGCGCCCGGCTTGGCACCGAGTGGACGACCTTGGGTCGCCTCGTGGAGCGATTTGGGTGGAGCTGGATTCCTGCTGGGTTCGAGTTAACCCTTGCCGCCGCCGGCCTCGTACTCCTCCTCTGGTTGGTGGCTCAGCGAGGAGTTTGGAGCGGCCCGGCGCTCACCGCGACGGTCCTCACCGGGCAGGCAGCGATCACGATCTACGGCCTCGGTGTAGACTGGGCGCGCTATCACCTCCCCGTCCTGCTGCTCGTCGCCGTCTGCATCGGTGTTCTTGCCGGGGAAATAATGGCCGGACTGGGGCGACTGCCTAGCTTCAGGCACCCCAGCCCGGGAATACCTCATGAACTACCGCCGCCACCGGATTCCCCCGCGGATCTTGACGGCCGCTGAGCTCCGGTCGCTGTCGCTCCACCGGCGCCACAACAGCGCCAGTGGCACGACCGCCATACCCACCTTTGCGGCGCGAGTGCCCTTCGGAGAGCCGTCCTTCCACCCGCCCCTCACGTCATTGAGGGCAGGCATTGGCGCGTAGAGGTTGCCTGTAGTTGAAGGTGAAGGTGTGTCCGCCAGATGCTCCCGGT
>DASYWM010000274.1:0-13587 GCA_035936075.1 Thermomicrobiales bacterium
CCGCCGGCTTGTTCGGCCATTCAGCACCTGAGAAGGTCTGAGCAGGCCCGAAGGAGAGACCAGTATGGCCGCATCCATTGCCTCACGAACCGATGTCTTCTTTCAGGAACGGCGTGAGATCGAACGCCAGCGACTGTGGAAAGTGCTCGTCGGCGCGGCGATTGTTGCCCTCTACCCGCTTATCGACTCCGCGCTGGGGCTTGGTCTCCTCGGGTCCTGGATCCCGATTCTTGTCTATGTCCTGCTTGCCCTCGGCCTCAATATCGTCGTCGGTTACGCAGGTTTGCTCGATCTCGGCTATGTTGCGTTCTTCGTAATAGGCGCCTATGCCCAAGCGTTCCTGACGTCGCCGAGTAGCGTTTTCGTGCAGAAAGGCTGGGTACCGGAGTTCATGCAGAACTTCTGGCCCGCCATGGCGGTCTCCTGGGTGGTCGCTGCGATCTGCGGCGCGATCATCGGTGCGCCTACACTTCGGCTTCGCGGTGACTATCTAGCCATCGTAACGCTCGGTTTCGGGGAGATCGTTCCCGACTTTTTCACAAATACCGTCAGCGTTACCCGGGGTCCCCAAGGCATCGGCCAGATTACCAAGCCGCCCACGATTCCGCTTCCATTCGGCTGGAGCATTGGCTTTGGCACCCAAAACCAGTGGCAATGGTTCTGGCTCATTCTGTTTGTGGGCCTTCTCTCGCTCTTTGTCATCACCCGTCTCTACGATTCCCGAATGGGGCGTGCCTGGCAGGCGATCCGGGAGGATGAGATCGCGGCGGCCAGTATGGGGATCAACCCGGTCCGGACCAAACTCTGGGCCTTCGCGCTCGGCGCCTCGTTTTCCGGTTTCGCAGGTTCGCTCTACTCCGGTTATGTCGGGGTCGTGTATCCTGACCAATTCCAGTTCTCGCTCTCGATCGTCATTCTGTCGATGGTCATCCTTGGCGGAATCGGTAACATCTACGGCGTCCTGGCCGGTGCGCTGATTATCGGAACCTTCGACCGCATCCTGGCGGAAAAGCTCAACGGGCCCATGAACTGGTTGGGGGAGCAAATCACATGGGGGCCAGTGGCGCCCATCGGGAACTTCCTGGCCAATCACAGCCTCACATCGGACCGCTTCCTCATCTTCGGTTTGGCACTGGTGCTTATCATGCTGCTTCGTCCGGGTGGGCTCTTCCCGTCGGCGCGTCGTGCTGCAGAGATGAAGGGCGAAGACAACAATTACACCTTCGACGAGGATGAAGCCGACCAGTCACTGAGGGAAGCCCGCGAGGGAGATGTAGGAAATCGCGAGGGGGACATTTAGGTATGGCGACGACAACTTCTCCAACGCAGGCCACATCGGTTTCCTCGAGGGAGACCGCACTCCAGGCACGGGGGGTGACCAAGCGCTTCGGCGGCCTGGTTGCCGTCGACAGTGTGGACCTGCAGATCGCCAAGGGGTCGATTAGTAGCGTGATCGGCCCGAATGGCGCGGGGAAAACCACATTCTTCAACATGATTGCTGGTATCTACCGGCCGACCGAGGGAGATATCTACTTTCTTGACCGGCCCATCTCGTCGGAGAGCAATCGCCGTGGATCATTACGGCCCCACGAGGTGACGGATATTGGCATCGCAAGGACATTCCAGAACATTCGGCTCTTCGCCAATGTGTCGGCCATCGAAAATGTATTGATGGGCATGCACACACGTCTCACCGCCAATCCCCTGGGTGCCATCCTGAGAACCAGATCCGTCAGGCAGGAGGAGTACGAAGCTCGGGAGAAGGCCTTTTCGCTTCTGGATTATGTTGGCCTAGGTGAACAGGCGCGTACAACCGCAAAGAACCTCTCCTATGGCGATCAGCGCCGGCTTGAGGTGGCACGGGCACTGGCAAGTGATCCAAAACTGCTGCTGCTGGATGAGCCCACCGCCGGCATGAACCCGCGTGAAACCGAAGGCATGACCGCGTTCATCGACAGGATGCGGCACGAGTTCGACCTAACGATCCTTCTCATCGAGCACGACATGAAGGTCGTTATGGGCATCTCCGACCATATCGCCGTGCTGGATCATGGAATGAAGATCGCCGACGGGACGCCCAGAGAGGTCCGGGAGAACCCCAAGGTGATTGAGGCCTATCTTGGTGCAGGGTCGGCTGAGGTTATCGCCCGGTTGTCCGGTGAACAACATGCCGAGGATGGAACCAGTATTATCGCGAGACCCCTGGATGTTGGGGATGGAGCGAAATGAATAACCAGAAGATGCTGGAGATGGTCGATGTCCACTCCTACTATGGCCACATCCATGCTCTGAAGGGAATCTCGCTGGATGTGCATCAGGGGGAGATTGTGACCCTGATCGGGTCGAACGGTGCAGGAAAGAGCACAACCCTGCGGACGATCTCGGGCCTGTTGACGCCGCGCGACGGGGAGGTACGCGTGCTTGGGCAAAAGATCAGTGGGATGCCGGCACACAAGGTCTCGTCGATGGGAATCGCGCAATCACCGGAGGGTCGGCGCGTCTTCCCCCGGATGACCGTGCTTGAGAATTTGCAGATGGGCGCGTTCGTCAACGGCAAGGTGGACCAGGCCGATCTCGCCCGGGTATTCGACCTGTTCCCGAGGCTTAAGGAGCGCACCAGCCAGAACGCGGGGACGATGTCCGGCGGTGAACAGCAGATGCTTGCGATAGGCCGGGCGCTCATGGCTCGTCCGAAGCTCCTGCTCCTTGACGAGCCGTCGATGGGCTTGTCGCCCATCCTTGTCGAGCAAATTTTTTCAATCGTCAAGGACATCAATCAGCAGGGAACGACCGTCCTTCTCGTCGAGCAGAATGCGCTCATGGCGCTCGCAATCGCCAGGCGGGGATACGTCCTTCAAACAGGAAACATCGTGCTGACAGACGATGCGAAGGCGCTGATGGCAAATGAGACCGTGCGTAAAGCCTATCTCGGCGAAGAATAAACTGATGGGAAGTGGCAGCTCTTTGAATGTACAGGCGACGATGCCTTTGACAGAGCCGTTCGGTCCCGTTGCACAAGAACTTGCTACGTCCTCACTGATGTAGCCCGGCAGCGTGTTATGTCGGAATCTGGTATACCCCTACTGAATGCGCTTCCTGATAGAGCGCAGCCGGAACCAAGTTGCAAAGCACCCGTCACCCACTGGTGGGCGCCTTCCGGTGAAATGGGGAATCTATCGCTGGACATGTTCGTTCAGCTGGTACTGCGGCTGGTCCTCCAGCACGAAATGAACGAGGCATCACCATATGAGCTTCAAGATGCGCGCTTCCCGGGTTGATCTCCCGGAGCGCATTGATCGACTAAATGAGCTTTCCTACAACCTTTGGTGGACCTGGCAGCCGCGAGCCCGGGCGCTCTTCAGGGAGTTGGACCCGGTGCTTTGGGGTGTTTGCAAGGAGAACCCGGTACTCTTCCTGCACCGGATCGACCCGGCTCGCCTGAGCAGGGCGGTCGAGGATCCTGCATTCCTGGGTCAATATGACGATGTCATGATGCGGTTCGACACGATGATCAACGCGTCGGACAGTGAGACCTGGTTGGCGCATCGACATCCGGAGCTTCTGGATAAGAAGGTCGCCTATTTTTCAGCGGAGTTCGGCCTGCACCGGGCGCTGCCGATCTATTCCGGTGGCTTGGGTGTGCTCGCTGGCGATCACATCAAGGAAGCTAGCGATATGGGCATTCCGCTCATTGCGGTCTCGCTGCTGTATCGCCAGGGCTATCTGCAACAGCGCATAGATTCCAGCGGTTGGCAGCACGATGTACCGGCTCATCTCGAGCCGGACTCCGAGCCAACGACACAGGTTCTGAACGAGGACGGCACGCCAGTCCTGATTGAAGTCGATCTCCAGGATGGACCAGGGTCGCTCTGTCTTGCTGTCTGGCAGGTGAAGGTGGGGCGAGTCTCGCTTTACCTGCTTGACTCCGATGTCGGTGGGAACCCCGAGTGGACCCGTCAGCTCTCATCGCGACTCTACGGTGGCGATACGGAGCATCGGCTTCGACAGGAGATCGTCCTCGGCATTGGAGGTGTCCGCCTGCTGCGCGCACTTGGTATCGAGCCGACCTACTGGCATGCCAACGAGGGGCACGCCGCGCTCTCGATGCTGGAGCGATTGCGCGAGTATGTCCACCAGGGCAAGAGTTTCGAGGAGGCTCAGGACCTGGTGCGGGCATCGACAGTCTTTACCACGCACACCCCCGTTCCCGCAGGGCATGACATCTTCTCGCCAGAGATGATCGACCGATATTTCTCAAGTTACTGGCCGGAACTCGGTTTGGATCGCGAGGAGTTCCTTGCGCTTGGTCGTCACGGCGATGATCCAGGATTCAACTTCACAGCTCTGTCGCTACGGCTGTCCGCACACCGTAATGGCGTGAGCGAGAAGCATGGTGAAGTCTCCCGACAGATGTGGCACGATATCTGGCCGGACACGGGACCGGAGAACGCACCAATCCAGTCGATCACCAACGGTGTGCACCTCAGGACCTGGATCTCCCCGGCCATGCGGAGAGTCTATAGCCGGTACCAGCCCCGGTACTGGAAGGACCAGCAGGAGAAGCAGCACGTTTGGGACACCATATTGAATATCCCGGACGATGAATTCTGGGCCGCGCACCAGCAAGCGAAGCAGGCTCTGATCGCCGAGATGCACGAACGTTCCCGTAAGCGCTACGTGGAGGGTCAGTTCGATGCGTGGCAGGTCCTTTCGTCGGGGCCATTCCAGAACCCGAATGTACTTACGCTCGGCTTCGCGCGACGATTCGCCACCTACAAGCGTGCCACCCTAATCTTCCGGGACATTGACCGCCTTGCGCGGATCTTGACCAATGCGGAACATCCGGTGCAGCTGATCTTCGCCGGCAAGGCTCACCCTGCCGACGAGGGCGGGAAGAAATTCATTCAGGATATCTACCTGAAGGCCAGGGATCCTCGTTTGGGAGGTCGGGTGGCGTTCGTCGAGGATTACGAGATGGGGCTTGCAAGCCTTCTCGTGGCCGGCGTCGATGTATGGCTGAACAACCCACGTTATCCGCTCGAAGCATCCGGCACGAGTGGCATGAAGGCCGCAGCAAATGGTGTGCCCAATTTCAGCATCCTGGATGGTTGGTGGATTGAAGGTTGGGAACCGGGAAACAGGAATGGCTGGGGCATCGAGTCATCGCCCAGGCAAGGTGATGCCCAGGACGAGGCGGAAGCGAACATGATGTACGAGATGCTCGAGGAGCAAATCGTGCCGCTTTATTACCAACGCCAAGCAGATGGGCTTCCCCACGACTGGATCCAGGTGGCCAAGGAGGCGATCCGGACCGTCGCTCCACGGTTCAGCGCTCGCCGGATGCTCATTGACTACGTAGAGAAGCTCTACGCGCCAGCGGCGGGCGTGGCAGCCCGCGAAGAGGTGGCGGCCAGGTAGCGCCTCCGCTTCCAGCCATACATCGTGGAAGGACTGGTCTCGCGCGTGATGAAGGTCATGTCGACGGCCAGTCTTTTTTGCCAAGGAACTTAAACTGTGCCTCGTGTTCGGGATACTATTGCGCGTTGGAGGGGCTGAACCATGAGCGAGACCCAACTGGATGAAATGCAGATCCCATCACAACTCCCGTCAGCCGATGTGCGGTTGCGCCCGCTGAAAGGGCTGATTCTTGCCGGCGGTAAGGGGTCTCGACTGCGGCCGCTGACGGCGACCGGCGCAAAGCAGCTGGTTCCGGTTGCCAACAAGCCTGTGCTCTTTTACGCGCTTGAGCAGCTCGTCGAAGCAGGCATCGAGGAGATTGGCATCATCACGGGTGACAGTGGCGGCCAAGTCCGTGAGGCTATTGGTGACGGTTCGCAGTTCGGAGCCCAAATCACCTATATTCCCCAGGATGCGCCGCTGGGTCTGGCCCATGCGGTGCTTACCGGCCGAGAGTTCCTTGGCGACTCACCCTTTTGCATGTATCTCGGAGACAATTTTCTGCGGCAGGGAATCGTGGGCCACGCCGAACAGTTCCGCCACAGCGACGCTGCCGGCCAGATACTCCTCAAGAAGGTAGATGACACGTCCGCACTCGGTGTCGCTGTGCTCGATGCGAACGGAAAAGTTCAACAGTTGGTGGAAAAACCAAAAATCCCCATCTCGCCTTATGCAGTCGTCGGTGTTTATTTCTTTGGTCCTGAAATTCATGACGTCGTCCCCGGATTGGTTCCCTCTGCCCGTGGTGAACTCGAAATTACCGATGCTATCCAGGGGTTGATAGACGCCGGCAATGAGGTTGACGCCTCGCTTATCGATGATGTCTGGATCGACACGGGCAAGAAGGACGACATGCTTGAGGCAAACCGGGTAGTCCTGAGCGGTATTACCCGGCGGATCGATGGCGAAGTCGATAGCGCCTCCGTTCTGGTCGGTGAGGTCATCATCGAAGAGGGTGCGGAGATCCGCGGCAGTTCCGTGCGTGGGCCTGCCATCATCGGCAAGGGAGCACGTCTTGACGGAGCCTTTGTTGGTCCCTTTACGGCTATTGGGGATCGGGTGCACCTGCAGAGCTGCGAGATCGAACATTCGATCGTGCTCGCAGATAGTTCGATCAAGAACATCAGCAGGCGAATCAGTGATTCCCTTATCGGCCGAGAGGTGGTCATCCAGCGAACCGACCACAGGCCGCACGTGATGCGCCTCATGATCGGTGACCACGGCCAACTGGATATTTCGTGATGCGGAGTAGCGAATGAGGCGAGGAGAGCGAGTCCTCGTGACCGGAGCAGGTGGCCAGTTGGGCAGATACCTTTGCACGGAGCTTCGGGACGCTGGCTATGATGTCATCAGGCTGGGTCATGCTGAAGGCAATGATATTGATGCTGTCGTGGACATCAGTGACGCCAACGCGGTTCATGATGTGTTTGGTGATAGCCCGCCGGACACAGTCATTCATGCGGCTGCCTACACAGATGTCGATGGGTGTGAGAAGAACCGGGAGCTGGCAAACCAGGTAAATCATCTCGGTTCGAGGAATATCGCCGAGGCTTCAAAACGTGCCGGGGCGTGGCTCTTGGCGGTCGGCACCGACTTCGTCTTCTCGGGGGAGAGCGATGAGCCCTATGCCGAGGATGCCGAGCCAGGGCCGATCTCCGTATATGGTCAAAGCAAACTGGATGGTGAGCGGGCCGTGCTCGCTACGGAGGATTCATTCGCCGTAGCAAGGACATCCTGGGTATTTGGCGGCGAGGGCAAGCACTTTCCACGGACCGTCGTCTCGATGCTGCAGGAGCGCGGCGCGATGTCCGTTGTCGATGACGAGGTGAGCTCCCCGACGTACGCCGGTGATCTCGCCCGAGCATTGGTGGCGCTCGTTCCATTACGACCCTCCGGGGTTCTGCACCTTTCCAACGAAGGTGTGGTCAGCAGGTATCAATTTGCCAGAGAGGTCGCGCGGATCGCCGGTTTGGACCCGAGGTCGGTGACGCCGACGAGCACCGCGGAGTTCCTGGCAAAGTACCCATTGCCGGCGAAGCGGCCGGCCTTCAGTGCGTTGGCCAACGAGCGCGCAGCTGCAATCGGCGTGAGGCTGCCCGCATGGGAGGACGCCGTGTCGCGGTATATACCCCGAATGATGTCCGCCTGGAGCCAACCGTCAGCGAGAGGACAATCGTGAAGATTCTGGTGACCGGCGGCGCCGGCTTTATTGGTTCGGCATTCGTACGCCTCGTGTTGGAAAGGTATCCGGACGACACGGTAACGACGCTTGATGCACTGACATATGCCGGGAATCCCGCCAATCTGTTTGAATTGGAGCAGAATCCTCGCCACAGCTTTGTCCATGGCGACATTGCGGATGTTTCTCTGGTAGACGGGTTGGTAGCCGGACATGATGCGGTGGTCAACTTTGCCGCTGAGACGCACGTCGACCGGTCATTGCTCGATCCGAGCGCGTTTCTCCGGTCAAACGTGGAGGGCGTCTACGTCCTGCTTGATGCGATGCGGCGGCAAGGTGGTCGTCTCGTGCAGGTCAGCACGGACGAGGTCTATGGTGACATTCCGGAGGGCAAGTTCTCGCTCGAATCTGATCCGCTTGCGCCTCGCTCTCCCTACGCGGCGGCAAAGGCGGGTGGTGAGCTCTTTTGCCGGTCATTCTCGGTCTCCTATGGCACTGATGTCGTCGTTACCCGGGGATGTAATACGATCGGTCCTCGTCAGTATCCCGAGAAGCTCGTGCCGCTCTTCATCACAAACGCCCTGGAGGACCGGCCACTTCCGGTTTATGGCGATGGACTGCAGGTACGCGACTGGCTTCACGCCGAGGATCATGCTGCTGGCATTGACCTCGCCCTGCGGCGGGGCCGGAGTGGTGAGATCTACAACATCGGCGCCGGAAACGAGCGCCCGAACATCGATGTCGTGCGGCAGCTCCTCGCTCATTTGGGCAAGAGTGAGAGCCTTATCGCCTACGTGCCGGATCGACCGGGGCATGACAGGCGCTATGCGCTGGATTCCAACAAAATCCGGACCCATCTGGGATGGGCACCACAGCGAGATTTTGAATCGACGCTTGGAGATACGATTGACTGGTACCTGTCGCATCCCGAGTGGTGGCGGGCCATTCGCAATGCCTCGGGGGAGTTTGCCGAGTATTACGAGCGACAGTATGGCTGGCGCCTGGCGGCGGCCGGTCGCGATGAAGGGTAAGTGGATGACAGGGGAGTATTCATCGAAAACGCTGGACGCGGTAGAGTCCGTGCTTGTACGGGACGGCGGCACGGCTCCGTCCATCTTCGATGTCACGGTTCGCAGTCTGCGAACAAACCGGGACCCACGTGGCACGTTGACGGAACTGCTTCGTACTGACTGGTCTGACGTCTATGGCGATTCCATGCCTTTCGCCCAGGTCTACACCTCAACAACGGAACCTGGCGTTGCCCGCGATATCGACACATGGCACGTGCATCAGAACCAAACCGACCGGTTCTACTGCGTTTCCGGGCGCATCGTCGTAGCGATTGCCGACCCGCGAGATGACTCGCTCTCGCGCGGGAAGTTGATGCTCGTGGAACTCTCCGCACAGGAGGATGCGCCGGCGCCGCTGATGGTGACGATCCCTGCACGCACGCTGCATGGCTTTGTGGTAACGAGCGAAGGACCGGCAACCCTGCTCAATTTCCCGACCCAACTTTACGATCCCCAGGACGAGGGCCGCATGCCGTTCGCTGAAGCGAACATCACCTTCCCGGACGGTTCCCCCTTCGATTATCGGGCCGTTTCTACATGGTATTCGAGCAAGCGGTAAAGCGTTTTGCCGGGGGCCGGTCGATGACTGCCCTATCCAGCACCAAGGGTTCGTAGCTCACGCACCATGCGAACCGCTGGATCTGTATCCGGGCCCCCAGGAGCAGCAAGCAGTGCATCCTGGTGGACGATGGTATCGTAGATTGCAGCTTCCTCCGGATGGGATCGTGATGAGAGCCACGCCGAGAGGACCTGCTCGCCCGCGCTGGTGGTCCAACTTCGGCGGGCCGCCCAAGCAAGTGCCCCGGCCACCACGAGCATGGCGATGCCAAAGGTGAAGAGGCCGTAGCGCGACATGGCGACTACCGACGGCACGAGGGAGAAAAGCGCAAGTGTTCCCAAGGCCAGACTAGCGAGGATGATCCAGACGGTTTCTACTTTGGCGTCCCTATTGAAGAGATTGCGTGTGGCGAGATCGTCCTGAAGCCACTCCCGGGCTGGAGCGAGGACGTCCTGAACGCGACGCACTGCGGCATTGGGGAGACGACCATCCTGTCCCGCTTCGATAGCAAGCAGGTTCATGATCTGTTGTTCAAATGGATCGACAGTCGCAATGTCGTGGCCCATTGCAAGGGCCAGTACCCCCGCATGTCCCATCGAAGCTTTTAGAATTCCGCAGTCAATCATATGCAGCAGGGCCGCCGTGACCACCGGTTCATCGACCCGTCCCCGGGCAAGAGCTCCTGCCTCAAATGGGGAAAGGGTATCGGCATCCGCTGGTATTCGGGCGCTGTCCCTACGCCGGATCCAGAAAATGAGGCCACCCAGGGCAATAATCCCGAGCGCGGTCATTCCCAGAAGCGCGGTGTTGGTGAGGTCTCGTAAACGCTCTTGCTGCTCAGTCGGCTGAAGCCGGGCTGGAACCGCGAAGAGGTTGTCGTATGAGAGATGCGCGATTCCGGAATGGACGCCGGCAGCGATGGTGTTGTCCGCAAAGCGGGGCGGCATGATCGTTGTGATGACATGATCTAGGCGATCCTGGGTGAGACCGTTCAAGGGGAGGGCGTTGTCACCCGTCGCGAATGCCGCTGTCGTTAACTGGTGGTTGTCTTCAGGAATAACAACAAGCAGCAAGATGCCATCCTCTGCTCCTGGAGACGTTCCGACACCCTCTGTCGCCAGCCACTCCTCGGCCATCCGTTGTGTGATTTCCTGGGCGGAGGGTGCTGCACCGGCGATGGCTCCGGCCTCGGAGAGCAGACCTAAGGGTGTTGGCGTATGGATGACACGGACGACGAGAGGTACGCCGAAGAGACGGGCTTCATTCACCACCCCAGCAATGCTGTCGCGCTGTTCCCGTGCGAAGATGGTTGGTGGGACTGTTTCGAGTTGTGGCGACCCCATGTCAACGACGGAAGCGAGTGGGTCCCGCTGGGCAGCGACGGAACCAGTCGCGACAGTCAAGCTCATCGCGATGAGCATCAGGAAGACGAGGTGGCGCAGGGAGAGATGGGTCACTGCCGTGCCTCCCTTGCTCGCGCCGCTTCAAATGCCCTCACCGGCGACGGTCTGTTCCGTGTTGTCGGTCGAAGCGGTTGAATCGAGGTACGAGCAGCAGCGGTTGGCGCGCGCCTCGCCTGCACCTCCCGGGAGCGAAGGTAATGGGACAGAGCGGACCAAGCAGTTCCCGTGCCGATGCCGATACACCCGGCCATGATGACCACGATCGGGAGATGGTACCGGTAGAAGTCCGTCTTCATACCGAACACGAGCGCACCGGCCTCCGCGCCCATCAAGAGCCCAACCATCGCCGCCGGGGTCCAGAGTCCGCGCTTGGCAATCCACCATATCAGGATGACGATTCCGGCCACGGCCGGAATGTAGTCGAGGCCGGTAGCGGCGCGGTCAATGCCAAGGCCGTCATACACGAACTGAATGATGCTTCCGGTCACCGAGCGGTCGTCCGTCAGGTAGCGTCCGAAACGGCCGAGAGCATCGAGCGGGCTTGCCACTGCAACCTCGGGCCACGCCTCGCTCTGCCCCTCCATCTCAGAGGCTCGAAAGGCATAGAGATTCCACGTCCGACGTATTGGAGCAGGCCAGAGATAGGGATAGCTCGCCACAAACATGGCAAGGGCCACCACAGGTTGCGCAAGGAGTTTGAGGGCGTAGTCAACCCCTGATCGGTCTCGGTCAACGACGAGGCGCATCACACCAAACAGGGCCAGGGGCGCGCTGAGCAGGAGCGGCGAGAGCTTCACCGATCCGCCCAGGCCCAGCAGGATACCGAGCAGGATCGCTCGTGTCCAGGTTGGCTTCCTGGCGAAACTCCATCCCGTTATGAAGATGAGCATGAGCAGCAACGCCAATGTCTGATCGGAGAGAGCCTGGGTCGAGAGGGTAATGTGCAGGGGATGAAAGGCGACGAAACCTGCAGCAATTCCCCCGCCGACACGGTTCGTCAGGAGGCGCCCCAGGACGAACGCCAGTCCAGCTACCATGGCGCCGATGACGGCATTGGTGCGGCGTGCGGCGTGGCGGTCTTCTTCCGTCGGTACGGCACCAGCTCGCTCGTTCCAGTCACTCCCATAGGCGAAATCCCAGACACCGGTTGCGTCGAGGTCTCGCCCCTGGATCGCCAAACCTATCCCCATCACGATACTTCCGAGTGGCGGTTGGCCGCGCGTGGTGACGTAGTCCTGCCATGTTGGGCCGAATGGATCAGCCAGATCCCTCGCGTAGTAGGCGCGGTTCATCCATCGGGTTTCATCCGGATGGGTCGGCGTTGTGGGAAGCGCTCCAAGGTTCACCGCCAGCGACAACGCGAAGAAAAGCAGCGCCAGGAGAACATCGGGCAGGATACGATCCCGCGAGGTCAGGAATCGATCCCTCGGTTCGGTGTTGCGGCCACGAAGCACCAATGGCCATGCGATGGGCCGAAAGGACCGGGGGCGCGGATAACGCAGCCGACGTCGGGAGCGTTTAAGGAGGCTGTGTTGGATTGCCGGTGGACGGGTTTGACGCAGGGACTGTCTCATCGTCGCATCCCTGTCGCCAACATCCTTCGGGCCTGCCGTCGCTTCCGTAGCCGCTGGCTCGTTGGAGGTACAGTGCGGCGCTCAATATGCCGCGCCTGCTGTCTCGGGGGATGCGACCAAAGCCAAGCTTGGATCGCCAGCGCGACTAGGATCAGCAGGGCGCTGCCGATGCCGACCCTGCTACGGCCGATGACCGACAGCACCGAAAGCATGACCACGAGCATGCCGGTGAGCCCGGCTGTTTTCCAGAGGAACTTTGGTGCCATATGCTTGTCCGCGTGCCGACGAAGCGACAGGGCTACAAACGCTGAGACCATGCCAATGGTGAGTACTGGTCCAACCCACCGCAGGACGTCGTGCAACGTTTTAGCGCCACCCTCGAGCGGATCGGGTGGTGGAGGGAAGTAAATGCCCCCATAGCGGATTTGTCTCAGCCCATACACCATTGCTTCGAAGGGAAACTCCATATCGAGCAACGTGCGGACATCGCGATCGAGCACCGACTGAACGTATTCGGGCGTGAGACCCGAGTCGTGGAATGTCGATGTCCCCCACGAGGCAACGGCAGTGCTGGCTGCCGGGTTGTCCGGAACGTAGGAGAGGAGGATTACGAGACCATCGTCGGCATCCGGAGAGGATTCGACATTCCATTCACGCCGGACCGTGTCCGCAAAGGCACGCGAGGATTCCTTTCCGGCTTCACCAGCGGTTGCGGTGCGGACATAAACAACGCTGGGGATGCCGGATCGCTGCATCAATCGGGCGTCCCGGGTAAGGGTTACCTGTTGATCTTCGGGAAAGACATCGGAAGGGTCGTAAAAGTAGGGAAGTGTCTCCGGTGGAGGGTCTGGCTGCGCTTGTGCTGCCATGACCTCTGGTACACCAGGCAGAAGGAAGTAGAGCATCAGCACGGTGAGTAGGGCGGTTCCCCTCATCCTCCAGCAGTGATGGCCATGCGTTCGCACTCCGCGAATGCTCTCTCCACTCTCAGCATCCGCATTACGGTCGTGCAGTGTCGGCTGCGGGCGAATCATTACGTGTAACAAGTTTCTGGACCCCGTAGGCGGCGTATCCCACGCTGTAGCCGATGGCGACAACCATGCCGAGCAAGATAGGAAGATAGTAGCGTTCAAAGTCTACTCGCATAGTCATGATGATCGTCGCCGTCTGGAAGATAACGAGCCCCGCGATCGCTAGCTCCGCACTGCGGAGACCCTTCCGGAGGCCCACGCCAAGCAGGAGCAGGATGCCGATGGTCGCCAGCACAACGTCCAGCATGGAGAGGCGGTCTCCCAATGCTGGTAAACCGATGGTGGCGAGAAACTCTTCGGTGGAGCTCCATGCC
>DASYWM010000275.1:0-3903 GCA_035936075.1 Thermomicrobiales bacterium
CCCGCTCTGCGTCCCCCAATGGTACCCTTGGGGATGGTCTGGGCAGGATGAGTAGCAATGTCACCTCCGGTGACAGCACATCCTTCAGGTACCACAGAAGTGCGATCCGTAACCCACGACCATGAGCACTCTTCCGCCGGAAGCAACGTCACCCTGAATGATGCTGCAGATTCCGACACGATAGCCCTGGCAGCTTACCCCATGGACGGATTACCGCAGTTGTTCAAGTACCCCAAGGTAGCTCTACCTACGCTCCTCTAGACGTTTCATTCTGATCTCACAGCAATGAGAGCTGTTCCACTGGTCTGCGTGCTCGCGCGAACGCAATATCGGTCGTGGGTTGGATCGCGGGGAAGAACGCGTCGAACTCCGCTTTTGATTCGAAGATGGGTTCGAAGCGGAGTGCCGCGTCTCGCAAGTGCCTGAGCAGTACCTGGACGTTTTCGTCGCGAGCGTAGTCTTCCGCGAAACCTAGTGTTCCATCCTGGCGCTCATAAATCTCGAGCCGGTCTCCATACCTCCATCGTCCGGGATTCGCCTTCAGCAAGTCGCGGAGCCGGGGATGTGCATCGATTGTTCCTTCCCGCAGCATCTGCCACTGGCTGAAGTCGCGCGGCTCGAGCTTTCTCTCCTGGATCGACTGAGCAAGCGAAAGGTAACGCTCGCGGGCTGCATCCTTGTCGTCCTCAAGGAAGTGTCGGGTGGCGTCCTGAAGAAACTGTTGCAGGCACGGCTCCATTCGCCGGCTTCGTAGTGCACTCCCCTTCATCACCAGTTTGCCGTCGAAATCGATCAACGCATACGTCTTCTGCTTGAGAGACAGCATCCGCTGATAGCGTCCGTCATGCGCGAGACGAATCCGGAGCGGCATGTCCCGCGACACGTCCCGAATGAGCGCATGTTCCTCTTCCTCAGTTGTCACATCTGCGGGAGGGGTGAAAAACACGCCGTCGGTGTCGACCTCGATGACCTCGGAGCCGCGTTGCTGGAGATTGGCAACCACCTCCTTAATGATGCGCTGTCCCTCGATAGTAATTGCCTCGGCAGCGGCGTAGTCATTGAAGTGTCCACGCTGGAATCCCAGATACCCATAGAAGGAATTGATCAGGATCTTGAATGTGGCCTGAAGCCCATCATGCAATGCGTGCTCTTCACCGTTCGAGGTCGCGGCTTTGCGCTTCGACTCGATCCGTCTCCGCGTCAGATCGTCGAGCAGAAGCGGAAATGCACCCATGACATCGGTGCGGGGAAGGATCCTCCGCTCCAGCATGATCGATGGATACAGGCTCTCGACATCGCACTTGACGACTGGTCCAAAAATGCCGGTCTCCAGGAGTTCCACATAGCCTCCGGGATACGGTCTGACCTCCTGGGGCTGAGGCAGGCTGTGGAGTTCGGCCAGGTAGGCTCGCATCATTAAATGATCGATCTTCGTGCCGGTTCCTGCCGTCGAGGCGGTCTGAAAGGCCATCGGGAGAACCTGTGTCTGATAGAACTCCGTAGGAAGGGTGATCCGCGAGAGCAAGTCGACATCTCGGACATCGTCCAGCGCATAGCGGGCAAGCCGCTCCTTGCTTCGCTCACCTCGTTTCCAGAGGATGGCAATCTGCTCTCCCTCGACGAATTCCCGATCCTCGCGCTCGATGCTCAGGGCCCGGATCACGTTCTTCAGGCCATAACTCGGGAGGCGGCCGGACGTATCCCAGCGCTGAATCTGCTGGTACGTATCGATCACATGACGCCCGTAGATGTGTACCGTCGTGAACGGCATGGAGATCGCCCCGGCGCGAAACCGTTGCGTGAAATCAGCAACGTTGGGATCGCTGCCATCTCGTCCAATCGGAAGCCGCACGTTCGCACGGCGGGCCCGCTCAACTAGGTACGGAAGATCGAAGTTGAAGATGTTGTGTCCCTCGATGACGTCGGGGTCACGTTCCCGGATGTGCTCGGCGGCTTGTCGGAGCAGGTCCGCTTCATCGGTTTCGAGAACGAGGACATCTTCCCAGTCTCCCTGGCGCATTGCCACCATGATGATCTTTGCGTCAGGATCGGTTGGGTCAAAACCGAGCGTCTCGATGTCCAGCTGCATACGGCGGAGATCTTCAAACGCCATCCCTTTGAAGAACGTTTGCCCGGACGCGATGAGGTACTGAGACAGGGGCGACCGGACCTTGATAACGTCCGGATCCCGAGCTTGCAGCAATGACGCCGCATGCGAGTACGTCTGCCTGGTATCGAAGGTCACCAGCGTGGCCAGTGGCATGTCACCCGCCAGTTGCTGGTAATTCCCCTGCATGTCGCCAAGGGAAGGGTGGTCTGCCGTCGTCACGATCCAGCGTGGCATTGGCTCGCGATGCGAGATCGTCTCACCCGAAGCCAGGTCGCGGCGAAAGACGCGAGCATGATGAGGCCCATCGGGCTCTATGCTAACGATGCCTTCGCTCGTATCCTTGCCGTAGAGCACCCGGATGGCATCTGTCTCATCGAACCCCTGCCCGACCCTGCGGGGCGTGTCGTGGTCAGCTTCGAAACCTGGCATGTTACGGCCTCATGAGGGAACGATTCCCGGTGATGATCGCGACGCGTGACCTGCGCCGCCTCTCGGTGGCGGCACGGAACATCCTGATGGACGTGTTGTACCCCAAAACCTGCGCTGGATGCGGGATGCGGGGAATGTGGCTCTGCGAGCTGTGCAGCGCCACCCTGCCGCTGCTCCTCCAGCATATCTGCGACGCCTGCGGATCACCAACGCACGAACCGTATGGATGTCGCGCGATAGGGCCTTCTGTCGCGAAGGCGAGGGCTGCATATCCCTACGCGGGATGGGCCGGCGCCGCTATCAGGCGGTTCAAGTATGGAAACGAGCCGGCGCGGGCCGAACACCTGGCCGCGCGAATGATACCGGTGCTCCGGGAGTTCGGTGCGATAGACATCGTCGTGCCCGTGCCCCTTCATCCGAAGAAGCTCGAACTCCGTGGGTACAATCAGTCCGAGTTGTTGGCGAGGCATATCGCCGCGGAGATGGGACTCCCAGTGCGCTCCCTCTTGATCAGAAATCGGGCCACGTTGCCCCAGGTCACGCTGGACCAGCAACGCCGACATGCCAACGTCGCGGATGCCTTCGGGCTCCACCCCGGCTGGGCGATCGAAGCCGGTCGAAACATCATGCTGATCGATGACGTGCGGACCACGGGAGCGACAACTGACGCATGTGCGCTTGTGCTCAAGGAAGAGGCGAGGGCTGCGTCCGTCGGCGTGCTGACGTTTGCCCAGGAGTTGTCCCAGACCGATCTTGAGCGGTGGACAGAGTCCCTTACCGGTTCACCTTCGCCGTAACGACGTCGTTCGCTGCCTGCCTTGCCCACCTGTCTACCCCGGCGATGGTTTCCAAATCCTTGACGGGGATCGGGTCATGGCGTTCGAGGACCCGTTCGACGGCTTCCGGGATGTCAAGAAAGCGGATCCTGCCTTCCATGAATGCATTGACCGCCACTTCGTCCGCGGCGCTCAGGACCGTGGGAAAGGTTTGCCCGGCTCTCCCCGCGTCCCGGGCTAGCCGGAGCGCAGGGAACCGTTCGAGATCGGGTTGCTCGAACGTCAGTTGCCGCAACGTCGTGAAGTCGAGTCGACGGCACGGGCCATGGACGTGCTCGGGATACGTCAGCGCGTACTGAATCGGCAGTCGCATGTCTGGCTGGCTGAGCTGGGCGATAATGCTGTAGTCGTTAAGCTCAACCATGGAGTGGATGATCTGTTCTGGGTGAATCACCACGTCGATATCCTCGAACGCAGTGTTGAACAGGTGATGGGCCTCGATCACTTCCAGGCCCTTGTTCATCATCGTGGCCGAGTCAATCGTGAGCTTGTCGCCCATGCTCCAGTTGGGATGGGCCAGCGCGTCCT
>DASYWM010000276.1:0-3532 GCA_035936075.1 Thermomicrobiales bacterium
GCTGAGCGGGATGTCCGAAGTGGCCGAAGGTGTAGACACGACACGAGCGGCGGTCGAGTTGGCGCATCGTACCGGCGTGGAGATGCCGATCAGCGAGCAAATGTATAAGGTCCTCTTTGAAGGGAAATCAGCCGCCGAAGCAGTGCGGGACCTCATGTCCCGCGAGCCCAAGGAGGAAATACACGGCCGTATCGAATCCTTCTAGAGGGTCGGCGAACGGCCCGCCGGGGGAAAGCGACAGTCGAGCGTTCAGTCTGAGAATCAGGCTGATCGGCGTAGTGTGGTGCGATCCTGGTATTATACCAGCCTGTCGATCAGTTGTTCTCGAGCCGGCCCCACACCTATATAGCGCGCTGGTGCCCCGAGTTGCTCTTCGATCCTTGCGAGATAAGCCTGTGCATTCTCCGGGAGATCGCCGTAGTGGCGGGCGCCCGTGGTATCCCTGTTCCAGCCCGGAAGTGTCTCCCATGTCGCTGTTGCTTCTTCCAGACGTTCGAGCGAAGCGGGGACATGGGTAAGATCGCTGCCAGCGAGCCTGTAACCGGAACAGAATCGGATCTCGTCGAACATGTCCAGAACATCCAGCAAGGTGACGGCCAGCTCCGTGACTCCACTCAGCCTGCTTGTCTGGCGTGCAGCAACTCCGTCGAACCACCCGGTACGGCGAGGGCGTCCAGTGGTGGTGCCGTATTCATTACCTCGCCGCCGAATGCGCTCCCCGGTTTCATCGTTGAGCTCGGTCGGCATTGGTCCTGCACCGACACGGGTGCTGTAGGCCTTGTATACCCCAATCACGCGTTCAACCTGTGTCGGGGCAACGCCGGCGCCCTGGCACGCTCCCGCTGCCGTTGGGGATGACGAGGTGACGAACGGGTAGGTTCCGTAGTCGATATCAAGCATCGCTCCCTGGGCGCATTCGACGATTACGTCGTTGTTGGCGTGCAGAGTGTCCTGCACGAGGACTTCCGTGGGCGCGATGAACGGAATGAGCCTCTCAGCCGACTGCGTGAGCTTCTGGTAGAGATCATCGAAGTCAATTCGATCCGATTCGTAGACCCTGGTGATTATCTCGTTCTTGGCGTCGACCTCGATCGCCAGCTTACGGCGCAGGATCGAAGGATCGAGAAGATCACAGACGCGCAGGCCGTGGCGGGATACCTTATCGGCATAGGCGGGTCCATTGCCGCGCAGGGTGGTGCCGATGAGATCCGACTCCCGCCGTGCTTCCTCGAGACGATCGATCTCCGGATGATAGGGGAGGACAAGATGAGCGCGGTCGGAGATACGCAGGTTGGACGTGTCTACTCCCCGGTCCGCGAGGCCGTCGAGCTCGCCGATCAACGTGCTGAGCTCGATGACTACGCCGGCGCCGATGACACATATGACATTGCCGTTGAGAATGCCGGAGGGAACAAGGTGCAACTTGAAGGTGCCCTGGTCGGTCTTGACGGTATGCCCGGCGTTGCTACCGCCATTCGCGCGCACCACCATTGCCGCACTGGAGGCCAGCGCATCGGTTAGCTTCCCTTTGCCCTCGTCTCCCCATTGTCCACCCATGATGACGGTCGCCGGCATAATGTGCCCTTTCTCCGGTGATGAGTAGAGACACGCCAATGGCCGGGTCGCCCCGGCCACTGCGCCTCTTGTTGTTACCAATGTTCCAGGTCTCCCTGGCCGTTTGGGCGCGGACGCTTATGTGACCCGCGCGCGCCCTGGCGCTCGCCACCTTTGCCCACACTGGTCTATTGTCGCAGATTCCTGAGCTGCTTGAAGAGTTTCGTTTCTTCCTCGCTGAGATCGGTCGGCAGGTCCACATGGACGGTTGCCAGGAGATCGCCCTGTCCTGCAGCGCCCTTGCCGGACTTGGGAAGTCCCTTGCCCCTGAGCCGGAAAACTTTCTCGTTCTGGGTTCCAGGGGGTATGGTCAGCGCGACGCGTCCATCCAGGGTCGGCACGACGGTTTCGCCGCCGAGAACAGCAGTAAAGAGAGGAACGCGAACAGTTGTCTTGATGTCGTCGCCAATGCGTTCGAAGTTGGGATCGTCGCGCACCGAAATCATGAGGTAGACATCTCCGTTTGGCCCGCCGTAGCTCCCCAGGCCTCCCTGGCCGGCGATGCGGACACGGGATCCCGTCTTGACTCCCTTGGGGATCTTCACCTCAAGGGTCTTACTCTTCGTGACCTGGCCCGTGCCGTCACACGTCGGGCACTCCGCTCCTCGGGCAACCCCAGTGCCGCCGCAGGTCTGGCAGGATGCAGGAGTTTGGAGCGTCAGCTTGCGAGCGGTGCCCTCCGCTGCCTCCTTGAGCGTAATCTCCGCCGCGACCTCGATGTCATCGCCACGGATCGGACGCGGCCGGTTGAACCGGTCCCTGGCGCCCGCATTTGGCGCCTCGTTCCCGAAGAGGAGATTAAAGAAGTCGGAGAATCGGCCGCTCGTTTCCCGGTAGCCGCCGCGCTCACTCCACTCCCACGGCCCGTTCGGAGCAGATTGACCACCGCCGGTGAACCATTGCTCGAAGTCCTGGTAGGACTGCTGTGACGCCCCGCCGCCGTAGCTCGCATTGACGTCATCCGGATTGATCCCGGCATCGCGGTAGCGTTGCCAATCCTCACCGAAGCGGTCGTACATCCGTCGCTTCTCGGCGTCCGAGAGAACCTCGTAGGCCTCGTTGAGCTCCTTGAATTGCTCTTCGGCGTTTGGCTTGTCCCTGTTTACATCAGGATGGAGCTCCCGCGCTTTCTTTCGAAAGGCGGTTTTGATTGTGGAGTCGGTGGCAGTGCGCTCAACACCCAGTACGTTGTAGTAATCCTTGAACTGAACAGGCATATCTCACCCCAGTACTATGCACTGGGTATAGTGTAAACCTTGAGTCGATACGACGCAACCCTACGTGGCCGAGCCGGCCGGGGGTTGCTGGTTGCCAAGAAGGGACATCAGCCGGGACTCGCCGCTGCTCATCCGCCGATAGGAGCGGGTCAGCAGCCATGCCCCGAACGGAAGGGCGGCCACAATCGCGATCGGTAGGAAAACAGCAAGAATGCTCAGGGCGATCGCGAGCATGTCTTCAATCATACTAATGAAAGGGTTGCCGACCCCTTTCGTCCTGGCCGAAATCCGGGGTCGCGTGCCGGCCTTCAGCCAGTGAACTGCTCCACCGATCACGAGACCGATGATCATCGCACCGACGGCATTGATATCTCGGTCCTGGCTCGCAAAGGCCATGAAGGCAACGGCGGCTGTGATGGGACGGATCACCGAATGAACGAGATCGTTCACATGGTCGACGCGCGCGATCTTGTCGAGAATCAGCTCGATCGGCAGGATAAGCATGATGACGAGGATGCCAATATTGGAGGAGAGGAGGTCATACGGCTGGTCCAGCTCCACGGTGGTCGTGAATCGATCAGCCAGCGCGAGGATCAGCAGCGGAAGATAGGCGTTAAGACCAGCACTTGCAGAGAGACCGAAGCCGGCAAGCAGGGTAGAAAGCAACAAGACACCTCAGTGGGGCGATAAAGGAACGCACT
>DASYWM010000277.1:0-9599 GCA_035936075.1 Thermomicrobiales bacterium
CTCCAGACAATCTGACGGGCCGTTTGTACGTACACACTACAGGACGTGTGCCTCCCTGTCGATAATCCGAGCGAGGTTGGTCTGTGTGCTTCGAGCCCCCGTGCAGTTCGGCAATCTCGCGAGCGCGACGGGCACGACAACCGCCCTCAAGGTCTCAGGAGCCGCGTCGGTTGCTATCGCTACGGGGTTGACCCCTTCAGCAGAGAGAGGCAGGACGGGAGACAACGCCCCGCACATCGAAAACGGACGCACTGCTGGAAAAACGACAGTTCCCTCAAGTCGATGGCAGGGAGGCCCTCGAAATAATAAACAATATCTCGATGGACGACCTGTTCTATTCCTTCGGGATTGCCCATCCAGGGGCAGTCATCCTTCACAATTTCCCGCGAGGTCTGCAGTTCTATGAACGGGAGGATGGGATCATCCAGGACCTGGCGGCGACTGACATCCTCAGGAGTCGTGAGCTGGGCGTCCCACGCTACAACGAATTCCGACGCGTGTTGCACCTGAAACCCATCGAGCGGTTCGAAGACCTCACGGACAATCCCAAATGGCGTGAGGAACTGCGCTGCGTCTACGAAGACGATGTCGAGCTTCTCGATCTTACAGTCGGAATGTACGCAGAGAAATTCCCCGCTGGCTTCGGCTTCAGTGACACCGCATTCCGGATCTTCGTGATTATGGCATCGCGGCGGCTCAACAGCGACCGTTTCTTCACGACCCATTTCAACGCCGACGTTTACAGCCAGGCTGGACTTGACTGGATTGCCGACAACGACATGTCCAGCGTCCTGAAGCGTCATTACCCCGCACTCGCCCCGGCGCTGGATGGGGTCAAGAACGCCTTCGCGCCGTGGTCGAGGGTGGCGTGAGTCCCTGGATGGCCGACGTCTGCAGCAGGGGCGCGGCATCGATCACAGTGTTTTTCCGGCATGGAGGTACAGGAGGAGGTGGCACCCGTGCGAGGACCGCTGTCTACGTGGATCGTCTGGATTTCGTGATTTCTACGGAGTCCGGAGTAGGGAGGAATACACCATGAGCGGCATACCGGTCAGGGGGCAAGCCAGGGGCTCGGCCGATGCTGCGTTCGCGGCCGCCAGGAAGCGCGGCTGCCAGCGGCTCGATTTCACGCGGGACTATTTCACAGCGCTCTATCGGGACGCGGCGACACTGGGCATCGACGCCGATGTCCTTGTAGGGCAATGGTCTCTCGAGACCGGCGACGGCACATCGACGTATTGGATTGAGGACGGCAATCCCGGCGGTCTTGCCGCCTTCGATGATGGTTCCAACTGGGGCCTGACCTTCTCGCCGGAGAAGGCTGCACGCGCGCATGCTGTTCACATGGCGCGATACCTCGGCTCGACAAACGTTCCCGACGACTGGATTGCCACTGATGCCCGGTGGCAGGCTGTCGCGGACGCGGGATACGTCGGCACCGTCACGACGACCGACGACCTCGGCAACGGGCGGTGGGCGACCGATCCGCAGTATGCATCGAAACTCCGGTCGCGCTATGTGGCGTACTGGGGTGAACCAGGCACGACGCCGGTCCAGCCGGCAGGAGGTACAGACGTGGCTATTACATTTGGCAATGTCCCGATCTTCGGCCACACCGATCGCTACATCTCGGATTAGCGTGAAGGGTTTGGCTGGGACAATCTGGGCAAGCGCAACCCGAAGTTCATCACACTGCACCGCATGGTGGGCTCGCTGACAGGCACCGACGGCTGGTTTAGACGATCAGATGTCTCGTCCATCACCGACTACGGAGTCGGCATCCAGGCGGTTGATGGAGCGAAGGCAGGGCATATTTACCGCTGGAACGACCCCACTGGTCACCGCTCGGGTTGGTCCTCGGGTCCAGTATCAGCACCGTTTGGCGACGGAGCCCTGATCGTCGCCAAATATGGCATCAACGCGGTCAATCGCGACGGCATCTCGCTGGAGATCAGCGGGACGGACGAGCCCATTGACGATTTCTCCTGGGGCGAGATTGTTCACTTCTGCGCCTGGTGGATTGACAGGATGAAGATCCCTTACACGGCCTTGCCAAAAAATCCGCATACGGGAATCAACGTCCTGATCTGGCATACGGAATTCACCGCAGGAACCGGGAAACAGTGCCCGTTTCCCTGGATGCGAAGCAAAACCGAGCAGCTCTACACTGACGTGGCTGCGTTCCTGAAGCCGTACCAGGAGGGTGAGAAGACGGACACCGGAACAACTCCGGCGCCCGATCCCATCGTTGAGCCAGTTCCGGAACCAGAGTATGTGTCGCCTGTCCCTGTACTTCAGCTTTCCACGCTGGGTCAACAGGATGCTGATACCGCGAAGTCACTCGTAGTGGAAGGTGCGACGAACTTCATCTTCGTTAATGACCGCGTGAGAGCGATCCGGAATACGCCCCGGTACCAACGGGCCATCATCAACGGTCCGAGGATTGGGCCGGATATCAAGGAGGGTGAGGAGTTCGAAGTGCTTTGGCACTTTGTCGAAGAGGATGGCACGCCCTGGTACCTCACACCCTGGTGGAGCCGTGTCCTGGCCAATGACACCCAGCGTATCCAGGACTAAGAGATCATCAGGAATGGTGGAACTGACGATCACGCTCCGTTGCAGCCCGGTAGGTCGAGTACCGCGGCGACTCGATCGAAGTGACCCGACGGAGCGCGATCGTTGGGCTCAGACGCTGAGTGGGATGAATAGCAACACCGCCGACAGCCTCGCGGTGTTGACGTGGCGACTCCTCTGGAGGTTCCGGCGATTTCATTTCCCGTTGAAGAGTAACTCCAGATGTACACCAGTGCATTGCGAATAAAGCTTGAGCCACATGAACCCGAAGCAGCATTGGATTGCTGACCACCCATCACATCCATCAGGAAGACGTCCGCTGAAGCGATGCGATTTCGGTTCTGTGTCTCAGGACAACAACACGAACGGCTGGTCCTGGTCTATGAGAAGGCACTGGCGATCATTCGTTCCGCAATGGACTCACACACATTCGCCGATGCCTGGCAAAGAGGTGGAGACCTGACCGTGCAGAAGGCGCTTGCCCTGTTAGAGGGGCGCATGCCGTTCGGCGGTTCACCCCCAGTGTAGCGCCGGTACTCCTACTCTCGTCCCATACGGTCGATTACCGAACCCCCATATGTCCGTCCCGACAACTGACAAAGCCAGCAGGAACGTCCTTTCTACAGGATCGGTCGCTGCCCGGTCCGGATGGCATAATCCGTTGGAGTGCGCTCAACTACCTGCCGCGCTGTGCCGCAGGGCAGCTACGTGTGGCGAGGCTCTTGGGCAGTCTGTACAGCCTCCTCCCAGGGAACTGCGACAGCCTGATCGATTACAGACAGCATCCTATCTGAGGTTTATGTCAGACCCCCGAGGCGGAGTGGTGCTCGAAGCCAAATGCATTACCAAGACATACGGACGCACAACGGCGAACGATTGCCTGACCTTGTCGATCCGCCCGGGCGAGATCGTAGGCGTCCTTGGAGAAAACGGCGCCGGTAAGTCGACGCTTCTCGCGATTCTTGCGGGTGCCATCCAGCCCGATAGCGGTCAGCTCCTCCTTAACGGAAAGTCCACAGCATTTGGTTCACCAAGAGACGCCCTCCGGGCCGGAGTGTCGATCGTGTTTCAGCACTTCGCGCTGATTCATACCTTCACCGTTTGCGAGCAGATGCACCTGGCTGGATGGAGATCCAGGGAACTCCCGGATCTTCTCGGGTCGCGCTTCTCCGGAAATGAGCTGATCGGCGACATATCCCTCGGCAGTCGACAAATGGTCGAAATTGCCAGAGCGCTGGTCTCTCGTCCACGCGTTCTCCTTCTGGACGAGCCAACGTCCATCCTCACTTCGGCTGAGACGCAACAGCTCTTTGTGCTCCTGCGCGGCCTGAAGGAGCAAGGAATGTCGGTCGTGTTCGTCACTCACAAATTGCATGAGGCAATGGAGGTGTGCGACCGCATCGTCGTTCTCCGAAAAGGCAAGGACGTAGGTGAACTGGAGTGGTCACGGCCCGGCTGGCCATCCGGAACCGACGCGGGCCTGTTGAGGCTGATGTTCGGTCGAGATGAGGATGGTACCGACGACGCTGCGCCGCAACTGGACACTCCGGAGCTACAGGTTGCCCGATCTCGTGACTTACCGAAGCGCGAAACAGGTTCACTGTTTTGTGTGCAGGAAGTGTCCACTCGGGATCACCCGGGAAGTCAGGCCCTGCATCGGGTTTCGCTTGATGTTGGCGAGGGGGAGATATGCGCAATTGTCGGCGTCGACGGGCAGGGGCAACGCGAACTGGCGACGGTGTGTGCTGGTTATGCACCGGCCGACGGCACCGTATACCTGCAATGGCGCGCCTTGCCGATCGGTGATGCCGGGGCGTTCAGACGAGCGGGAATCGCCTATCTCACTGACGATCGCATGGGTGAGGGGACCGTCCCGGGATTCACGCTTGAAGAGAACCTCATTTTGAAACGGCAGCGCGAGTGGCCCTTCAGCCGTCGAGGTCGATTGCGCCCAGGCAGGGTCCGGGATCGGGCCAGGGAAGAGGTGTCGCGGTGGCGTATCGAGCCCCAGAATCCTCAGGCCCCGATTAGAACACTTTCCGGGGGAAATATACAGAAGGTCCTTCTGGCAAGGGAGCTCTCGATCGCATCCTCGTTACTCATCGCCAACAATCCGTCGCAGGGGCTTGATAGCAGAACCAGAACGCAGGTCTGGGGCGCAATCAAGGAGTTCACCGACGGCCAAGGGGGCGTACTCCTCTTTACAACAGACATCAATGAGGCGCTCGAGCGCGCTGATCGGGTAGGGGTGATGTACGAGGGCGCTGTCTCGCCACTTACGCCGGTAGGTGACGGAATTCGGTCAGACCTCGAACATATGATGGTCGCCGGATGGTGACGGCGCATCTCGGATTCAAGGAAACGGGTTGGGGCCGCCCGCGACTCATCTTGACCTCAAAGTGGATGGATCCATTGTGGGCAGTGCTGTTCGCGCTCACATGCGGGGCGGTCCTCCTCATTGTCACCGGTCATGACCCAGTGCTCGCATACCGGGAATGGGTCGAGCGCGCCATCCTTCGGCCCAGCGGCATCCAGGAAACATTCGTCAGGGCAATTCCGCTTCTGTTCACGGGAATGGCTGTTCTGCTCGCCCTGCGGGCGGGAGTATGGAACATCGGTATCGATGGGCAGGTCCTCGTCGGTGCACTTGCCGCTGCGGTTACCGCCAGCTCCCTGGTCGATATGAGCGCCGTGGTGATGTGGGCAGGCGCAGCAGTGGCAGCCCTTCTCGCGGGTGCGACGTGGGCTTCAATTCCGGCACTGCTGCGGGGCCGGCTGGGCATCAACGAAATCATCACCGGGATCATGTTCAACTACATCGCGATGTCCATGACCTCATGGCTGGTCAAGGGACCACTGGGCGATCCCGCTGTGGTGTTGCCCCAGACCAAACTGATCCCGGTGGAGATGCGGTTGTCGACACTGGGCGGCACCCGTGTACACATAGGGCTCTTGCTCGCCGTCGCGCTTGTCGGTTGCCTTGGCTGGTTCCTCACGCGCACGGTGGCCGGGTACGAACTGAGGGCGACAGGTGCCAGCCCGGCCGCTGCCGCACATGGGCAGATCCCCGTAGCGGGCTACATCATCGCTGCTCTGGTAGCCAGCGGGGCGATCGCGGCCCTCGCGGGTGCAAATGACGTCCTGTCTACCAAGGGCGCATTCCAGGGCGAATGGAATCCCGCATACGGCTTTGTGGCGTTTGCATTGGTGTTCCTCGGTCAGCGAAGTGTCGTCGGCCTGGTTCCGGCGGCACTGGTGTTTGGTCAGCTTTCCTATGCCGCTGACGTCATGCCCCGCGCCGCTGACGTCGCTCCCGCCTTCTTCGGCGTTATCGAGGGGGCTTTGCTGGTGGCACTTGCCGTGACAGTGTGGGCAAGATCGACCAGCGTTGGCCGCTCCGGGTTCGGACGCGGGGTCAAGGCATGAATATTGAAGCGGTGATTACCGTGCTCCTCTCGGTCGCGCTGCTCAGTGCAGTACCACTCGCACTTGCAAGTGTCGGCGAAGCGGTGGGAGAACGGGCAGGTTTATTGAACCTCGGGACCGAAGGGATCATGCTTCTCGGCGCGTTCACCGGGTTCTGGGTCTCGCTGGAGAGCCGTTCGCTCGCGTTAGGTCTCCTTGCCGGAGCTCTCACGGGAGTCGTCAGTGGCCTGCTTTTCGGCGTGATCGCGGTGGTCGTTGGAGCAGACCAGGTCCTGCTCGGGCTTGGAATAACCCTCGGCGGAAGTGGGTTGACCTCCTTCCTCTTTCGCGAGACGTTCGGTGCCTCGCAGCCGTTACTCCCTGGCTCAATGGCGAGGCCTCCAGGCGACCTCGCAGATGCACTGCCCATTGTTGGTCCAGCCTTGCTGGGCCAGCCATGGTTCTTCTACCTTGCCTGGGTCATAGTGGCGGGGGCCGAGCTCATGCTCAGGGGGACGACGCTTGGCCTGAGAATCCGGGCGGTCGGTGAGTCTCCCATCGCGGTTGATACCGTGGGAATCAGCGTCGTGTCGACACGCATGTTCGCGGCGATCATAGCGGGTGCACTATCGGGGCTTGCAGGTGCATCTCTCAGCATCGTTGAACTCGGGTTTTTCCAGCCGAACGTCACGCTCGGGACCGGGTTCATCGCGATTGCCCTGGCAATGCTTGGCCGGTGGTCGCCTTGGCGAATTGCTGCGATGGCGATCGTGTTTGGCTCGCTCCGCGGGCTCGGAAGCGGCCTCCAGCTCATCGATGTTTCCGTTCAGTCGGAGTTCACGAGGATGCTGCCATACGTCGGGGTCGTGGCCGCCTTGCTCCTGAGCGGACGCGGAATGCGTGCGCCGTCCGCGCTTGGCCAAACGTGGGTTCGAAGACGGGGTGCCGTACGCGTTCGGTAATGACGTCCTTGCATTCGTGGAAATGGGCCGGCAAGGAGTGCAAGTTTTTCCGGGGCAGACCGATCGAAGTATGATGAGACGAGAAGCACAAGCGCCTCGATATGCCTTGCCGGAGAAGTGAGACGACGTATGAAGAGAACCGCCTTTCAACTGCTTATGATCCTTACCATGCTCCTGCCAGTCGGTACTTCAGTGGCCGCTGAGCAGGAAGTGGAGCTCGTGTCGATTGTGACGCCTGCGAGTCGCACCAACCAGGCGTGGGACCAGCAAGGTGTCGACAATCTTGTCGCGACCGGCGAGAAGATGGGCTTCGATGTGGCAGTAGCGGAGAACGCGGGATACGAGGACATCACTCCCATTCTCCAGGATCTCGCGGATGATGGATCGGATCTCATCATCTGCCATGCGTCCGGCTATCAAACGGTATGCCCGGAGTTTGCCGCGCAGTCGGGTATCCCTGTGGTGGTCATCGAGAACCCCTCAGCGGTGACGGAAGGTCTGGTATCGGATATCGAAACCCAGGCCCAGGAGGCGGCATATCTGGCGGGGGTGCTCGCCGGTCTGGAGACGAAGACCGGCACGATAGCAATAGTGGTCACCGGGGAACCTCCGACCTGGAACTATATGACCGTAGGCTTCGCCGAAGGACTCCACTCGGTCCGGCCGGATGCCACCCTGCTCTACAGCATCGTCGGAGAAGCAGCGTACGACGACGCTCCAAATGCCAAGCGGGTGACTGAAGCGGTGCTTGCAGGAGGTGCGGACATTGTCTTCGGCATGGGAGACGGCGCGTCATTCGGCATGATCCAGGCGATCCGTGAGTACAACGCTGAGCAGCCGGACAAGCAGCAGGCCCGCTTCATCGATGTGATCGGCGACAAGTCCGGGTCTGAGGCAAAGGATTTCCTGCTGACGTCGGTACTCTTCGACTACAAAGGGGTGTACAAGGATCTGGTCAGCGATTTGAAAGCGGAAGAATTCGGCAGTGTCGTGACGATGAACCTCGAGAACAACGGCGTTCGTCTGCTGGAACCACCAATTCGCGTTGATCCCGAACACCTGCAGATACTGTCCGAGACACGCAACAAGATCGTGGACGGCGAGATCGAGGTTTCTGCAATAGGCGATGCGGACGGCACCCACGAACGCCTGGAGGAACTCTTTCCAGGGGACAACTGATCGACGACGGGCGTGGCGTCTACGAGCCTGCTGATAGCAGCGGACCAGCAATAGGGTCTGCCGCCTGGAGAGTCGGTTCCACGGCAAACGGGGGAGGTAGCGTGATATCCTTGCGCCTCCGCTGGCGGCCGACAGGGTGCTTTCGCGGACCTCTCCCTACATTTCGTTCCCACCTCCATAGTCACTGCTCTCATGCTGCTGTTGCGTGGCGTCCTGGAGGTCGCCACCCATCTGGTTCCCCACGACCAGGTTGTCCGGTCTGCCAGGCAGAGGCAGGCCCGGCTGGGTCCCTTCCGGCTCGTCCGGTGGATAGCGGTGATGATCGTCAACCGCCTCACCGGAGCCTTGCTCTTCCTGATGGTAAAGAATGGCCTGGGGGGCCAGCTCAAGCATATACTCCTCAATGACCAGCTGCTGAGTCGATTTGTCGCGAACGATCGAGAAAGTCTCGTGGGCGAGCTGCGGATGGCCAATCGTGAGCCCCAGTTGCTCCGCTGCGCCAAACGCTCCTATGGCATTGAGATTTGCCAGCAGCATCTGCCGCAGGTCATGCCATGGACCTGACGAACCGCCGGTCATTCCCAGCACATTGCCAAGCATCTGCCGTCCCCTGGCTGTTACCTCCCCGAGCATCCTGGTAATGTTGGAAGGTTCACGACAGATCAGGCGGTATAGCTCGTCCACCCTCTTCTCGTGGTCCTTCGCAGACCCGGCAATACGCTCGATCATCTCCTTCACACGGGGGTCCAGAATCCCGGTAGCAGTCTTCTCTGCCAGGTGCCGGAACGAACTCTGGGCGAGTTGGACGTTCCTCAACCATTTGGCGATATCGCCGCTGAACTGCTCCCAGCGTTCCTCACCAAGTTGAAGCAGGATTGGCTCATGGGCTCTGCTGTGCATACGGCTCTCCTTACTGCGCCCTGGTGATACGCCACAGCACGCCAGTATGGCCGTACGCGACCATAGCGTTCTCGTTCACGGCGGCAACACCGAAATCGAGGACATATAGCTCGCTTCCATCGGGGCTGAACCTGCACGAGACAGGACGCTCGATACCGCCGCTTCCAGTCCAGTAGGAAGCCGGCGCTGGCTGCTTGTTCTGCAGGAACGTTTCCGCCTGGCCTGTCGTCGTATTGAGGCGGATGACCTTGAAGCCACGGTCCAATGCTTCGGTGCGATTGGTGTTCAGTGGCGCCATGGTGCCCCATTCGCAGGCAAAGAGTTCGCCCCTGAAACCGAAGGCATCGGATGGTGAGAAGTCCATTTTCGCCATTGAGCTATGGGGCTTCTCCAGGAATGCGGCAGGCCCAGCCCAAGGGGGTGGATCCTCGATCAGGGGCTCAGCCGGGATGCCTCTATTTGGCAGATGCTTCTTGTCCCACGCAGGTAGTCCATCCTTGCAGATGTCCGGGAAGCCGTACCAATCGGGCGTCTCGATGGAGCCATAGGGCTGGCTGGCATTTCGGATGTGCCAGATGC
>DASYWM010000278.1:0-5788 GCA_035936075.1 Thermomicrobiales bacterium
GCTCGAAGCAGTAACGTCCACGGAGGGCATGCTCTTCGAGAACAAGCGTCTTTCGGCCTCCATCCACTATCGCAACGCATCCGCCCCGGTGAATATCGGCCTGGTGCTCCTGCCTATCGTTGAGGAAGAGGCCGCAGCGAACGGTCTCCGGGTCTCGGGCGGGAAAATGCTGGTGGAACTCCGTCCGACCGCGGTGGTGAGCAAGGGCACGGCGCTCGAAGAGATTGTCAGGACGCGCAACCTCAAGGGCGCGGTTTTCTTTGGCGATGATGTGACCGATGTTGACGGTTTCCGGGCGCTGCACCGGATGCGAGATGAACAAGGGTTAAAGGCAGCAGCAGTTGCCATTCGTTCCGAGGATGTGCATCCCGACGTTGTCTCCGAGTCTGACGTTGTGCTCGAGGGCGTGCCAGACATGGTCGTTACGCTCCACCGGATCGCAGACTTGATGTGTTCTACCTGACAGCAGGCGGCGTTCCGTGCGCTAATGGCGTCGACGGGTGATCCTCAGCCGCTTGGCTCTTCCCTTTGCTGGGCGCTGGTATAGACTCGAGACACGTGCATGGACACCAATCCACTCCGACAATTCCTACCCTGTGCTGTCCGCTCTTTCCACTTCTGACTTGCGTAGGGCCTGTTCCAGGCGGCTTTGTCGGACAGAGACGGTCACATCTCCCCGTGTGCGCTCAAGCACTGATCGGAACTGGTCGGTGGTGCGCCGCAAACCGCCGGTCACGGCGTCCGGATAGTCCACTGTCACGAGCACGCTGTAAACAGCGTCCATTTCGTCCAAAAGCGTCTCAGCCCGAGTGATGTCATCTCGTCGAAGGGCGTCAAGCACATCCCGGCGTAGCTCGCTTCCAGCCTCTGCCAGCCCGTTGAGCCATGAGGCGTCCTCGACCTCCAGATCCTCGGCACTCGGGATCCTCTTCCCCTGAAGCAGTGCAGCCGTGATCTCCGCCTCCGCATATTCCTTCATCGCGTCCTGCACGTATCCAGCCCAGTAGATGTTGGGGTATGGATCGGTCTTCTGGGCAATAGAAGACATCATCGTTCTTGCACTGGCAAGCAGTCCCGATGCGTCCTCTCCACGATGGAGCACACGAACCGCGTTAGCGGACAGCCGCACCACCTGCCGTCCATCGGTTACTGCTGCATCCCGCGCCGCACTCATTGATTCGAAGCGACGAATAACGTCTCCAACGGCTTTGATGAGACCGTCGGAAGGACTTGGGTTCGCTCGGTTCAGGGATGTCACAGCTGTATTGCCTCCGGGGAATGAGAGAAACCAGGTCATCAAAAGCCTTTCGTCGGTTGTAGAGAACGCCTCGAATGCCAAGCGGCAGAAAAATCTAATCGTGGCCAAGTACTGAAGACCATGTGAGGAGGACGCAAACTGGCGCCGGATCAACGTTGATCCGGCGCCAGAGCGAGCAATCTCGTAATGGTCGGGCTATGCGCCAGCCGTTACTCGATTGTGAAATCGTCCTCGAAGACAACCTCGTCGCCTTCAAGCACCTGATATGGGTAGGTACCGGCTTCGGCATCCTCGGGCAGTTGGATCTCAACTTCCTCACCTGCCGGGATGGTTTCCTCGATACCCAGCTCCTCGACACGGAATACGCGTTCAACGTCCGAGGTGTTGTTCACGGTGATCGTCTGGCCAGCTTGCGACGTCACCGGACCGGCCGGCTCTTCGCCGAGCTCGATCGCAGCAGCGTCGGCTGCATCACCTTCCAGCTGGGCCAACGCCGTAGCGGTCGGGGCTGGAACAACTTCTGTCTCGGTCAAGACTTCGGTCGCGATTTCCGTAACAACTTCCGTCTCCTCGATTACCGCGGCCTCTGTCGGCGTCGGGCTCGGCTCCGGCGTCGGAGTTGGCTCCGGCGTCGGGGTTGGCTCGGGCGTCGGGGTCGGGGTCGGCTCCGGCGTCGGGGTCGGCTCCACAGGCTGGGGCTCGAGTGGCGCGCAGCTCCAGAGGAGTCCATGCGCCTCTTCCTCATCGTTGAAGATCTGAAGGAATCCCGTCATGTTACTGTCGCCAACAGGCTGGAGGATCACAAAGATGTGGTCCTCTTCGACGATCTCAAGGATCTGCCCGCAGGCTACGAGCGTGGAGTAGTTCTCGGCGCTCTCATGCACGGCGACCACCAATGGTTCGCCGGTCTCGGCGAGCTCGGTGCCGTTGAATTCGGTTTCATTGTCGACTACGAAGACCGGGCCAAGGTTCTCGGCGCCGGCGGGGATTTCGCCCTCCATGTCGCCTGCTTCTTGCTCGCCAGGAGCGGCAACATTCGTCTCCAGCATGTCGCCAACATCGAAGACTGGCTCTTCCGTCCAGTCAGAGCACGTGCCTGTGTGAATATCAACGGGATGACCCGGGATGTCCTGAACGGCGGCGGCCTCCGGCGGTGTTCCAGGCTGGAAGAGGTAGGTGGTAAGGGAATCGGCATCGCCCCCAAGGACCGAGTAGCCGAAGAACTGGGCGTCGCCGACCGGCTGGAGACGGACGACCTGATTTCCGTCTACCTCTTGCGCACCGCCCACTGACCCACAGGCAAGGATCGTTTCATACTGGTCCGGGCCAGCGTGCACGGCAACAACATACGGATCATCAGTATTGACGTCCGACTCGAGGTCATTCTCGGCGAAGCCAACCGGGGCGTCTTCGTCAATGGCACCGACAACCTCGTCGTCTCCCAAGGCGTCGTCTTGATTGAGGTCAACGCCTGTCGCGCCCAACTCCTCGTCCTCGAGGATACCGGCACCGAAGGTGTCGTCGTCCCGGACTTCGTTGAGTGTCGTTGGAGTGATGGCGCCGCCGTCATACGCCGGCTCGTCGAGGAAGTCTTCACATGTACCGGAGTGAATATCGACGGGAGCGTTCTCCGGTATCTGCGAATCCTGGGCCGTTGCTGCCGGGGCAGCAGCGCCCAGCACGCCGAGCATCATCGCGAACGCGGCTATTACCAGCCAGACTGGGCGGGTATATGTGTGTCTCATCGTTTCTCCTCTATTGGTCGTCCCTGTTGTGCAGGAACTTCGTCGCCGGTATTTCCATACCGTTACTGCTCAAGGCGCCGCGGCGCGCTCCCCCTTTCCATACCGAGCGAACTGCCCTCACGAAAACTCCAGCTGGTCGATAGTGGTCCGACCGATGTTTTTTCCGCTGCACGCCCTGTGCCATCGCCCACGTCAGAAACGATATTCCGGGAACGTAGTTGCGGAAAGCTTTTAGGCAATGTCACCTTGCCTGGACCTAATCCATACACCGGTCTGCTGAGGGTACCATACTCGTGTCAGCACGTGGGTGCGGCGGCCCCAGCTGGCATATAACTGGCTTACCGACTGACTCGTCAGCTCGAGGAGGTGACGAAGGAGTGATGCAGGGGTGACGAGTGGGGCTGATGCGCGTTTGCCGATGCTTGATCACCGGCGGGACAGTCGGCAAGTTGCAGCGACAAATCACGCTGTTACGCTCGATCCTCCCCGCGCAAGAGTACCCGGGCATGCAAAGAGCAGGGACCACCTTATCGCCATTGCGTTAGGGATGATCGTGGGCCTGGGCTTCATGCTGAGGCTGTTTGGTGCAACCCAGATGTCGCCCCACGTAGATGAGCCGGCGAGCATATTGGCAGCCCACGCCGCGGCCGAGCGAGGTCTGCCGATCCTGCCTTCCGGAACCCCGTACTTCCAGGGAGCAACCCTCTCCTATCTCCTGGTGCCGTTCGTGTGGCTAGGCTTCGGGGATCTGGACAATCTTGCGCTCATGCGACTCGTGCCCGTAGCGGCAGGCACGCTCGCAGTCTTTCTGGGCTATGGCCTCGGTCGGTATGTAACTGGAAATCCATGGATAGGCGCGGCGATGGCCGCGCTTGTGGCGATCGACCCAATCAGCGTGCAGTGGAGCGGCCACGTGCGGATGTATGCCCTGCTGCAGGTGTTGACCGTGGGCCTTGCCTGGGCGTTCATCCACCTTCTCATGAGGGGTCCGTCGAAGCGGCGCGTCGCCACAGTCGTTGCCCTCTTTTGGCTTGCCGTCTTCACCCACGTTGGGGCGACTCTCTTGCTTCCTGCGATGCTGCTGACCGTCGTGGTACTGACCCGTCGAGGGTTGGTTCCGCGAAACGGTTTTCTCACCTTGTTCACACTCTGTGGCATGGCCCCATTGCTGCTCCTGCTTTTGAATCGAATGCTTGGAGTCACGAGTGGGGACCTCGGTGAGAGTTCGAGGGGCCCAGCGATACCGTTCGTGGGTGACAACCTGATCGCACCTTTGGCCCGGTTCCAGGTGTCGCCCGCGGAATGGGAGCTAAACGCGCTGGCGAAGCCTTCAACCCTGTTCTGGCTCATCCCCGGGCTCATCGTTGCCATCTGCTCAGTCATTACCGCACGACGCTACCTCCTCAATCGCAACTGCGCGGCGTCAGCAGAAACCCGGATCGGCTGCACGGTCTGTTTCATCATGTATTGGCTGCCTACGCTGACGGTGGCTCTGCTTACGGCGTCGCCCAAGCCAAGGTATCTGCTTCACGTGCACGTCCTGGGATACCTGTTTGTAGCGGTGTTGCTGTCCAGGCTCACACGGGCTCATTGGTGTGAACGCGCCGGTCGGCGCAACGTCGTGGGTTCGGCGCTCGCCTGCAGCGCCATCGTCATAGTCCTGGCAGGAATTGGAGGAGGGCTGGTGTGGCGCCTGCAACACCTGGTGGTACATCCGGATTACCACACTGCAATGGCCTATGCGGCGTCTAATCACTCACCCGGACAACCAGTGATTGTGGCACTGCCGCCGGTGGCGTATCTGGCGATGGATGCAGCCGACAGGGATGACCTTTATTTCCTGGCTGGTTCCCGCCAAAGCACACGCGCTGAACGCTACACGCTTGCAACCGAGGACGGCAGGATCGTCGACTACTGGGTTGGAGCTGAATCCGTCGTAACGGCACAGGGCCTTCGCAGCATCCTCCTCGAGAACCCTGACTCGCTCCTGGTCATCGACGAGCATCGGCTCACGGCCGAATGGGCGTACGGTGGAAAGATGGAGGATGTTATCAGAGAGATGACTACGGTCGTTCACAGGGGCCCGGGCGGGGCCCTCGTCCTCACGCCATCCGAGGGTGGGAAGAGCACAACTCGGGACAGAGACCTGTTTTTCCAGAGCGGGGGAGAGCAAGGGCCCGGAGCCATTGGAAGCCCCTGCATGCCCGCGAGGAGCTCTCGAGTATGCGGCGGCCAAGCATGACGGATCAGAGGACCGATTGATGTGGGTGCCATCGCGATCAGAAGGGACTACTGGCGAGAGGGTGCAATCCCGCAACAACCCCATTTCCATCCACTGGAATGATGTGATAGCGCCTGACACAAGCCGAAGCACATCCTGCAATCCGGCGCCTGACTGAGGCGCAGGCAGGCCACTAAAAGATTGATCAACCGCAATTGACACCGTAACGGGCCGGAACCTATACTGCTATGGCTCCGAACGGGTAACCCGTTGGGAAGCATAATAGTGGCCGACATTAATAGTTGGCTGTGCGCTGAACGGAAGTAGTAGACCTCGATGTCCAGAGAGATGCCGGTTGGTGAAAGGCATCGACAGGGGTTGAACTCGTCCGGGAGCTGCGGGGGTGAATCAGTAGCCCTTGCCGGAATCCTCCGTTATCAGGGAGCCAAGCGGACCAAAAGACGGTTCGTGATCAGATGCCACGCGGGGCCGTAGCTCAGCTGGGAGAGCACCACACTGGCAGTGTGGGGGTCAGGGGTTCGAGTCCCCTCGGCTCCACCCGAA
>DASYWM010000279.1:0-3540 GCA_035936075.1 Thermomicrobiales bacterium
TCGAGCATCCTCTCTTTCACGAACCCCTGTGGCGTTTGCGCAGCCCACAGTGTGGAGCGATCCAGCGTGGCGACCACAACCCCATCTTCCACCCGCTTCACGGTATCGGACATCGGCGTGGCAAGGATTGCCGCACCGGTCTGCCGGGCCCGTTCCGCGCACATGTCGATCAACGAAGGGGTAATCAGGGGTCGGGCAGCATCATGCACCAAAACAACCTCCAGATCCTCCGCGACTGCGCGGACACCATTGGCCATGGAGAGCTGCCGCTGATCACCGCCCGGAACAAGGGCAGTGACCTTTGTCCACGCTCCCGAGGACAGAAGGGATTGTATGGCAGCTTCGGTATGGTCACCGTGGACGACCACCACATCGCGGACGGAACCGGCCGCCTGCATGGCATCGAGTACCCAGGCGAGCACAGGGCGGCCGCAGACGTTTGCCAGGATCTTGCCTGCGTCACCGAAGCGTTCGCCACGGCCGGCCGCCACAATCACACACCCGGCGAAACCAATCATGCCCCGCCGGCCAAATCAGCGTAAAGCGTGGAAAGTCGCTCCCACGCGTCCTGCGGAACAGGGGCGGCACCGAGTTCCCGCCCCTCCCGAAAGCCCAAGCCGTGATAGTCGCTGCCGCCGGTCGGCACCAGGCCCCACCCGTCCGCGATCGCGTGCAGCTGCGCGTGTTGCTCCGACGAGTACTCCGCGTAATAGGTCTCGAGTCCCTTCAGGCCCGCAGGGACCAGCCTGGCGAGTGTCCCCTCGATGTCCTTCGTAGAGAATGGATGGGCCAATACCGGGATGGCGCTGTACCTCACGAGCAGGCCAACGGCGTCCTCCGGTGAGAAGGGATCACGTGGGATGTAGGCGGGCCGCCCAGCCTTCAGGAAGCGTTCGAACGCATCGTTCACAGAGTCCACCGCCCCGATCTCCATCAGTGCGCGGGCCACATGGGGACGTCCAATGCTGCCCTCTTCCGCCTGGGCGAGGATAGCTTCACCATCCACCCGGTACCCCAGCTCATGCAGGCGGACGATCATCCGCTCCACGCGACGAACGCGAGACGCGGCAAGATCACTGAGCCTCGCTCGCAAATCGCTCTCGGTGCTGTCGACGAAGTATCCGAGGACATGCACCTCCGCACGGTCAACGGTCGTTGAAAGCTCTACACCGGGCACCAGCGTTATTCCGGCCTGTGCGGCCGCCTCGCTTGCGGCGTCGAGACCGTCCATTGTGTCGTGGTCCGTCACTCCGAGGACAGAAATCCCCCGCTGGCTGGCATTGGCGACCAGCTCAGCAGGGGCATCCAGACCATCCGACGCGTTGGTGTGAGTATGAAGATCGATCGTTGCCCGAGTTTGTGCGGATTCGGTGACCATCATACTGGCGTCACTATCGTGGCTCGACGACCAACCGGATCGCCGTGCGGTCTTCATTCTCGATGGTGACATCGATGAAGGCGGGAACACAGACGGCGTCGATGCCGGTCTCGGCGAGATAATCCCGCGCGATCGCTACAGCCTTGACCGCCTGGTTTGTCGCACCGGCACCGATCGCCTGGACTTCAGCCCGCCCGGATTCACGGACAACACCCGCGATCGCCCCAGCAACCGCGCTTGGGCGGGAACGGGCAGAGACCTTGAGAACCTCACCGGCAACGCGAATAACCTCGCCTTCGGCGATGTACTCAACCGTCGTGCTCACCTCATGAAAACTATGGCCGTTCGAGGGTGCTATCGCCGGCGCAGATTCAAGTGGTGGCTTCGGCTCAAACGGTGCGCTGGTTGCATCCCACGAAGTCTCCGCGTCCCCTGCGCCGACTTCCGTCTCCGCGGGAGCATCGAAAGAAACGACTTCCTGCTCGATTTCCACCGTGACCACGGACTCGGTGACCTGCTGGTCAGCTCCATCCTTCTCATCGGCATCCGGCGGAAAGCTATTGCCCTCCGGATTGATCTTGATGTCCTGCAGATTGAGCTTGCTGAAGAACCGATTCATGCGTGAGATGCTCTCTTTCCGATTTCCATTAACCCGGAGCCCGGATGCTGTGATGCCTTCAGGCAAAACAAAGCCAGGCAGGAGATCCTACTCTCCGGCGTACCGATTGCGTAACTTGCCCAGCGAAAGCCTCTTCTCCCCCGTCAAGCCCGGAGAGGTCCTGACGTGTCACCGCCGAGTTGCGGTCACGCCCCTAGTCTACGCTGCGACTGCCCGTTTTCGCACGAAAAAAGCGTAACAATATGGAAACAGGCGCCAGTCCCTCATGGTGTAGGCCAAGCAGAAGACACAAAACGCGGGTGGTCGCACCTGTTTTCCAGGTCACAACCACCCGCGTGTCGTCATCAAAACGCGTAAACTATGCGTCATCGCCGGCAGGTACCCCATACCGTATCAGCGATGCCTCTCTCCTTACCGCGCGTACTCGACCGCGCGGGTTTCTCGAATTACCGTGACCTTGATCTGTCCCGGATACTCGAGCGTCTCCTCGATCTTCCGCACGACATCCTGCGCAAGACGCGTTGCGCCCAGATCGTCAACCGAGTTTGGCCTGACCAGGATCCGGACCTCACGGCCCGCCTGGATCGCAAACGACTTCTCAACACCCTCAAACGAGTTGGCGACGCCTTCCAGCGCCTCAAGCCGCTTGATGTACGTCTCAACCATCTCACGTCGCGCACCAGGGCGTGCACCTGAGATGGCGTCAGCCGTCTGCACGATAAACGCTTCGATAGTCTGCGGCTCTTCCTCGTTGTGATGTGCCGCGATGGCATGCACGATCTTGGAGGATCGTCCCAAACGCTTGGCGATATCCGCGCCGATCAGCGCATGCGGGCCCTCCACTTCGTGATCAACTGCCTTGCCGATGTCATGCAACAGACCGGCGGTCTTCGCCACATTGACATCCGCGCCGAGCTCAGCCGCCAAGGCTGCGCATAGCAGTGACACTTCTAGCGAGTGTCCCAGCACGTTCTGGCCGTAACTCGTCCGGAACTTCAATCGGCCGAGAAGCTTGATCAGGTCAGGGTGCAGACCGGGCACGTTCGCCTCGTAGGCAATCGTCTCGCCCTCCTCCCGCATGATCTCCTCAAGCTCGAGCTGGGTCTTGTAGACGACTTCCTCGATCCGCGCCGGATGGATTCGGCCGTCCTGCAGCAGCTTCGCCAGTGCGCGACGTGCGACTTCACGCCGGACTGGATCGAACCCGGAAACCGTCACGGCCTCCGGCGTGTCGTCGACGATCAAGTCCACACCCGTTGCCTGCTCGAGCGCCCGGATGTTACGACCCTCACGGCCGATGATACGGCCCTTCATTTCGTCGTTCGGAAGCGGAACCACGCTCACCGTGGACTCCGACACGTAGTCGGACGCAATGCGCTGGATTGTGGTTGCCAGGATCTTACGCGAACGCCTGTCGGCATCTTCCTTAGCTTCCCGCTCAATCTCGTGCACGCGGCGCGCGGCCATGTGCCGTGCCTCGCTCTCAATATCCGCAATCAGTTGATCGCGGGCTTCGGTAGCAGTGAGCCCGGCCACCCGCTCA
>DASYWM010000280.1:0-18456 GCA_035936075.1 Thermomicrobiales bacterium
GAAGAGCAACCCAACGAGGAACGACAGCGCCTGCTGTTCCGTGAGCGGCTTTGTCTTCCGCACCATGTCCAGTGGCGTTGCGTTGGGATCGAGCGTCTCGTGCTGTTGCGCGTAGTAGCCGACGTTGATGCTGGAGCCGATGCGTATAGTTCCCCGAGTTGGCAGCTCCTGGCCAAGGACCATGCGCACAAGCGTGGTTTTGCCAGCTCCGTTCGGGCCAACCAGCCCGACGCGCTCCCCGTGACGCAGGAGAAGGTCGAATGGCTTGAAGACCTCACGCTCGCCGAAGCTCTTGGCCACGCCCTCGGCTGTGAGAACGTCTGTTGATCCGCGCTCCGTTGCGAACTCCACCTGAATTTGGCGCCGGTTGAGGACGGGTGCAGGCTCTGACTCCAGCCGTGCCCGTTCCTCAGCCATCTTGCGGCGTTGGTTCTCGGCCCGTGAGGCGAATTTCGGGTTCTGTCGTGCCCACTGGGTGAGTTGTTCGGCGCTCGCCTTCAACTTCCTGAACTCGCGCTCCTGCAGCTCGCGCAGCTCGGCGGTCCGTTCCAGGCGTGCCTGGCGGAGATTCAGATACGTAGTGTAGTTGCCGGGATATTGCCGAATTCTGCCATCCTCCAGCTCGAAGATCGTGTTCGTTACCTGGTCGATCATGAAGCGATCGTGCGAGATCAGGCAGACGGCACCTGTGTAGGTCGTGGTCAGCCAATGCTCCAGCCACGCCTTAGCGTCAATGTCGAAATGGTTATCCGGCTCATCGAGCAGCAGCACATCCGGCTGGTTAAGCAGGAACTGCGCGACATCGACCAACTTGCGCTCCCCACCGGAGAGGTCGCCGATGCGCTGATCCCAGCGATGCTCGGGAAAGCGCAGACCACCGAGCACGTCATTGAGCGCAGCCTGGTGGTCAGTGTTTTGCACCGCGTCCAGGCGCTCAAGCGTTGCACTGTACCGGTCGACGACGTCCGCCATCGCCCCATCGTCGAGTGGCTGCGTCAGTTGATCCTCCAGTGCCCGAAGCTGGTCTTCCAACGCGGTTGGATCCCCGGCTGCACGCGCGACGACCTCACGCACTGTTCGGGTGGGGTCGAGTGTCGACTGCTGATGCAGGTACCCAAGAGTGAGCCCGCGACGGTGCGTGACCACGCCGCTGGCTGGCGAAATCTCGCGTGCAAGGAGACGAAAGAGCGTGCTCTTGCCACTGCCGTTGTCGCCAATGAGTGCCACACGATCGCCTTGACGCAGCACGAACGACGTGTCCTCAAAAATCTGGTTGCCGCCGTGGGCGTACACAATGTTGGCGGCCTGAACAAGCAGTGTCATGGAGTGCCCTGTCCTGTCCTTTCGTTGCCCGAGCGCGATTGCCGGCGATTCCTCAGTTGAGGCGTTGGTCTGCGGTTATGCAGTGCCGCCTATTGTCGCAGGTCGAAGTTGCAGTGGGCCTTACGAACGGGTGACCACAACATGCCGCGATGATCCAGCGAGGTCAAGGACAGTATGGACCTTTGCATCGGGAATCGTGTCCTGAAGGAGTGACACGACGCTGTCCTCCTGGGCGGGATCAATCTCGAAGCCGGCGGCCCCGCCAGACGAGAGCACTCTTGGCAGGTCGGCGATCACTTCCCGGATGAGGTCGAGGCCGTCTGCCCCGCCGTCGAGCGCCAGGCGCGGTTCGGCGTCCAGATCCGGGTTTTCCGAGATCTGCTTTGGCGTGAGATAGGGCAGGTTGGCCAGAAGGAGATCGACTTGCCCGGTAAGGGTGCGGGTGAGCGGACCCTCGGCAACGCGTAACCAGGCCTGCCTGGGGGGTGGAAGAAGGTTGTCGGCGTTGCGTCGAGCAACCCCCAGTGCGTCAGGAGATGTGTCGATGGCGACGATCTCACCGGCGAAGGTGGACGGCAGATGAGCCGCAAGGGAAATCGCGATCGCCCCGGAGCCCGTGCCGATATCGGCCACTCGTGCTGTCGGTCGGTCCATTAGCCATCCGAGCGCCCACTCAACCAGCGGCTCCGTATCCGGTCGGGGAATGAGCACGCCCGGTCCTACCTGGAAGGGCAGCGCCATGAATTCCCGGGTACCCGTAAGGTAGGCCACGGGTGTGCCATCCAGACGCCGCCGGACCAAGGCCTCGAATGCGGCATCTGTATCTTCCGGCAATGCGTCAGGGTAACGGAGAAAGAGCTGCGTGCGGTCGACGCCGAGGACATGGCGCAACAGCACCTCGGCATCGAGTCGGGCGGTTTCGATGCCCCCCGCCGCGAGGCGGGATGTGGCGCGGTGGAGCGTTTCCTGAATCGTCATGGGTGGTCCAACACAGAGGGGCGGCTTCGGGTCGCCCCTGCACGAGTGACTATCGGCTACTACCGAGTTCGGCACTACGGCTGACGAGCTCCTGTCCGATGCTGAGCGGATCGCGTCATGAGTGAACCCGGGGCCGTGTCTGGCTGAATCCGCAAGTCCACAGACGAGTAGATGTATCAGCAGAATTCACCCGGATGGGGGACGCTATAGCCGCACGCAGTCAATAATACTCCCATCGAAGGTGTGCATTGAGCTGGGGACACCTTCACAACACTTCCTCAACGCCCCCCTTTGCTTTCCGGCGGGGGGCGTTGCTGTGTCCTTTAATCTTGGCCCCGCCGTGGGCCCGGTCTCTAAGGCGCCAGGACGCTTCCGGAAATCGTGTCTGTGTGCACCGAGTGTTCAGTATGTGGATACTTGCGGGCGCCTTCAGGCCGGTCTGTTACGTCGTCTGCATCGTTGCCGGCCTTTACCTGCTTGAGATGATCGTCGAGATCATTTGGCCCACCTCCGGCAAGGATGATGACGTTGACGATCTCCTGGCACGAGTCCAGCGAATGGAGAACTGCGCGGGTGCGCACCCGTCGTGAGGTGATGTCCCTCCCAGGCACTTGCAAGGGGACCATCTGATTTCTTGCCTCATCAGCAATAGAAGGAATATCGATGACAAGCCATGACGATACCGAGAACGAGATGCCGGTGACTTCAGAGGAGGGGGCGGAATTGGGGAGCGTGAGTTCCGAATCCGAGGCGAGCGTGGCGGGAAGTCAAGCCGCCGATCCTGACAAGTCATCGGGAAACCCGGAAGAGGATGTCTCCGCGGCAAGCGTCATTCCTGACGAGATGTTGAAGCATGAGAACCCCGCCGCGGCTGCCATGTTGGAGATGCAACAGCAGCAGGCAACGCTGGCGTCCCGGCAAGTTGGAGGGCAGACCCAGGACCGCTGCCCCTGTTGTGGGCAACCGATCCGGGATGCTCAGGGAGGGGTCCCCACGTCGGAATAGGCTCGCCGGCTTCTTGACATGCCATCCCGGAAACTGTTAGGACGACGCCCCTCGCTCGAATGCCGGGGGCGTTTGTGTTTATCCTGATCACGTAGCCAATTGTTTTCAACTCAGGAGGTTGGCCGTGGAAGGCGCAGCAGCCGTTGCTTGTGAGCTGTGTGATGCAAAACTCACCGTCTCCGATGAAGCACTTCGAGACCCAAATACCCTGGAGCAGGATCTGCCCCCTGGCTGGACACTGTACGTGAGACGGGATGCGAGCACCGGCGAGTATATCCGGGTGGTGCGTTGCCCGGACCACCAACCCTAGCTGCCCAAAATTTGGCAGTCCCGCGATTCGGACATCTCGTGGGAATCGCCTGGATTGATCGCTCGTTACCCGCGTGAGTGCGCCAGAGCGCACAGGGAACGGATCCTGGATAAGTAGGGGTACTCTTGCCAATGCGCTGAAGACCAGCCTACACGTCATCGCCGCCGGGGCCTTGGAGCCGCTTACCAACGCCATTGGGGTGGGGCTCGATTAGATCAGTGCCTCTGATATACGCGGCGTCCATCGGCATTGCGGCCATCCGCTTGCGACCGTCCAACACCAACCGCTGTGGAAACGGCTCTAATCTGCTGCGGCAGCCTCGCCCATGCCGGCTTCCGAGAGTCGTTCGGCCTCATCGGCGGCGCGGAGATCCTCGATCAGGACGTCGAGTTGACCGTTCATCACCGCGGGGATATTGCTGACGCTCTTGCCGATGCGGTGGTCGGTGATGCGGTCTTGCGGATAGTTGTAGGTGCGGATCTTCTCGCTCCGCTCACCGGAGCCGATCTGCGAACGCCGGACATCACCGCGTTCACCGGCAAGCCGCTGCTGCTCCTGCTCATAGAGGCGGGAGCGGAGGACGCTCATTGCCTTGATCTTGTTCTTGAGTTGGCTCTTCTCGTCCTGCATGCTCACTACGATGCCGGAGGGCATGTGTGTGATACGGACCGCGGAGTCGGTTGTGTTAACGCTCTGTCCTCCGTGGCCCGTGGAGCGGAAGACGTCGATGCGCAGGTCGTTGTCGTTGATCTGGACGTCGACCTCCTCGGCTTCGGGCAGGACAGCGACGCTGGCCGTGGAGGTGTGGATTCGGCCCTGCGATTCGGTCGCGGGCACGCGCTGGACGCGATGAACGCCGGACTCGTAGCGGAGGTAGCTGTAGGCTCCCTTGCCCTTGACCTCGAAGATGATCTCCCGAAAACCGCCGCCATCGGTCGGGGTTGAGGAGAGAACCTCCACCTTCCACTTGCTGCGCTCCGCGTAGCGCGTATACATGCGGTAGAGGTCAGCCGCGAAGAGGGCTGCCTCATCGCCACCGGTACCGGCGCGGACTTCTACAATGACGTTCTTCTCGTCGTTCGGGTCCTTCGGCACGAGCATGCGTCGGATCGCGGCTTCGAGCTCGTCACGTTGCTGGCGGAGGGATTTCAGCTCCTCGCGGGCGAGATCCGCAAGATCGGCGTCGGTGTCTTCCGCCATCACTCGTGCCTCGTCGATCTGTTCCTCGATCGACTTGTACTCGGACCAGGCAGTGACGAGCGGCTCCATGTCAGAGCGTTCGCGACCGAGCTCCATCAATTTGTCAGCGTCGGTCGCGACAGAAGGATCGGCCATCATGTGGTCGACCTCGCTGAGCCGGCGTTGGAGTTCGTCCAGGGTGGCGCTGAAACTTCGCATGGATGCAGCCATGACGGTCATTACTCCGGGTGTTGTTTGCGTTGGGATCGGCGGTCCTGGATGCTGGCATATTGGAACGACGGCGTTCAAAAGACCGATACACAAAGTATAAACCGTTACCAGAGCGGTCACTCGCATGCCAAGACGCAGTGTCAGGATCAGCCATGCAGCAAGAAATCGACAGCACCCCCGATTTGTGCACCTTCACGCCCGTGGACGTGGTGGTGCTGCGTTACAGGAGAAATCGACCAGCTGACCTTGTGATACCGGGGCGGGTTGCCGAGGATGCCGCGTCCCATATTGCCCTCTTTACAATGTCGGGAACTGTCCTCGAGGGGCAGGCAACCGCCAGCGGGAAGAGGCTGACCCGTGCAATGCCTTTTCTGGAACGGGAACGGATTGTCAACGGGATGGCGGATTTCACCTGGAGGCGAAATCATATGCTGCAACTGATCCTCCCCGGTGAGGCGCGTGCGACATGGCTTCTGTGGAGCGATCATCACTGGTCGTTGCAGGCCTGGTACGTCAACCTCCAGGCGCCAATCCAGCGGACGGAGTGGGCTTCGACATGGCTGATTATCTGCTTGATCGATATCACGCCGAATCTTCAATGGTCGTGGAAGGAACGGGATGTAGTCGACGAGACACGGCGGCACGGCCTTGTCGCCCCGGAGATCCATGATCGGATGGAACGGGAGGGGGAACGCGCGATTCGGGATATCGAGGCCTGGGCATGGACCTCCGATGCGGACAATGAGCACTGGCGACTGATCCCTCATGGGGGATCCCGGCATTTCTGGATGGGGGAGATGCCGGGCTGGACAGACCGTTTGTACTCCTCTTGTAAGGGCATTATGAGCCCGGAGGGGTAGTCCAAGGGTGGGATGCGATGAGGGCAAGAAGAGAGCCGGGTGACCAGATTGAGGTGGAGTTCATCGTTGGGGAAGAACCCTTCCTCGTGATGCCTGTCACGGTCGTCGAGGACAGCGACACTCGCATTGCTCACTACCTCGCCGCCGGAACCCGGTATCTCCGCCGGGTGCTGATGGATGGTTCACCGGTGCCCCGGGTGATGCCACTCGACGAGCTTCGCCGCGTTGGCTCCCGTCTGATGGAAGATGAGTGGCGAGGTTCGCACCGGCTGATCGTTACCCGACCGGGCCGGGCGCATGCCGTCTACCTGAGGTGGAGCGCGGCCACCTGGGAGTTCAACGGTTGGTACGTCAACCTGCAGGAGCCCCTGCAGCGGACGGAAAGTGGATTCACCACGGAGGACCACTTCCTGGACATCCTTGTAGCCCCGGACGTCACTTGGCAGTGGAAGGATGAGGATGAGCTGGAGGAGGCAGTCGCGGTCGGTCGAGTCACCCGAGCCGCGGCCGACACCATTCGGCTGGAGGGTGAGCGGGTTATCGACGACATCGAAGCCGAACGGTTCCCGTTCGACAACAGCCTCAGGCTATGGCGGCCCGACCAGGCATGGAGGATCGCAGCCCTGCCTTCGAGCTGAGTTCTTGTAGAAAAGAACTCAATGCAAAACGGTTGCGCTATCGACTCCTCCACCATAGAATCGGGGTACTGGTTCATCAACTGAAGCCCTCCGAGGAGGTTCCCATGCGGCAAACATCGAGATTCCCCATGTCCATGACATTGCTCGATGGAGGCTCTTTGCCGCATGCACACACTCAATCTGGGAATCCTGGCGCACGTCGACGCCGGAAAGACGAGTCTTACTGAACGCATTCTTTTTGAAACTGGTGTCATCTCCGAGGTCGGCCGCGTTGATCGCGGCACGACCCAAACCGATACGCTGGAGCTGGAGCGCCAGCGGGGCATAACAATCCAGTCGGCCGTCGCGTCGTTTCGCCTTGGTGATCTCTCCGTCAACCTGATCGATACGCCCGGTCACTCCGACTTCATCGCGGAAGTTGGGCGTGCGCTACAGGTTCTGGACGCTGTGATCCTGGTCGTCTCTGCGGTGGAGGGAGTCCAGCCACAGACCCGGCGCCTGGTGCGAGCGGTCCGTTCATCCGGGATTCCGCTCCTGCTCTTCATCAACAAGATTGACCGAGCCGGAGCACGTAGTGACAGCCTGATAGCGGAGATCAGGCGAACTCTCGGCCTGTGTCCGCTGGTGCTCTCCACTGTGTCGGACCTCGGGACGCGATCAGCGGCGGTGCATCCTCACGAGCTCGATGATCAGTCGTTCGCTGCTGGCGTGCTCGACCTGCTTGCGGAGCACAATGACGCGGTGATCGCCCAGTACATTTCGAGCGGTGACTCACTTCCCCTCGAAACGCTGCGGGCAGAGATCAGTCGCCAGTTCCACGATAGACATATAGTGCCCGCCTTTTTCGGATCAGCCATAACTGGTGCGGGAGTATCGAACCTGCTCGATGAGTTGCCACAACTGGTGGGAGCGAGCCGAGATCGCTGCACTGAGCCGCTTTCAGGTGTCGTGTTCAAGATCCAGCGGACTCCGCACGGCGAAAAGGTAGGACTGGCGCGGCTCTTCTCTGGCAAGCTGAATGTCCGGGAGCACGTCGTTTTTCGCCGCACGTTAGCAACCGGGCAGTCCGCCTCTTACGGAGCTCGCATCACCGGGATCGAGCGATATCACCCTGGTGGGATTGCGATCGTGAGCGAGGCCCATGCGGGTGACATTGTGCGTCTCCACGGTGTCCAGGAGTTGCAGGTTGGAGACGTATCGGGTGAAGTGCTGCCCCATACATCCACTGCGACGTTCCCGCCGCCAACGCTCGAGAGCGTGATCCATGCACGTGATGCGGTTGACAAGGCGCGGCTGTATGCCGCATTGGAACAATTGGAGGAGCAGGATCCCCTCATCAGCATTCGGCGTGGCGATCGGGACAGCAGCATCTCCCTTCGCCTCTATGGCGAAGTCCAGAAGGAGGTCATCGAATCGACGCTCCACAACGATTACGGTGTGGCGGTGGACTTCGGCACAAGCCAGACGATCTGCATCGAGCGAGTCGTTGGCAGCGGTTCAGCAGCCGAGGAGATGGGTGGTGCGAATCCGTTCCAAGCTTCAGTCGCCTTCAGTGTCGAGCCCGGGGCTCCTGAGAGTGGGATCACCTACCGACGCGAGCTGGGCTCGCTCCCCCTGGCGTTCTACCGGGCGATCGAAGAAACAGTCTACGAGACACTACGAGAGGGACTGCATGGCTGGGAGGTGCGCGACGGCGTTGTGACCCTGACGAAGGTCGGCTTTAGTTCCGTCAGCAGCACCGCCGGTGATTTCCGCAAGCTCACGCCTCTGGTGCTGATGCAGGCACTTGAACGGGCGGGCACGGAAGTTTGCGAGCCGATCGAACGGTTTGTGCTTGAGGTTCCCAAGGATGCGGTTGGCGAGGTGTACAGGATGTTGTCCTTTGCTCGTGCGACGCCGGAGGAAGCGACCCCGGATGGTGACATGAGCCGGGTGACGGGCACAATACCCTCCTCGGAAGTACACGTCTTTGAACAGCACTTGTCCGCACTCGCGCACGGTGAGGCGGTCTTCACCTCTACGCATGAGGGATATCGACGGATGCGGGGCAGCTGGCCGGAACGTACCCGGACAGATTTCAATCCGCTCAACCGCACACTCTACCTGGCACTCGTGAGTCAGTCTTGAACTTGGTGGGACGGAAGTTCGCGGGTCCGTTTGCTGATCGCTCCCGGGAGCCTGTGCCGATGCGGCGTTGCCTTTGATTCACGACGATCAAAGGTATGGCTTCTGTCTTGACATCACGTCGCGGGGGATTGACCATCTTCACGAATGAGTTGGCAGCGGTCTGAGGATGGGAATGACGTTCATGAAGCGGCTTGGTGTGATTGGATACGGCGGACGCATCCGCCACATGCTTGGCGAGATCGATCGCTACGACACCGGTGCCACGGTCGTCGCGATCATCGACCCCGCAGAAGCTCGATTGCGGGAGCAGTTCCCCGAGCAGCTTGAGAACGTCACCTTTTATGACGATGTCGATCGAATGCTGGACGAGGCGGAGGTCGATGGTGTCCTGATCGGGACGCAGTGTGTCCATCACACCCCGTATGCGATCAAGGTATTGCAGCGAAACCTGCCACTCTTCCTTGAGAAGCCGGTGGCCATCAACGAGCAGCAGCTGGCGGAGCTCTTCACGGCGTCACGGGAGTCGTCGAGCGAGACGGTGGTCTCCTTCCCGTTACGCCTCTCACACCTGTGCCAGATGACGAGGGAGATCCTCGACAGTGGGGTGATCGGCACGATCGAGAACGTGCAGGCGATCAATAATGTCCCGTTCTATGGCTCGAACTACTACCACGGCTGGATGCGTAATGAGGACCTGACAGGGGGCCTCTGGCTGCAGAAGGCGACGCACGACCTGGATTACCTCACGTACCTGATCGGTAAGCCACCGGCCCGGATAGTCGCCGTCGAATCCAAAACCGTCTTTACCGGGGAGATGCCAGCGGGCCTCTATTGTCTTGAATGCCCGGTGAACGACACATGCCCCGAGAGCCAGAAAAACCTTTTCTACATGCAGGGCATTCTCGACGACATGCACAAGGCAGAGGAGTGGTGGGATGGCCGCTGGCAGTGCAGCTTTGCCGTCGATACCGGGAATCATGACGCCGCGACGGCGATCCTCCAGTACGAATCCGGTGCACATGCGGTCTATACCCAAAACTTTTACGCTCGGCGCGGGGCTGCGAAGCGCGGCGCGACCTTCATCGGGTACAAGGGAACCGTCTCGTTCGACTGGGTGACGAGTGAGGTGGTTGTTCATCACCATCACACCCCACGGGTTGAGCGACACGTCCTCGGCGGTGGGGACGGTGGTCACCATGGTGGCGACCGCGAGCTTGCGCACGACTTCCTGGCGATTCTCAACGGTACAGGGAGGAGCCGGGCAACGCTGGAGGATGGGTTGCTCAGCGCGCAGCTCTGCATGATGGCAAAGCGGAGCTGCCAGACGAGTGGTTTTGAGACTTACCACCCCCTGAGGAGTACCGCAACCGTTCGGTAGTTGCATGGACGGTCGGGTATTCTCTCGTTGCTTACCCGTGCTGTCGCTCTGGGAATTCCTGAGAACATGGGTCCTCCGTACATTCGGAGGAAACCGTCGACGGGCCCTGTGCGTAGGCATGAACGGGATTGCGTGAGCGCTCACGCCGGTAGCGGCATGGTATCTTCATGCCGAGAACTTCCTGATATCCGCAGTTTTCCCTAACCAAGGCAGGTAACACTTGAATTTCGAATTGAAGCGTCCGGGCCGATCGCGATTCCTTCAGCGACCGATGAACCGGCGGAAGTTGCTGCATGCCAGCGCGCTGTCCACCGCAGGCGGGCTGTTGTTGCCAGGCGCATCTGGTGCCCAAGAAAGTAGCCTGGATCTCCCACCATCGCAGAACACCTCGACCCCGTCTGCGCCCATCGGCGCACGGTTCAACGAAGGACTGCTACCGGATCATCGCCTGATCATGTATTACGGATTTCCCGAGAACCCGAATATGGGAATCCTTGGTGAGTACCCGCCGGAGCAGCTCTTGCCGCAATTGCTCGAGCAGAAGGCTGAGTACGAGGCTGTCATCAATGACCGCCCGTGGAAGGCTGGTTTTGAGCTGATTGCATCTGTTGCGCAGCGTGAACCGGGCCCAGACGGCAAGTACATCGCCGATACCGATGGCAAGTGGCTGGACATGTATACCCAGTTCACGGAAGCCAACGACATGTTCCTGGTGCTCGATGTGCAGATGGGGCTCAAGACGCCGAAGGAAGACTATGAAGGACTGGAGCGGTGGCTGCGCTACGACCACGTCCACCTGGCGATCGATCCCGAGTTCCATGTGCTTCCGGGCGAGACTCCCGGTATTGAGCTCGGATCAATAGATGCCGCAGATGTTGCGGAGGCGCAGGCCTGGCTGTTGCAGCTTGCCGAGAAGTACGGCACATCGCGCAAGATGTTGCTGATCCACCAGTTCAACACCTACTCCGTATCGAACAAGGACCAAATTAAGCCACTCGAGGGCGTTGACCTTGTACTCAATATGGATGGATGGGGGCCACCATGGCAGAAGCTGGAGACATGGGAGGTGATCATCCAGCAGACGCCGATCGAATATAACGGGGTTAAGGTGTTCTACCGTCAGGATGAGCCGATCATGACACCGGCCGAGGTGATCGCGCTGGAACCTACGCCAGACGTAATTAACTACCAGTAAGTCGATTCTCAGAGACGAATGCAGTGTACCCCGGTGGAGCTGTCCATCGGGGTACATCGTGCGACGGTGCTTGGGCGGGATGCGTTTCTCCCATTCGATGGAGTGTGGAGCAAGCACTACCGGAGTGCATAGTTCTTCAGGGGCGAACTCCATGTTCGCCCCTACGATTTGGATGCCTTCAGAGGGTACCGGCCGATTACTTCGTAGCGGGCGCCCTCTCGGCTGAGGTGGCTTCGAACAAGATGCACCTCGCGCACGGGAAAGGGGACTGGTTTCTCGTGCGTAACCTCACCGCTGGTCGCTAGCTCCTCGAATCGGGTGCGAATCGTGCCAGGGAGGTCGCGCACGCGGATGGTGCGGGAGTCGCGTACCCGGCCGAGCGTGATGTGAGGGCGGAACTCCTTCTCGTCCAGCTCGACCTCGAAGGATTGCAGCAACGATCCGATGTCGTTCCGGATCGTATCCAGCCGGTGGGCCGGGCCCCAGAGCCCCAGCCAGAGCACCCGTGGACGCTTGATGGACGGGAAGGCACCGAGGTCGGCGGTTCTGAGGTCGAATGCCGCATGTGGCGCAATTGCTTCCCCGAGCGCCAGGCGGAGCAGTTCCGCGTTCTCTGGAGCGGTATCGCCAAGGAAATGCAGCGTCAGATGGGCGTTGTCAGGATCCGTCCAGCGGATTGGCCAGTCGTTGCCGCGAAGGTCGGCGATGATCCGTGCGACGACCGCTCGGACTTCATCGGGTAACGGCACAGCGATAAAGAGACGCCACGGGGTGTCTTCGGATTCCTCGGGCGGTCGCTCCCTTACAAAGCGCTGGCGGCGCTGCTTCGGGGTGCGGCGTTGTGGCTGTTGGCCGTCGTTGTTCTCCATGGAGGGAGTATACGGGAGCGCGAATAAGACCTCGCTCGGGTATGGTTTACCAGATGATAGTGGCGTGACGGAGGACAGGTGCAATGGCGGTGGCGTATCTGGGACCTCGGGGCACGAACAGCGAGGAGGCGGCGATTCTCTATGCTGGACCGGAGGCTGAGCTCGAGCCATTTTCGGGGATGCCGGAAGTGATCCAGGCGGTGGAGAGCGGAGCAGCCCGGGCGGGAGTGCTGCCGGTAGAGAACTCCATCGAGGGACCGGTCAGCGTCTCGCTCGATCTACTGATCCATACGTCGAACCTCAAGCTGTGTCATGAGGTGGTTGTCCCGATTCGACATGTGCTCGTTGCGAAGAAAGGCGCACGACCTCAGGGCATCCGCAGGGTGATGTCACATCCGCAGGCGCTCGCACAATGCCGGCTCTTCCTGGAGCGGGAATTCCCGCAGGCGGAGCAGGTCGCCTGGATGTCAACTGGCGGCTCAGTTCAGGAGGTCGCCCGTGGTGATGACCTCACGGTCGCGGCCATCGGGCCGGAGCGCGCCCAACACCTGTATGGTGGCGAAGTGATCGCACGCGACATCCAGGACGCACGTAGCAACCTGACCCGGTTCATGGTGCTTGCCCATCACGATGCAGAACCGACGGGTGACGACAAGACCTTCATCGCCCTGAAGACGGACAAGGATGAGCCAGGCAGCCTTTTCAGGATGCTCGAACCCTTCGCAAAGGCCGGCATACAACTCACGAATGTGATTACCCGACCGACCAAGGGCTGGCTGGGAGAGTACGTCTTCTTGCTGGACTTCCAGGGGCACCGGAAGGACCCGGTGGTTGCGAAGTTGCTCGATGACGTCCGTGAGGTGGCGGATGAATTGAAAATCATTGGCTCGTGCCCGCGCTTTCCGGTTGAGCAATACCGGGACCTGTTAGCGGGGTAGGGCGGGGCAACGCCGCATCCCTGAAACACGGGAGACCACAAGGGTCTCCAATGCAGCCGAATTAAAGCCAACATATGAGAGATACAGAATGACCCTCTACATTGATGAATCGTTGATGACCGCACAAGTCAGGATTCCACTGGTCGAGGGCTGGGTGGAAACCGATGTGCCTTTCGAGATCCGGAGGAACCTCCAGGCCGCGGATATCGGATCGAGCGATGTAGCGCTGATTGCCGGACCGGAGGCGGCCTTTCTGGGGGAGACGCATTTCATCGAGCCAGAGATCGCCGTGGTCGCGGAGGCGATGAGCGCGATCGTGATGCGCACACCAGTACGGCCGGATGGGGTGGAGGAGACACCGATCCGGATGCTCGGTACTGGTCCGACCGCCGAGCTGCTGATCCGGGCCCTGCTTCGTCCCTATTTTGGCATCACCGCATCCACCTTCGTGAGGGATGACGATGATCCCTCGGCGGCCGATGCCCAGGTCGTGATCCTGGAGGGCCTGCTGGCGCTGAACGAGCCCGAGGCGGGCTTTCAGGAGGATCTGGCAAAGGCCTGGTACATCCTTACCAACGCCGCTGTGGTGCATCATGTGACGGTTATCGGAGTGGAGGCAGAAGCGCGGGGCGCGACGACCGAGATTGACCTCCTGAAACGGGCCGTCCAGGCCGGTGTTGAGCGGCGGCGCGATGTTCGGCGGGAGATGGTGGGGGATGAGGAGATCGATCGGGATCGGCTGGCGGAGCTGACGAACCGGATTCGCTTTGAGCTTTCCACCGCGGATCGACAGTCGCTACGCAACCTGCTGGCACGAGGCTCCTGGGGCACGTCCTACCTGCGGGCACTGCCGGCATTCCGGGATGAGCTGACATCGCCGGAGTAGTCCGGCCCACACGCCTAGGTTCCGGACGGGGTATCGATGCGACCGGTCTCGATCTGGTAATCCAGCTCTGAACCGATCCACGAGGAGCCATCCTCGTACCATTCCTTTTTCCAGATCGGCACGATCTCCTTGATCCGGGCAATGGCGAACGACGAGGCGTCGTATGCGTTCTCCCGATGCGGAGATGCGCACGCGATGACAACGCTGGCCTCCCCCGGTTCGAGGTGCCCGATGCGATGGGAGATCGCGATCCTTACCTCGGGCCATTGGTCCGCTACTTCGGTCCCGACACGGGCCAGCATCTTCTCGGCCGCTGACGGGTAGGCTTCGTAATCGAGCGCGGTCACCGTAAGACCGCGCGCATTGTCGCGCACCGTGCCGATAAAGGTGACAATGGCGCCGGAGTCCGGTCCAGCGACGAGAGATTCGACACTGCGTGGGTCCAGCACATTCTCCGTGACAGTGAAGAGCTGCGGCAAATGATCCCCACCGCTCACCGGGGGAATCAGCGCCACCTCATCTCCCTCCTGAAGGGGATGGTCCGGGTCGACATACTCCTCGTTCACCATCACCATCACGGCACGCTCCAGTCCCGCGAGGCGTGGAGCCTCCCGGATCGCGAGGCTGAAAATCTCCCCGGCGGTCGTACCATCGGGGACATAAAGCGCTTCGTCGGCTTTGCCAAGATGCTCGCGCATGACCGCGAAATAGCGAACGGTGACGTTCATCGAACCCCCTCAGTGTTTTCCATTCAGCATGGGCGCAAGGAGACCTCGCCGGAGGCAGAAGCGACTCGGCGAGGTCCCTATCATCAGCGATGAGCAGATTCGGGACCAGGCTAGCCCTGGTCGAGGACGGTCTTCAGGCGATCGCGCAGGCGACTGGCAAACTGATTGTTCACCTGTTCGAGTTCCCTGAAGAGTTCGGACACCTCGCTCTCGCCCGCTTCTTCCGCGTCCTTCGCATACCGGTTCAGGACATCCTCGGCCTGAAGGAGATTGCTGAGCGTCGTAACGATGTTGTATTCGACGTCGGAGACGCCGAAGCGCCCTTCCTTGTGCGTCATCTCTATCCTCCCTGGATACGGAACGTACATCCATTCATTCCTGGAGCTACCGCACGATGTCTGCCATAGCCCGGAGCAGGAAGAATTAGAACCGTTGACTGAGCCCCACACACCAGCCGCTTGATAGACGCCCCATCGGCGACACGGATCCGGTGGTGCCCGGTTGACCGTGGCTACAGGTACGTCTCGAACCAGCCCAAGGTGCGTTCAAGCCTTTCAACACGGTGCTTCGGCTTACCGTTGCGACCAAGACCGTGGCTCTCGTTCGGGAAACGGACTAACTCGACGGTACGGTCCAGCTTCTTGAGGGCGATAAAGAGTTGCTCGGCCTGCTCCATGGGACAGCGGTAGTCCTCCTCGCTATGGACAATCAGCAGCGGGGCGGTGATGTTCTCGACGTACTTTAGCGGCGAGAGTTTCCAGTAGGTCTTGAAGTTGTCCCACGGCGTTCCAAGCTCCGGATCGAGGCTGACGAGCGCGATGTCATCGGTGCCGTACATGCTGATCATGTTCGAGATCGATCGGTCTGTGACGGCCGTCCTGAAGCGATCCGTATGCCCGAGCAGCCAGTTGGTGCTGAATCCGCCGTAGGAGCCACCCGTCACCCCCAGCCGCTCCGGGTCAAGCCCACCCAGCGAGAGCACGTGATCGACCGCAGCCATGAAGTCCGGCATGTCTGCAATGCCCCACGCGCCGTTCACGGCCTGCGCAAACGCATCGGTACGGCCGGTGCTGCCTCGGGGATTGATGTAGACAAGGGCGTTCCCCCGGGCGACGTACATCTGAAGCTCATGCGACCATGCGTTGCTGAACTGCGCGTGCGGGCCACCGTGGATATTCAGGATCAACGGCACCACAGCGCCGTCAGACGAGTTGCCTGCTGGCCTGATGAGCCAACCCTGGATTGCCTCGCCATTCGACTTCACCCAGAATTCCTCCGGGGTCGGGATCGCAACCTGGCCCAGCCACTCGGCGTTGAACGACGTCAGCGGCGTTTCCTCCTCAGCGGTTACGCGGCGGAGTTCCGCCGGGGTAGTAGGATCGGTCACGGAAATCACCAGCTCATCACTAGAGATGTGATCGAAGCCGGTCACGTGCCGGTCAGGCCCTGTCAGCTGCATCGGCCGCTTGCCATTGAGGCGGAAGCGCATCACCACCGTCGCCCCCCGATCGGAGAGGAGCGCGTCGATCGCGGAGCCATCCGACAGCCAACGGAGCGGTGCTCCGGCTGGACCATTCGGCCCGCTCATCGAGCTGTCGCCGACGTACCGGTCGAGCTCCTTCCCGACTCGTTCCGGCTTCCCGCCAGCGGCGGGGATGATGTAAAGCCAGGAGTTCACCTCATGCAGCTCTACATCAGCATTGCCCGTGATGGCGATCGAAGTTCCATCGAGCGACCAGACGGGGGCACGCCACGATCCCTGGCCATCGGTCAGCTTCCTGGGCTCGCCGCCATTTGGGTTGACGGTCCAGAGGTCGTTCTTACGGCTCTTGTCCCAGTTGTCATCCCGATTGGCGACAAACGCGATCTCGTGCCCGGAGGGCGACCAGGCAGGAGCGGTGTGGTTGAACTGGCCCTCGGTGAGTCTGGTCGGCTCCTCTTCGGGGGTAGAGACGCGAACGACGTAAAGCTGGGAAACCTTGTCCTCCAAAAACCCCTCGCCGTCGAACTTGTAGCGGGCGGAGGTGATGACCTTGACGTCGCTCTCGCTCTCGTCCTCCTTCTCGGGGCCGATGCGGGAGGTGAAGACGATGCGGTCGCTATCCGGCGCCCAGGAAAATTCGCCGACTTCGTTCTCGCCCCTGGTGACCTGGATCGCCTCGCCGCCGGCGGTAGGGAGGACAAAGATCTGGGTTTTCTTCTCATTCCGGTTGGACGTGAAGGCGATCCACGAACCGTCGGGCGACCAGCGGGGTGAACTGTCGGTCCACTGGCCCGAGGTCAGTTGCGTCGGTGCATCCCCGTTGAGTGGAATGTTCCACAACGCGGTGCGGTACTCGTCTGACTCGCGGTCGATCGTCAGCACCGGAGCGACAACACGGGTACCATCCGGAGAGACGCGTGGATCACCGACGAGCGACCATTTGTAGAGATCGTCGATCTTTAGGGGCCGGCCAGTACGCTCGGGAGCGGAGGAGGCATGCTTGACCGCGCTGGTGCGCTTTACCTCCAGGTCGAGACCCCGGCGCATCTGTTTGAGCGAATCCCTCTTCCCTTTGGCCTTCACCGCCCTGGCAGCTTTCTTGCCAGTTTTCGATTCCTTGTTTCCCATCGTCAGGTGGTCCTTTCACTGCCTTGCAGTTGCCCAAGGCTGATTGGTGTCAGTTCAGGGTTTGGTAAGGGACAGTCTGGCGCTGACCCCTACAGAGCTGGTATCGGCGCACCAAGCATAAGGGCGTCGATGGTTTCCCCGGCGGCGTAGTCGGTTTCGCGTGGGGCGATGACCAGAAGTGCGTTCGCGCCCAGAAACGATGCCAGGCGGGATGATCGCTGCAGACCGGTGCTGCGGGCGATGAGCTTACCGTTCCGTTCGGCGGAGACGACCCCCCGCTGGTACTCGATCCGGTCTGACGGTGATGTTCCTTCAACCAGCGTGACGCGGACGACCGGTCGATCGACCTCTGTTTCGCCGATCATCTGGCGAATCGCCGTCCGAATGAAGAGCTCGAACGTTACCAGCGAAGAGACGGGATTGCCGGGCAGGCCAAAGATCAATGTGTCACCGTGGGTCGCGAAGTTGAGTGGCTTTCCAGGCTTCATGAAGAGCCGGCGGAAGTGGACATGGACATCACCGGCGTCGAAGAGGATGGCCTTGATGAGGTCGCGCTCGCCCATGGAGACGCCTCCAGAGGTGATGATGATGTCATCGGTCGCCATGCGCTCCCGCAGGAGGGCTTCAAGTTGGTCGAGCTTGTCGGGAGCCTTGCCAGCGAACGTGATCTCGACTGGTTCTGCCAGGAGCGCGGCGATGAGACTGAAGCGGTTGGAATCGCGAATCTGGCCAGGGCCAATTGGCTGATCCGGCTCCACCAGCTCGTCGCCGGTGGAGATAACGCTCACCCGGGGACGGCGTGCGACCGGAACCGGGCTGATGCCCATACTGGCTACCAGGCCGATCTCTGCGGGGCCAAGGCGGGTGCCCGCCTGGAGAACGAGCGTTCCCCTTGCAACGTCAGACCCCACAGGGCGGATGTTTTCCCCAATTGCTACATCTTCCTGATGGATAACCACATGGTCCTCCATCAGTTCCGTGGCCTCAACTGGGACCACGGCGTCTGCGCCGGGCGGTAAGGGAGCACCAGTCATGATCCTGACGGCATAACCCTCCGTGACCTCTGCATCAATCGTGTCGCCGGCATTCTGGGTGCCGATGATCTCTCGCCAGGGAGAGTGATCCTGAGAGAAGACGGCATAGCCGTCCATCGTCGATGCCGGGAAGGGCGGGTGATCCTCCGGCGCGGTGATGTCCTGG
>DASYWM010000281.1:0-3839 GCA_035936075.1 Thermomicrobiales bacterium
GGTGGACATACGCTGCATCGATCTTCAAAGGAAGAATTCCTGGCGGCTGCGGTGCCATTTCTACTGGCACATGCCTGACGTCGTCTTCTGCCCAGGGAGCTCCCGCCATCTGGTGCTTGCAGGCACATCCATAGGCGCGAGTCAATGCCAATGTCCGGTGTGGACGGACTTAAGCTTTTAAGCTTCGCCTTCATTGCCGGGCAAGTCGTGTTGAGCCACTCGTGCTGGGCACCAGAAGGACTATGGCTGGATCATCTGCTCCATGGTCACGAAGTCGTACCCCGCGGCCCGGTATGCCTCCACCAGCTCGTCGAGCGCGAGATAGTCATTCTCCTGGGCGACGTGCATCAGCACGATCGCTCCGGGTCCACCGCCGTCGGCGTCTGGACCGCACCGTTCAACAACCTCCGCTGCCGTTGCACCGTTCCACCCCAGACTGTCACAGGTCCACCAAAGCGTGTACTCGTAGCCCTGCTCCTTGAGCAGCTCCAGTCCCTCGACATCGTAGTCACCGTACGGAGGCCGGAAATAGGGCTTCATCGAGTATCCTGTCTCGTCCTGGACGGTCCTCTCGGCCCTCTCGAGCTCGGCAATGCGATCTTCCGGCGAGAGTGGCTCGCCAGTGGTCGATACCCCGGTCCAGGAACGATGGCTGTCGGTGTGGTTGAAGAGATGATGCCCGTCATCGACTATGCGCTGAACGAGCTTGGGGTGCTCCCGCGCCCATTCCCCTGTGATACCGAAACTCCCCTTGATGTTATTTGCCGCCAGGAAATCGAGGATCTCGCTCGTGAAGCCAGCCCCCTCGCCTGCATCGAACGTGAGCGCGACCTCCATTCGGCCGGACTCCCCCCGTTCCACGATGTAGGACTGGTCAAAGGTATTTTCAGGAACGGGAGGTCGCGGCGTTTCAGCGGGCTCGGATGCTGGTGTCAGCGGTTCAGTAGGAACAACCGTTGGGTTAGGTGTTGTCTCCGGAGCATCTGTCGGTTCCGGCGATGCTGTTCGCGCTGGCTCCTGAGGATACGTGGTCGGCAATGCGACCGAGAGACCAGTCGTATCCCTGGAGCCGGGATCACTACCACGAGCTACAGGGTTAAGCGTGGTACCGCCCCATCCAATTGCCACGATCGTCGTGATCAGCAGGACAAGCAGGGCAGGTTGTCGCGTCTGTTTCATGGATCGGGCCCCTGCCCTGTACGCTACGAATGGCTTTTGCCGGAAATCTGTCTACCTACCGGATGTTGCAACAACAGCCCCTACCAGATGCCCAGCTCGTCCTTGGCTTCCTCGCTCATCATGTCTGGTGTCCAGGGCGGGCTCCACACCAGCTTCACGTCCGTATCGCCGATGCCCGGGAGATCCTTCAGGGCGTTGTCAACTTCCTGCATGATGACTGGTCCGAGCGGGCACCCGAGCGACGTGAGTGTCATCGTGACCAGCACATCGCCTGTCTCATCGATATCCGCGTCGTAGACGAGCCCGAGATCAACGATGTTGATGCCGATTTCCGGGTCATAGACGTTCTTGAGACCGTCGAAGACGTCGTCCTTGTTGAATTCCGCTGCCATGAGAAGTGCAATCCTCCGTGAGGGTATATCAATCGATCGGGCGGATGCCCCGGCATCCTGACGGGTGCGCCCGATTAGTTCCATTGTACCGGGCGTGGCGAGTCCCGCGCGGGAGCAGGTCAGTATGGGGCCAATATGCTGGTCGTTGAGGAGCATCCTGCATCCTGCACGCCTCGCTTGCTCTACCGGATCAAACTCCGTCGTTGTCAACCATGTTTAAAAGAAGATCAGCGGGACGCCCGCAAGAAAGGGGGTCGCTACGATCGCCATCCGAAGCAGGTCCGCAGGGGCACGACGGGTGAATTTGGCGCCCGCGTAGGAACCAGCCGTCATACCAATCGTGACACCGACCAGATGAATGGCAGAGACATCCCCGTGGCTGGCAAGGGCGATGCTTCCGCTGAGGCTGATGAAGGAGAGGGCCAGCATGGTCGTCCCGATGGCCTTGGTCAAGGGCAGCCGCATCACGGTTAGCAACCCAAGCTGGACGAAGGGTGCCATGCCGACACCGAAGAACGCCGATGCCATGCCCCCGAGCACGCCTACGCCGGCCCCACCTGCGAATTGCCCCGGTTTCAGCGGCTCAAGTGTCGCATCTTCCGCGATCTCCTTGAGCTTGCCTCGTAATCGGATCCGGAGCCATACCAGGAACGCCAGGAACCAGAGCGCAAAGCCTGCCATGGGCTGGAGGATGTACTCGGGGATATCCTGCCCAATATCCGCGCCGAAGACAGCGCCGGTCATCCCTGCCACACCGATCACGACGCCCGGCGCGATCGCGACATTCCCTTCACGGAAATGCGAGATCGAGCCTGAGATTGTGGTGAAGAGCATGGCTGCGAGGGCAGTGCCGACCGCTTCGTGGATCGGAAGCCCGAAGGCAATCGTAAGGAGGGAAACCATCACGCCGGCGCCACCAGCCCCAATGAAGCCAATGAGCATGCCGACAACGAACATGACCGCCAGAAGTGAGAAAAGCAGGGTCAGCGACGAGGCTCCTGATACGAAGCATCGTCAGCATCGATGATCTCATCCCGGTCAAACCGGAGGCGACCAAACTGGTCCGCTGCCATATCAGGGCCGTAGGGCGGAAACTGCCCATTCCCCCAGCGCATGACGGTTGTGGACGACTGCATCCGGTTGCGTTCCCGATTCGAGCGCCACCACATAAACGCAACTGTTGCCAGCGGCAGGAGCAACAAGACGACCAGGCCGAACTGGAAGATCATAGAGATGATGTTATGAAAGAACCATCCAATCCCGACCCCGAAAACAAGGCCAAGGGCAAAGGCGTAACGGAGCAGGCGGGTGCGATCCCACCATCCCGGGGGGGTGTAGGTATTGAAGCTCATGTGGGCACCTCCGTAGACAAGACCCCTGGTCGCAATCAGAATGCATCAAACATCGGCGACCCACAGGTGTGCTGCTGTATTAGTGTATCCGAACACCGGCCCTCCCGGTGATGGGGGTTATCCGGAATTCCATGCGGGAAATCCGAGGGAGCCGCGAGAACAGCGACCGGGGATCTTCCCTTTCCTACGACGCCGCGACTGCGCCTCTTCACGATGATTTGAAGAACGAACGACGGCGTATCAACGTTTCGCTGAACGCCTTCTCCGATGGAGTGTCCTCTTCATAATGAAGATTGCCTACTTCGATCCATTTTCCGGTGCCAGCGGCGACATGATCCTCGGCGCACTGATTGACGCCGGACTCCGTCTCACCGACCTCACGATGATGTTGAGCAAGCTCGAGCTCAGTGGCTATCGCATCGGCGCGGAACGCGTCGGTCAGCATGGTGTCCATGGCACCCGCGTGACAGTCTCCGTCTTCGAGGATGTCTATTCCCGTACTTGGGGAGATATCCGTCAGCTGATTGAGGAGTCGGGGCTGGAACTCGCTGTGAAAACGGCCGCGCTTCAAATCTTCGAACGTCTGGCGGTTGCCGAGGCGAAAATTCACAACACCACACCGGATGAGGTGCATTTTCATGAGGTGGGCGGCGCCGACGCGATCGTCGATATCTGCGGTGCCTGTATTGGGCTGGCCCTGATGCAGATCGACGCGGTAATGTGCGGGCCGCTCCAGCTCGGTCACGGTTTCGCCACCAGCGCACACGGCACGATTCCGGTCCCCGCTCCGGCCACGCTGGAGCTCCTTGCCGAGGCGAAGGCCCCCGCCGCACGGCCGACGCCGCTCATCGCCGAGACCCCGGCGGAGCTTCTCACGCCGACCGGCGCGGCAATCCTCACGACCCTGGCCACCTTT
>DASYWM010000282.1:0-12391 GCA_035936075.1 Thermomicrobiales bacterium
GCACTATGCCATGTTCCCAGTAGGGCCACCAATGAACGTACAGAACTTTCTGTCAATACAGCGATGCCCATGCCCTAGAGGATCAAGCCTCCAGGCATATGGCCAGGGAATACGACGATCTCCGTGCCATGCCTGCTACACCCGCCGCACGATTACAGGCGTGCCGATGTTTGCCCAATCCCAAAAGAATTTGGAATCGGCGAGCAACATGTTGAGACACCCGTGGCTGCCAGGTCGGCCAATGGTCTCCGGCGTTCTCCACCACGCATAATGCAATGCGTGGCCGCGGTCGGAGAAATACTGCGTATAGAGCACATCCTCAAGCTTGTAAAAATACTCGGCGCCAATTGCCCCGCTATCCATGGTCTCGTTCTCGACCCGGGTATTGATTGCGAACCACCCGGTTGGCGTCTCCCAACCAGGCATACCGGTGGTTGTCACCACGGTTCGGACGGGGGTACGGCCCTCATACGCCACCATAAGCTGCTGGGTCAGATGGACATCGATCCACTTGCCCTCCCATGGTGCATCGCCCGGAACCGGTGGCGGCTGGACAGGAGCGGCCCGGCCCACGTTGCGGGCAAAGACGTAGCTGCCGTCATCCAACTGTGCCCAGATGAAGGAGTTCTCAACGACCTCTTCACCACGTACCCAGTCAACGACGACGACCGGCTCTCCGTGCGCCAGCACTCGAACCTCCGCACTGGCCGTCGTGGGTTCCGCCCGGACATTGGTTTCGCCGAGAGCAGCCCCCTGCCAGACTGATGTATCCCACTCTGACGAATCAATCACAGCGATAGATGTCGGCGCGACAAGGAACGCAGACGCCACCCATCCGGAATAACCATCGACATAGCCGGGCACCCACTCGCCCTCGGCACCGGCTACGGCGATGAACTCCGCATTGTCCGGAAGAATGACGCGGATCTCCGCATCCTCGCTGGGTCCACCACGGAGGCGAAGCCCACCGTCAGCCCGCACCATGGTGGTATTGCCATTGTTCGGGGGAGCCGCGACAAACGCCTCGTCACCCTCCAGGTTGTTGTCTCTCACCCATTCCGGACCGATCCGCCGAAGCATCACCGTGCCATTTGCAGCCCGGTCCATCACCACGCGCTCAAATACCTGGGATGTGCCAGCGCTGCTGGAGAACGGCTCGGTCACCGGCAAGCCAAAGAGCTTGACTCCGCCATGCTGCTCCCAGAAGGCGTGGAAGGATCCGGAGAGCGAATGCCCTGTTTCCGGGTACAGGGTCCCGGTCCCACTCCCGGTTGTCACCTTCTTGCGGGACTCCGCCGATGAGATCCGATCGATCATCTTCTGATCGAGTGGCAGTGCCTGGATGCGCCAGTCGTACTCCAGATCGGGATCGTAGGTGAGCGTCAGCGTTTCGAACGTCTGATGGGTTTCCACCACGTCAGCGATGTACCGTGCCTCGGAAAGTGGTGCCCCGAGCACCTCAAATCCGCCAGCGGCACTCCACGTGTCCAGGAAGGGCGTGCCCAGGTTATGGCCTGTCGCTGCGAAATAGATCTCCTCACCCGATGTCGAGCCACCGACGTTTTCGCCAGCAGGCACCTCATCGGGGGACAGCGTGGATTCGGGCAGGATCTCAACGGGCGCATCAGGTGCCGAGGACGTATCCGGTGGAATTGGCTCGTCAGCGCCGATTGGCTCAATCGGGGGCGCTTCCTGAGCATTCGTCCGCAAGGTTGCCAGTGCAAGGAGGCCACCAGCCGATGTCGATGCCGCGGCACGCCGATTCATGCGCTTGCCCAGCAACCGCATGCCGGGGTCTGATGGGTTGTGAATAAGATATCCAAGCCATGAGAGACGGCGTCCTGGCACGAATGTACTCCTGGTGAGCCGGTAACCTGCAATGAAAGGGTTCAACCGGTTTCATAAGTATGCAACGATACAGAGAACGGACCTTCGCACCGGTGTGCGGCTTCCTGCCGTTCACCTCCATAAACGTACAGATGCGCAGGAAGGTGTCATCATCCATGAAATCGGAACTGCATCGCTTCATCGATTACCCGCGAGGTGACGCGCCTCAACTTGGTGTCGTCTTTCCACAGACAGCCTTTTTCGGCGGGTCGGATGAACTCCGCACCTTCGCGACATCGGCCGAAAGCCTCGGCTTTCGGCATGTCCTCGCCTATGACCACGTCCTGGGTGCGTCAAAAGTCACCCGCCCTGATTGGAGCGGACCCTACTCGAGCGACGACCCGTTCGTGGAGCCCTTCCTGCTCTTTTCGTACATGTCTGCCGTCGCCCCGTCCCTGGAATTCACCACCGGTGTGCTGATTCTTCCGCAACGCCAAACGGTGCTCGTCGCGAAGCAGGCGGCCACCCTCGATCTCCTTTCCGGAGGGACCTTTCGCCTTGGAGTCGGCATCGGCTGGAACCGTGTTGAATACGATGGACTCAACGAGGATTTCTCCAACCGGGCCAGGAGGTTTAGCGAGCAGATTGACCTCATCCGCCAGCTCACCAGTCACGAGGTCGTTGACTACTCCGGTACCTGGCACCGGATTGACCACGCGGGCATCCGACCACTTGGTATCCAGCGACCTGTTCCTGTCTGGATCGGTGGCAGCGCAGAGGCAGCGATTCGCCGCTCGGCCCGAATTGCCGACGGATTCTTCGTTAATGGCACCGTAATCGAACGCATGGAGCCAGCGCTCAGGGTTCTCCGGGACGAACTCGACAAGCAGGAGCGCTCCGAATCCACCTACGGTATCGAGGTCCGGGTGTCCGTCGCGGAGAACAACCACGATGCGTGGAAGCGCGACTTTGCCCACTGGCGAGAAGCCAACGTCAGTCACATTTCCATTGTCACGCTCGGCGCCAACTTCGACGAGTTCCCCCAGCACCTTGAGCGATTTGCCGAGGCCAGGCGCGTCTGGGATGAGATGTAGGCACTCACTCGAGCGGCTCTTCCCTGCGCTGCAATGGTCGTCATACCGGGTCAGGCATCGGTGCACAGGCTACGATCACCTTCAATACAAGACGCCCTCCCCAGTCGAACTGGGGAGGGCGTCGGGTTCGAGCGCGATGGTAGATGCCGTTACTCGCGGCGGCCACCCATGCCCGAGACCATCATGACGTAATACAGCAGTGTCAGGACGGACGAGGCGAATCCGGCGATGTAGGTCCAGGCAGCAGCATCAAGGACGTTTGCCACGCCCTTGCTCTCATCTCCACCTCGAACACCACCATCAACCAGCCCGATCTGCACCAGGGCCGCCTTGGCGCGCTTTGTGGCATCGAACTCAACAGGCAGCGTTGCCAGCGCAAAGAGTGTGGCAAGACTGAAGAGTCCGACTCCGATCCACGCGATGTTCTGGCTCGCCATAAGGAGACCAGCGAACAGCACCATATAACCGAGATTGGAACCAAGGCTTACCAGCGGAACCATTGCAGTCCGCACCTGGAGTGGTGCGTAGGCCTTTGCATGCTGGATTGCGTGCCCGGCCTCATGGGCCGCGATGCCAATCGCGGCAATCGACGGCACTCCGTACACGCCCTGGGACAGGCGCAGAACCCGGCTGCGAGGATCGTAGTGATCTGATAATTCCCCCTGGACCGCTTCGATCTGCACATCGTACAAACCGGCGTTATCCAGGACTCGCCGGGCCGCCTGGGCACCGGTCACGCCCGCGGTATTGCGTACCTGCGAGTACTTCTTGTAGTTGCTCTTCACCTTGTTCTGGGCCCACAGCATGAAGAGCAGGCCAGGGATGAGGAAGACGATATACATCAACATGGTGGATCGTGTCCTTATACTTTACGCAGATGCCCGGCCCCGCGCCGTATCCGGTGGCAGTCAAGGCAACCTGCGAAGGGTGAGTTCTGGACTCGCCCCGTACGTCTATTTTACGACATTCCGCGCTCGTCTGTTGGGATCTCTCGCCGGATATGGCGACATGGTACGCAACATCGCGTGTGGTTAAATCCGCGTACGGATGATGGAGAACCGCTTGACCGTGCAGCCCTCACTCGCGCATCGCCAGAACGATCAGGAAGCCATCGAGCGCCATCGACTCTTTGGCCTTCTTGAGGCCGAGATCGACGACGCACTAACCACACTCTCCGGTACAGCGCCGCTGATGATGACCATGGCACGGTACCACCTCGGCCTCACTGATTCATCCGGTGAGCCAACGACTCCCGAGATTCGCCAGGCTGTTCAGGGCAAACGGATACGCCCGCTCCTGGCGATGTATAGCGCCGCGGCCGTTGGCGGCAGGGTAGAGGAAGCAGCCCCCGTCGCCGCCGGGATTGAGCTGCTGCACAACTTCACGCTGATTCATGACGACATCCAGGATCGCAGCCCCAATCGTCGCTACCGTCCGACCGTCTGGCGCATCTGGGGCAATGCTCAGGCCATCAATGCAGGCGACGCGCTCTTTGCTGCTGCCCAGCTTGCGTTACTGCGGACGAACGGAACAACGGCCTCACCTTCATTGGTCGTGCGACTCATCGAAGCCTTCAATACAACAACCATCGATATTGTCCGTGGGCAGGTCCATGATCTGGAGAACGAGGGCCGCCCGAATGTGACGCCAGAGGATTACCTGACGATGATTGCCGGTAAAACGGCCGCCATCGTCCGGTACTCAGCCTGGGCGGGAGCCCTTGTGGGAGGCGCTCCGGATGAGATCGCTGACAAGCTCGGTCAGGTTGGAGAAGCGATCGGCATGGGCTTCCAGCTCCGCGACGACATGCTGGGCATCTGGTCACCGGCAGCGGTGACTGGCAAGGACGCCGCAGACGACATCCGGCGTCGCAAACAGTCGCTTCCGATCCTGATCCTTCGCGCACGCGCCTCGGAGGAGGATACGACCCGATTGAATGCACTGTTCTCTCAAGAGGAAATCGGCCCAGAGGGAGTGCTGGAAGTGCTGGCGCTGCTGACCAAATACGATGTCGAGGAAACGATGACGGTCCAGGTCGGGGACGCCCACACTCGTGCAATGACGATTCTCAACGAGGCACTCCCAAACCAGGCGAATGCCGCCGTCGACAGCTTGAAGACGCTCGTGACCCAATTGAGTGTGCGCATATCGTAGGCAACGTCCGGGAGGAGGTGCATTGTCATGGACCAGGATTCGCTCGATGGTGCGCTCGGGCCGCGCCTGAACTGGACCCCGGCCCTCCCGCCGAACGGTGCAGCGCTCGCCGGCCACTCCGTGTCGCTGCAGCATATGGATGCCGAAGCTCATGCTGCCGCCCTCTATGGTGCATCCCACGGGGAGGGCAGTGATCCCCTTCTATGGCTCTACATGGGCTCAGGTCCATTTGACAGCCTTGAGGAGTATCGCGGCTCCGTTGAGAGGAACAGCATATCCACCGATCCGCTCTTTTACACCATCATCCCCGAGGGTGAAGAGGCTGCTGGACAGGCGTCATATCTCCGGATCGACCCTGCTAATGGCGCCATCGAGATCGGCCACATCTGGTTCGGATCGTCCATGCAGCGCTCACGAGCCGCCACCGAAGCAATCTTCCTGCTCGCGAAACACGCATTCGACGAGCTGGGATATCGCCGTCTCGAATGGAAATGCAACGCGCGCAACGCCAGGTCCCGGAGTGCGGCCGAGCGCCTAGGATTTACCTACGAGGGCACTTTCCGCAATGCCGTCGTCGTTCGCGACCGTAACCGGGATACTGCCTGGTTCTCGATCACGAAAGAGGAGTGGGCGCCGATCCGGACCGCCTTTGAAACTTGGCTATCGGACGACAATTTCGATGCGGATGGCCGACAGCGCCGCTCGCTCTCGGCGATCCGGGAGGCGCCATGAGTTCCTTCCGACCGCGCCGTCGCGCCGACGACGAGCCCGCGGCCGCACCAAAACCTGGCAGCATCACCGATATCCAGCCTCAACGGCGGGACAACGCCCGTGTCAGCGTTTACATCGACGGCATGTTTGCCTTTGGCCTGCATATTGACCTCCAGCTCGAGCACTACCTGAAAAAAGGCGACGTGCTGGATGAGGAAAAGATCGCGCTCCTGCTCAAGCAGGACGCTGTCAAGAAAGCCATCTCCACGTCCCTCAACCTCATCGCCTATCGCCCTCGTTCGGCGGGCGAGTTGGCAAGCAAGCTTCGCGAGAGGGGCTACGACGCGGAAACCATTGATGAAGCGATTGGTCGGATGAGGGAGCTGAACTACCTCGACGATCGGGAGTTTGCGGATCGATGGGTGGAATCCCGCCAGATGCATCGGCCTCGATCAACCCGGATGCTCAGGCAGGAACTGCAGCAAAAGGGCGTTGACCGTCAGATCATCGAATCGACCATCGAGGGGGCGGGTATCGACGAGTTCGGGGACGCCCTCGCGCTTGGACAGAAGAAAGTGGAATCATTCCGGGCGCTTGAGCCGCAGGTACGGGACCGGAGACTGAGCGGCTTCCTTGCGCGCCGCGGCTACAGCTACGACGTGATCCGGCGAGTGCTGGAGGCGCTGGAGACCGGGGAGACAGTAGACGGCCAATAGCGCGGGATCACGGCATTCGCTCTCACGCAACAGATTCCTGATTCCTGACCTTGGGAACTGGTGCCAGTGCCATGGTATGATAGAAAGAGGCTGCGGAAAGACGCGAGTCGATCGACGCCAAACCTTTCTTTCTTCCCCAAATGACTCTATACGTATGCAGGCTCGTTCGCGCCATTGGTCCTGACCACCGGTGCCCACGGGAACAGCGTGTTTGTATTTACTGATCAGGTGGTATCGCTGCGCGGCACTCTTCGCCATGCGGGTCGGCCACCAGGGAGCACCCCCGGTCTATGGCTGAGATTCGTTGGCTTGGGCACAACTGTTTCCGCATTCGAGCGCGGGAAGCGACCGTGCTGATGGATCCTGTTGGCAAGAAGACCGGATTCACCATGGCAAGGCAAACGGCTGATATCGTCACCCTCTCGCATCAGCATGCCGGCCACACAAACCTTGAAGCAGTGAAGCCCGAGTACCAGGTGATTGACGGCCCAGGTGAGTACGAGCTTCATGGCGTTTTCATCACCGGCATCCGGTCGTATCACGACAGGAACAAGGGCACCGAGGGTGGCTACAACACCATCTATCGCGTGGAATTCGATGGCCTCAAGTTCGGTCATCTCGGCGATCTTGGTCATCCGCTGAACGACGACCAAATCGAATCGCTTTCGAGCGTGGATATCCTCTTTGTACCGGCAGGAGGCGGTCCACTGCTCCCGCCATCTGAGATGGCGGAGGTCGTTGGCGGCATCTCGCCACGCATGATCATCCCCATGCAATATCGCGCCGGCAAGGGCGACCAAAGCCGGGATCCAGTGGAACCCTTCTGCAAGCATCTCGGGGCTGAAGTGCCGCAGCCGCTTGAGAAGCTCGTCGTTAAGGCATCTGACCTCGCAGATCAGATGCAGCTCGTTCTGCTTACGCCCGACGGCTAAGGGCTGGGCACATCGCTTGCATCGTTATTTGTCCTCGTGCTGAATCCTGAAACGTCCCAGGAGGACCTGGATGCCTAAATACGTATTCGTGACCGGTGGTGTGGTGTCGTCAGTCGGCAAGGGCATCACCACGGCATCGCTCGGACGCCTCATCAAGAACCGCGGCGCGAGCGTCTCGATCATGAAGCTGGACCCCTATCTCAACGTTGATCCGGGCACGATGTCGCCCTACCAACATGGGGAGGTCTTCGTTACGGATGATGGTGCGGAGACGGATCTCGATCTCGGTCATTACGAGCGCTTCATCGACGAGAACCTTTCCCGCGCCTCCAATGTGACGTCCGGCCAACTCTACTCATCCGTCATTGCGAAGGAGCGTCGGGGCGATTATCTCGGCGGCACGATCCAGGTGATCCCCCACATCACCAATGAGATCAAATCCCGTATCCGGCTCGCCTCGAGGCAACACGATTCAGATGTCGTGATCGTCGAGGTTGGCGGCACTGTGGGTGATATCGAGGGCCAATCCTATCTCGAGGCCATTCGGCAGATGCGCCGGGAGCTCGGGCGTGGCAACAGCTTGAGCATCCATGTCACGCTCCTCCCGGAAGTTGGCGCCACCGGCGAACTCAAGACCAAACCGACCCAGATGAGCGTTCGCGAGCTTCGCGGCATGGGGATCCAGCCGGATGTCATCATCTGCCGAGCCGACCGAGAGATGCCAGGCGACGTCCGGGACAAGATCGCGCTCTTCTGCGATGTCGAGCAGGACGCCGTTATCGGCATGCCGACTGCATCATCGATCTATGAAGTACCGCTGATTCTCGAGGATGCCGGCCTGGGCCGTTACGTCGCCAAGGCGTTTGGCCTCCCGCAGGAGCCGAACCTGCGCGAGTGGACAAACATGGTTGAGCATATTCATGAGCCCCGGAAATCGCTCCGTATTGCGCTTATCGGCAAGTACGTCGAATTGCATGATGCCTACCTGAGCGTCTACGAGTCCCTGATGCACGCTGGACTTGCCAATGACGTCAACATCGAGGTTGACTGGATCAACTCCGAGACAGTGACCCAGGAAGAACTCGAGCGAGAGCTCCGGAGGGTGTCGGGTGTCCTCGTTCCGGGTGGGTTCGGTCCTCGTGGCATTGAGGGGAAGGTGTCGGGTGTCACGTTCGCGCGCGAGCACAACATCCCCTACCTTGGCCTCTGCTATGGTCTTCATATGGCCGTGATCGAGATTGCCCGCAACCTGTGTGGCCTTGAGGGTGCCAACTCCACGGAGATCGATGCGAACACGCCCCATCCGGTCATCGACCTGATGCCTGACCAGAAGAACGTGGACATGGGCGGCACCATGCGTCTTGGTTTATGGGAGTGCCGCCTGCAGCCGGGGACGAAGGCCGCCGATGCCTACGGAGCGCCTTCGGTCCACGAGCGACATCGCCATCGATTCGAGGTCAACAATGCGTACCGGGATCAACTGGAGGGAGCCGGGTTTACCGTCTCCGGCGCATCCCCGAACGGCCAGCTCGCCGAGATCATGGAGCTCAGGGACCATCCGTTCTTCGTCGGTGTCCAGTTCCATCCTGAGTTCCGCAGCCGCCCTAACCGGCCACATCCTCTTTTCGTGGACTTCATCTCCGCCGCCAAGGAGGCGCTGCCGGAAGGCGCCCAGCGTCTCCTGCCGCTGGAAAAGGAACTCCTGCCGGATAGCAAACTTATGATAGAAGTGCGCGCCGGGCAGGAGATGGCGACTCACTAACCTCAAGCATAGATGGATGCAGAACACCCGCATGGAAATCCATGCGGGTGTTCTGCATCTGGCTCACCAAGCCTCGGTTCTGCTCTCGGGACCAGCCCCCTGCCCGCTACTCCTCAGCCGTATCGTGGCGGGACGCGTCCCTGGGAAGCTCCAGTGTGAAGATTGCCCCACCACCATCGGCGTCATCGACGGTCAGCGAGCCGCCATGGGCCTTGGCCAGTCGCGCACTAATGTAGAGACCGATGCCGAGGCCATGGCTGCCATTGGTAGCGGTTCCTCCATCATCCTGGCCATCGTCGAACCGGTAGTACTGCTTGAAGAGCCGCTTCTGGATCTTGGCAGGGACTCCGGGACCATAGTCTCGCACTGTGATCTTTACCCTGTCCGTTCCCGTCTCACAGAGATTCACCTCGACTGGTCCGTCAGGAGCGTACCGGGCGGCATTCTGCATCAGGTTGCCAAGCACCTGTTGCACACGGGCGGCGTCCCAGACAACCGGTAACACGTCTGGGCCTTCAAGAACGAACGGCCGGTCCGGGTTCAGTCCCTTTGCTTCAGTGACCGCCAAACGCGCCAGCATGCTGGCGTCCGTTTCCGCCACGGCAATATCCAGGCTTCCCAGATCGACACGCGACACATCCAGCATCCGGCTAACGAGGTCCGCAACACGGTCGACCTGGGTGATAACCGAATCCAGTCGCTCCAGCTCATCATCTGAATGCTCGTCCGCGCGCTTGCGAATACGCCGCTGCATCAACTGCAGGTTGCCGCGCAAGGACGTCAATGGGTTGCGAAGCTCATGGGCCACCACGGAAATAAACTCGTCTTTCGCACGATCAAGCGGCTTGAAGTCGGACCGATCCTGTAGGAGGCCCACCGATCCGATGATCACACCACGCCCGTCAAAAATGGGCGCATGATTCGCCACGACCTCCACCTGCGTCCCGTCATCCTGGACCACCCGGAGTGGTTGGCCGATGACCTCCTTGTGGGTCTGCAATGGACGAAGTAACGGGTGATCCTCGCCGACGAGAGGAATGCCGTCAGCATCCACAACTGGCAAGCTCTCGGGATGGATTTGCCCGTCCTCCAGGGATCGTCCCCACAGACGGTCTGCTGCCTGGTTGGCAACGGTCACCACACCGGTGGGCTCATCGAGAATGAGGACCGCTTGCGGAAGCTGATCGATGATCGCCATCAGCCGACCATGTGCGTACTCCAGCTGGCCAACCAACATCACCTTGTCGATCGCCTGCGCGCACTGACGTCCCCAGATTGCGCCGAAGGCGAGATCCGAGTCATCCAGCATGGGCTGCTTCCTGAAGCCCACGAACGCTACACCAATGCGCTGTCGGTGCATCTGCATCGGGATGATCATCGCAACAGCCTCATCGCCGAGCTCTGACGCCATTGGCTCCGGCACGCGCAGTTGGTTCAGGGGAACAACAAGCGGCCGATAACGTGTGAAGGCGCCGGCTACCACCGGGGATGCCAGGATATCCATGGGCCACGATGGGAAGAGCTCCGGACGAACACCTCGACAGGCGGACAGGTAGAAGTGATCGTCCTCGCCATGCAGCATGATGGCGCCGCAATCAGCATCCAACTCCTGCGTCAGCCGTCTCAAGGCGGTGTCAACGACTGTCTGTCGATCCCGGCCCGTGTTGATCTCCACCACGAGGTCGGCAATGGCCTGGGAACGGTGGGCCGCGCGCTCCAGCTGCTGCAGTTGCTGCCTGTCCCGAATCTCAGCACGATGCTCCGGGGTGACGTCGCGCGAGACAGAGATGGCACCAACGATCTTGTCATGGGCGATGATCGGGCGTGTACTCGTCCTCAGCAGGAGTGTCTCCCCATTGTTCCGGGTGATCACCTGGTCCAAAGTCTCAGGCCGCTCGCCGTGGAGCACTTGCATCACTGGAGAATCGTTAATGTCGGTTTCAGTTGCGTCCAGACCGTGCCGGAACTTGGTCCTGAGGTACTCGGTGGCATGCTGGCCCAGCCGGGATTCCTCCTCGCTGAGATCGAACAGCGCTCGCTCAGATGAATTGGAGAGAGTCAGGAACCCCTGCTCATCGAATGCCGAGACTGCGTTGGCGAGCTCATCGAGAATCGCTTCCATCTGCAGCCGGCGTCGGCGCTCGTTCTGCCGCAGCCTGGTGTTGTCCAGGGCGATAGCGACCTGGCTTGCCACCCCGTCAGCAAGGGCCAATTGCTCCTCGGTGAAGTCAATACCATCCCCGTAACGGTCGCCGAACATGACTCCCACGATTCGGTTCTTGCGGAGGAGTGGGACTACCAAAAGCGGGCCAGACGGAAAGGTGTAACCGGCTTCAAGCGGGACGTCTTGCAGCGGATCGGCTGTGATCCTTGCACTTGGCTCCTCCGTGAGCGCAGAGAATATCGGAAACGCGTCCAGTGCCACCGTATCGGGGAGGTTCGAAAGAGGTTCGCGGACGACTGCCAAACGCGTCCCTCGGTTGACCTCGGCGTCGACCAGCCAGAGAGACATGCGTTCCAGATACAATGCTTCAGCCACCTGCTCGGTCGCGATCTGGGCCACCTCTTCGATGGTTCCGTCACTTGCTACTGAATGGATGCCTTCATAGAGTGCTGCGAGGCGTCTCGCCAGCGTGAGATGATCGGGAGTCAGGAGGCTCCCATCCGATCCGGGCTCATGGCCCTCGGCCTGCTCACTACGATATTTGCGCGGTGCGCGGTCCTTCATTGGGCGCCAGGCATGGAGATCGCGTGCCGAGATCAGCGCCATACGCCCCAAGCGTTCCACAGGCAAACGTCCCTTCCGTACCGCACGCGAGACGGTATGGTAGGAAACACCCTTGAGCCGGGCGGCCTCGGCCATCGTAAGGCGATCCCTATCAAGGTTCACATTCCCATCAGAATGGCGTTGAGTTCCGTTGATACCGTTGTTCATGAGCAACCAGCCCTTGCCCGGTGAGACCTGTTGGCCATCACCACCCCGAGGATCACAAACAGGTCTTGCCCGGATACACCAGGATGTGTCGAGCGACAACAAGTGGGCAGATGCACGCTCCTCCGTGCCCACCTTGCGCAGACCCGTAAATCCTCAGCACATCGCATGTGTCCACAGTTTTGCACACCTTCGGCGATGTTGCCAGAGCACCGGATGGCTCTCTCAAACTGCCCCGGGTTTACGTTAGTCCAGCATCTGGT
>DASYWM010000283.1:0-7599 GCA_035936075.1 Thermomicrobiales bacterium
CTCGAAGAACCGCCCCTCGTCATCCTGAACGGATGAAACGACCCCGGCCAGTCGAATCCCATCGAAGGCTCTTGACGCTACCCAGCCAAGTCCTTCGCCAAGAGCAAAGATTCCTCGGCTTCGCTCGGAATGACGGAGACGGTTCGGCGCCGGTTGTCTCGTTAAATCGGGTGCAGGCCGGGGAAGTCGATCGCGGTCTCTTCCGGGAAGCCCATCCGGATATTGAACGACTGCACCGCCTGGCCCGAGGCGCCTTTCATCAGGTTGTCCGTCGCGGCCATGACCACCACACGTTTGGAGTGCGGATCCTTCTCGAACCCGACATCGCACCAGTTCGAGCCACTCAGCAGCTTCGGTTCCGGATAGCGATGCACACCCGCGTTCTCCTTCACCAGCCGCATGAAGGGTTCTTCCTTGTACGCTCCGCGGAAAATCTTCCAGAGGTCCTTGTCCTGCAGGTCATCCTTCAGGAAGACGTGCGACGTCGTGAGGATTCCGCGCACGGCCTCGATTGCGGTGGCTGAGAAGGCCATGGACGGCTTCGCCCCATCGAAGGTCAACTCCTGGATGATCTCGGCCGTATGTCGATGACCAGTCGCCTTGAACGAGCGGACGACACCACTGCGCTCGGAATGGTGAGATGCAGGACTCGGAGAGCCGCCAGAGCCCGAAGATCCGGTCTTTGCTTCGGTCACCACCGGCATATCGAGATCGACAACGCCTGCCTGGAAGAGCGGATAGAGGCCAAGGATCGTGGTGATCGACATGCAACCCGGGCTGGCGATCCAGTTGGCCGAGCGAATTTCCTCCCGATGCAACTCCGGGCAACCATAGACGAACGTCCCGAGCGCCTCGAGGTCGTTGTGCTCGTGGCTGTACCACGTCGGGTAATCCTCGGGATCGTTGAGCCGGAAGTCCGAGCTGAGGTCGATAATGATCGGCGCCAAGTCCCGCACCTCGGGCAATTTCTGCATGGAGACACCATGTGGCAACGCGAGGAAGAGGACGTCGCACGGCTCCAACTTGCTCATCGAAACGAATTTCAGATCACACCGCTTGCGCAGGTTCGGGTGCGTCGTGCGGATGAACTTGCCGGCCTGTCGCTCGGATGTCACCTGCTTGATATTCACCTCCGGATGCGACAGCAGAAGCCGGACCAATTCACCTCCGGCATAGCCGGATCCACCGATAATTGAAACGTCGAGTGCCACGAGAAAATCCTCCCGAATTCCTTACTTGTACGCGACCAGGGCAGCTTCTGCCCGATCGGCATTCTTCGCGCGATATTCTTCTCCCACCGCGATCACGTAGTCGACAACCTTCGCGGGGATATCCACCCCGGTCGTGTGAATGCTGTTCCGGAACTCCATGGTGTAGTTGACTTCATTGACCTGCAGACCGGTAGGCGTTTCAAACAGGTCCACGGCCACCACGCCGCCGCCAACGGCCTGGGCCGCTGCCCGTGACATGGCATCCAGCTCGGGTGTGATCGGGCAATTGCTGGCCCTGGCCCCACGCGCCGTATTGGTGATCCAGTGTGGCGATTCGCGATAGATGGCGCATATCGTCTCGTCACCCACGACAAAGGAGCGAATATCGCGTCCCTGCTTTTCCACGTACTCCTGGATATAGAAGGCGCCGTGGTGAAACGACCCAAGGGTGACCTTGTGCTCCAGGAGCGCCTCGGCCGAATCACGGTCATTGACGCGAGCCAGCAGCCGTCCCCAGGAGCCGACGGCCGGCTTGAGCACCACCGGGTACCCCAGCTCCTCGATCGCCTCCAGTGCTGATTCCGGCGTGAAGGCAATGCGTGTCCGGGGCACCGGCACCCCGTCCCGAACCAACGCCGCGGTCGTCAGCAGCTTGTCGCCGCAGATGTTCGCCACATCGTACGTATTGACCGTCGGAATACCCCAGTCGTTGAGCGCCCGGAGGCTGTAGAGAGCCCGCAGGTGATTGATGCATCGTTCCAACACAACATCACACGCGGCGAGTTCGGGATGGGGGTGCGCCAGATCCAGCGTGTACTCCCGATCGTCGAAGCGGACGATCTCGACTTCTCGCCGCTCGAGCTCCGCCAGCAGTAATTTCTCTTCCACCCTAACCCGGGACATGAGGATGCCAACGTGCAGAGGTCTTTGTTCCTGTACCATCCGGAACGTCCTTTCCTGGCGACTATTGGCGCCAGTGTGTGAATAGACGGCCCTGTGTCCTACCAGCATTCTGATGACTTGCCGGGTGCTGGAAGGTTCTTCCGCCGGACGACAACCAAAATGCCGGTCAAGAGGACGGGGGCCGCTCCGTGGTACCACCTCTGTTCGCGATGCCCTCACGGGCACTCGCCTTTGCGGGTGCACATGCTTATGTGCACCCATACCCGCTAACGGAGGTCACCGACCGGTTCTACTGATCGGAGGGCTCTCCGATGTTCTTCCGGTTGCTCAGGGACCTTCACTCTATCGTCCGTACCGCGGCGCTTTCACCATCTCGCCGCTCGCTGGGGCCGGTTTCGATACCGCGTTCCCTTCATCGCCATCTTTGATTGTCGCTGACCGGTTAACCCGCCGCGGCAGCCGTCAGTGGATCGTCAACCCCCTCGCGCGCGACCTTTGCGGCCTCCTCGACGATCTCACCCGCGATATCGCGGTTCGTTGTTGTCATCAACCCCTTGAACTCACCGCCGGTGTTGATCTCGATTACCTTCAGCCCCTCATCGGTCTCGATCAGATCAACGCCCGCGAGCCGGGCACCGACGACCTTGCAGGCCCGCAACGCGAGCTCCTCGATCTCCGGCGTTACCGGGCAGGGCACGGAGACCGCTCCCCGTGCCGCGTTGGTGATCCAATGCTCCGATGTTCGGTATGACGCGGCAACGATCTCGTCACCAACGACATAGGCGCGAATGTCACGGCCGGGTTTCTGGATGAACTCCTGGATGTAGTAGATCTCATGATGAAAGGAGCCGTGCTCCGATTTCTGCCGGATGATTGCCCGCGCCTGATCGGGACCATTGACCTTCGCGATCAGCCGGCCCCAGGAGCCCGCAACCGGTTTCAACACGGCCGGATACCCGAGCTCCTCGCAAGCCCTCAGGGCGGACTCCACCGAATAGGCGACATACGTCCTCGGCGACGGGATGCCAGCAGCCTCCAGCACCATGCTGGCGCGGGCCTTGTCATCACAGATCGTCACGGCCGCGGGGCTATTCAGCGTCGGGACGCCCCACCGGTTCATCGCCCACAGGGTGTAGCCGGCACGGGAGTGGACCACGCTGCGATCGAGCAGGACATCGATGTCGACACCGCTCTCCGCTGCCGAGGGTGCGGAGAGGTTCAGCGAGAGCTCGCGATCAAAGATGGGCGTCACGATCATGCCGCGTGCGCGGGCCGCCGCGAGGATCAGCTTTTCTTCCTGCCGGAGATAGGAGACGAGCACTCCCAGCCGAAGCCCCGCCCCTCGTTCAATTCCCATCATTCACCTGTTCGCGGCCTTTGGCCGCATGGATGGACACGAGATCCACCCCTTTGGGTATCGCACGTCCATTAAAACGACGCCAGCACGTCGCCCAAAATCCGGACTGCCCGGAGATATTCCGCCAGGTCGATCCGCTCCTCGGGCGTATGGTCAAGCGACGAATCTCCCGGACCATAGGCTACGATCGGGCAGCCCCATGCCGGTCCGACCACATTCATGTCGGATGTCCCCAGTTTGAGTGTGAAACGTGGGGCACCACCATGCGCGCGGATCGCCCGCATGAAAGGCGGGATCAGCTTCGAGCGCCGGGTCGTCCTGTACCCCTCCTGCAAACCATCGATCTGAAGCTCCGCATCGCCCGCGATCTCCTCGATACGGCGCTTGAGACGGGCTACATCCAACTCGGGGGGAAGCCGCAGCCCGATCGAGAGGGTCGCTACATCCTCAAGCCCATTACCCGTTGTGTTGAAGGCTCGCAACGATGGCCCAACGGACCAGAAGTTCCCCTTCGCCTCCGCGTTCCACTCGGCCACCTCTGCCTGGAGCGCATTCCAGAAATCAACAGCCTCCTGCGCCACCGACTGGCCAGGACCGGCCGTGTGACGAGTGCTTCGCTTCAATGTGTAGATCAGTGAAAAGGAGCCACGGTAGCCGAGGCAGACTGCATCCCAGCCGCTCGGCTCGCCGATGATACAGAAATCCGGCGAGGGCCACTTCGCTACCTCGTTCGCACCGGGCGAGCCAATGACTTCCTCGCCGACCGCCCCAACGACGGTGACTGTGGCATTGAGCCGATCCGCCGCGGCACTGGCCGCAGTAACGAAGGTTGCGAGCGGGCCCTTGGCATCGACTGCGCCACGTCCCCAGAGAACACCGTCCCTGATCTGGACGGGAATATGACCGGGGACCGTATCGATGTGACCCAACAGGATGATGTGCTTCTCGCCAGAACCGATCCTGCCCACGGCACTCCCGGAAGCATCATCGAGAACATCGAAACCACGCGATGCCATTGCGCCGCGCAGGTATTCGACAGCGTTCTCCTCCTGCCCGGAGAGGCTGGGAATTGCGATCAGCGACCGAAGCAGCTCAATATCCGCCCGCTCCTGCGCCGTCCATGGTGCTTCGATGCTATGCGGTGAGAGCGATGGCATGCGTTATCCCCTCCCAGCCCGCCTTCATCGCAACCCGGGACGCACGTTCCGTCGCCAATGCCGCCAATGCTCCACCGACGGTCACATCGCCGAGCAAGGTGCTCTGCCGGAAATCCGCGACCGGGATGACGTCCCAGACCAGGCACTCGCCATTGATGCAAGCGATATCGATGCTTGCGAACAAGGCATCGAGCACCTGTGCCGCGCTCTGTGCGAGATCAATAGCTGCGGTAGTTGGCTCCTCGCCCTCGAAGGCAATTGCCTTCCCATCCACAACATGGATACGCACCAGATCGGCGGAGGTCGGTGCACCAGCCTGAACCAGGATAAGTGCCTCGTCCTCGCTGCCAAGTACCACGCGGTGCTCGATCACCGCGTCAGCGGTGTCCTGATCCAGCAACACCGTCGTGGTGCTGCCTGGCTTGATCGGCAGCAGGGTCGAGGGAAAGCCAACCGATGCCGCCGCCTGCAGCCCGGAAAGCTCCGAGAATGCCACCAGGGATGCCGGACGCGGCAGACCCGCACTCATCAGGGACGCTGCGACATCAAGGCGTGAACCCCTTGAAGCCAAACCGGCATCGATGACTTCGACTCCGGCGCGCTTCAACAGCTGCAGCAGCGCACCAGCGACCGAGCGGTTGGCGCTACGATCGACAATCACGCCGGGCACGGGGTTCGCTCCGTTTCCCTGTGCCGACTGCTTGCCCAGCGCGGCGAGATCCCGTGGCGCCGGGCAAGAGGGCAACGGCAAGCTCGCGGGAGGCACAGGCATCGCGACCGCTCCGGCATCGGCGAGGGCCGTGATGATCTGCTTTTCTTCCACGCGAACGCGTGCACACAGCACGCCAATTGCCGTTGTCATTGAATCGTTCCCCCAACGTGCAGGGTCGACCACAAGGCCTCCCTGGGCAGCCTCATTGGCTTGCCCCTGCAACACGACTGAAAGGGCTACTCGCCCCAGTCCTCACCCTCTTCCGGGGCGAGCGACAGCTCCACCGGATCGGTTCCGGTGACTTCGAGATCAGCACCGCACTCACCGCACGGGATGATCTCGCCAACCTCGACATTCTCCACATTGATCTCGCCGCTGCACTCCGGACATGTTGCCATTGCCATCGCTTCCTATCCCTCTAGCCTCATGAGGCTTCACTACTTCGGTGTGTCCCCACGGACACGAACACATACCAATACGCTTGATCTGACGAACTCAGGCCTGGGGAACAACCTCGTCGTTCCTGATCCGACGCTCGTCATACAGCACCTGCAGCAGCACCGCCTTATGGACATGCAGCCGGCTTTCCGCCTGGTCGAAGATGATCGACTGCGGACCATCCGCGACTGCGGAATCGACTTCCTGCCCACGATGCAACGGCAGGCAGTGCATGAAGACCGCCTCCGGCGTCGCCTGCGCCATCAACTCCTCTGTAACCCGGTAGGGTGCCAACGCCATCAGTTTCGCCGGGTTCTCCTGCTCGCCCATGCTCTCATGGACATCGGTATAGACTGCGTCGGCACCGTCCACAGCCACTCGCGGATCGTCGACCAACTCCAGACTTGCCCCTGTTGTTACGGCAATCTGCTGCGCTGTTGCAACGATCTCCGGATCAGGCCCGTAGGCCTTCGGCCCGGCGATTCGTACATTAACCCCCGATGCCACCATCGCAAGCATCAGGGAATGACAGACATTATTACCGTCGCCCAGATATGCGAACGTCAAGCCCCGTAGCGTGCCGAAATGCTCGTAGAGGGTCATCACATCGCTCAGCGCTTCAATCGGATGATCGATGGATGTGAGCCCATTGAAGACCGGGACCGTTGCCCCGGCGGCGAACTGCACGAGGTCGACGGGGTCGGCCACCCGGGCCGCAACCGCGTCGACATACCGGCTAAAGACTCGCGCGGTGTCCTCGATCGTCTCCCCGCGCTTCAACTGAAGATCCTGCACCCCGAGAAAGATCGCCTGCCCGCCAAGCTGCTCCATCCCGGCCTGAAACGCAGTCCGCGTTCGCGTGCTCGGATGCTGGAAGATCATGCCAAGCGTCTGGCCACCCAACCATGCATGGGAGATGTGGCTGTCGCGGAGCATCTTCAGCATGGACGCAGTCTGGATGATGGCCAGGATCTCCTCCGACGAAAGATCGGTATCCTTCAGCAGGCTTCGACGATGCAACGACGGGAGCAACGGGAGCTCATGCTCCTCGCCGGCCATCTGATATCGGATTGTGCGCGCTTCGCTGGCTGATACCATCGTCATGGCCATGTCTCTAGCACATCGTGTGCACAAGCAACGCCTTGTGCATGTGCAGCCGGTTCTCGGCCTGATCGAAGATCACCGACTGCGGACCATCCGCAACCTCAACCGAGACCTCCTCGTCCCGGTGCATCGGCAGGCAGTGCATGAAGACCGCCCCCTTGGCCGCCGCGCCCATGACATCGGGCGTCACCTTGAACGGTGCCAGGGCAACCGCCCGGCCAGCGGCGTCCTCCTGCCCCATGCTGACATGGACATCCGTGTAGATCGCATTCGCATCCTTTGCTGCGACCAGGGGGTCGTCGGTGACCTCAACCGTCGCGCCTGTCGAACTGCCAAGCCACTGGGCATGCTGGACGACAACGGGATCTGGCTGCAATGACTTCGGAGCCGCAACCGAGACACTGATGCCCATCGCTGCCCCGGAAAGCATGAGCGATACGGCCATGTTGTTGCCATCCCCCAGATAGGCGAGCTTCACGCCCTTAAGCTCCCCGAAGTTCTCCTGCAGGGTCAGGAGATCAGCAAAGGCCTGAAGCGGATGGCACTGATCGGAGAGGCCGTTCATGACCGGAATCGAGGCTGATGTGGCGAGCTGGATCAAGTCGTCGTGATCGGCGACCCGGGCGACAAGCGCATCGACATACCGGCTAAGAATCTGGGCCGTATCGCCAATGCTCTCGCCGCGCTTCATCTGCAGGTCGTTCACGCCGAGAAAGA
>DASYWM010000284.1:0-9329 GCA_035936075.1 Thermomicrobiales bacterium
TCACCGGAGGATGTTCTTTCGCGCTCTGCGTTGGGAATACACCATCATGAGCCTACCGACCTGGCTCCTCCTCCTTTCAGGGCTCCTCGCCGTGGCGGTGCTCCTCGGCGTCCTCGCCCGTCGAGCCCATATCCCACTCACCGTCGTTCTTGCATTGGTCGGCTTTCTGGCTGGGTGGCTCGGAGACATCGAGAGCCCCATCAGCGCCGAGCGATTCGAGGAGGTCCTGGTTTTCGTCTTCCTGCCCGTGCTCGTCTTCGAAGCCGCCTTCAGCCTTTCTACGCGTGCTTTTTTTCGAAACCTCGTTTCGATCCTCGTCCTGGCGATTCCCGCCCTGGTCATCTCGGCAATATGCGTCGGGCTCTCACTCTACGGTTTCCTCGATACACCGCTGATCCCGGCCCTCCTTTTCGGAGCGCTCATCTCCGCTACGGACCCGGTGGCGGTGGTGGCCATCTTTCGCGAACTCGGAGTGCCCCGGCGCCTGCTCACGCTCGTGGAAGGAGAGAGCCTGCTCAACGATGGCGTCGCCATCGTTCTTTTCACCATCCTGCTCTCCGGGGCGCTCGGTGGCGATCTCGCCCCTGCCGAAGGGATGTGGAACTTCCTCGTCGTCTTCTTTGGCGGCGCTCTCATCGGAGCGGCGGTAGGGCTTCTCGCCGCGCTGGCACTGCCGTGGCTGGACCGGCTTTCCGCGGCCGCACTTTCCATGGCCGTCGCGTACGGTGGCTTTGTCCTCGCCGATGATGTGCTGGGGTTTTCAGGTGTGACTGCCACTGTGGCGGCTGGCCTGGTGCTGGGCGGGTCTGCCCCAATCCGCGCGACCGCGCCGGTCCGCGACATGTGGGAAAGCCTCTGGGACACGCTTGGCTACGTCGCCAACGCCCTGTTGTTCCTGCTGATGGGGCTTGCGATCGACCCGGCTCTGCTGACGGAAAACCTCGGCGCGATCGGGCTTGCGATCACCGCCGTGTTCGTGGCCCGGGCTGTCGCTGTCGTGCCACTGATGACGCTGCTCGAGCGCGTCGCGGGTATCCCGCCGGTGGGAATCCGCAACGAGGCGGTGCTTATCTGGGGCGGCCTGCGGGGCGGCGTCGCGCTTGCCCTTGCACTTGCGCTGCCGGAGGACCTCGCTCAGCGGGACCAGTTCGTCGCGATGACGGGTGGGGTGGTGCTGGCCACGCTACTGCTGAACGCCACGACGATCGGCGCGCTCGTCCGCCGCTTGAGGCTGGATGAGCCAAGCCCAGCCGATCGATTCCTGGCGGGGGGAGCACGCCTCTCCGCCATTGCCGCGGCGCGGACGCGGCTCGTTGACCTGCGTCTCGAAGATCCGGTGGTCGTGTCCGAGTTGGACCATGCCGAAGAGCTGGCGCATGCCGAGTTGGCGCGTCTTTCGCTTGATTCCGTCGATGAGATTCACGTGCTGATTCGCCGGGGCCTGGTCGTGGAACGGGAAACGTATCAGCGACTGAGTGATGCGGGCCTGCTGCCGCCGACTGCCGCTCGCCTGCTGCTGCATGAGGTGGATGATCAGATCGAAGCGCTGGGGGTGGGTCGTGTCACGTTGGCCAGCGTGTACCAGCGTGAGCGTCCCGCCTTTGACCGGTTGATGGCCAGATTGGCGAGCTCATTGCCAAGCCCGCTCGGCGACGATCCTGGCTCCGTCGCATTCGCGGAAGCCAGTGCCAGGAGGCTTGCGGCGCGGCGCACCAGCGAAGCCTTCGAGTTGTTCACGCGCCTGCCGAACATCGGAGCGGACACGATCAAGGAGGCCAGGGCAACCTTTGCCTGGTGGGAGGCGGAAGCGGAAGCGCGGCTGACCGAACTGGACACCGACGTGACGCAGGACATGCGTCAGGTGCAGCATCAGCAGGCCGAGAAACTCATCCACATGGCATCGACGGATGCTCTCGAAGACCTTGCCGAGATCGGGTTGTTGCCAGCGAGAGTGGCGCGCCGTGCGGCGGAGACGGTTGCGGCCGAGATCGGCAACGGTCGGAGCCAACCCGGCGGCGCCGTGCACGAGCAATGAAGGTAAGTGATGGGCGATGCGACGACCCACATACCGCTGAGGTCCAGGCTTTCGCGCGCCTATGGAGTCCTGGTTCCGGCTTCCCCGTGCCATGCCGATTCCGGAGCAGATCGAACAGGTGGCAGAGCTGGGCGTTCCATGTGCTCCGCATGTGGCGGCCGGCATGTGGTGACAGGACATTGGTCGGTGATGACCTACGCACCGCCCCGTCCCCTGCACCTGGCGGGCGGAGCGCCAGCCAGGGTTAGTCAACCTGGTAGTAGATGTCCAGGCTATGGTGCAACGCCCTTGCCAATCCGTACCGGATTGCCATCATGATCGGCCCAGGCAGGGATGCACCGGTTCCACGCTGGAGATGTTCCCGCGACGGGAACAAGGCCCTCACTCAGGGAGGAGTACGACGGAATGTTTGCAGTCATCTCCCTCTTGGCAATTCTCTCGCTCTCCTTGCTTGTCGTCCGGATCGGTGCGATTGCGCTGATGATGACGGGCATGTCGCGTGATGCGGCGGCATTCCAGGCGTTATCCGCGTTCTCCGGTACTGGCTTCACTACCAGCGAATCGGAGCTGGCGGTGACTACCCCGGAGCGACGGAAGATCATCGCTCTGCTGATCCGGGCAGGCAGCGCCGGTGCCATCACGGTAGTCACTTCGTTGATTCTCTCATTCGTCGGCTCGGAGGACCGAGCGCCAGATCGCCTGCTGATCATCGTTGGCGGGCTGGTGGGGCTGGTCACACTGTCCCGGAGTGGGTGGTTCAACCGCATGCTGACGCCAATCATCCAGCGAGCCTTGAGCCACTCAACGCCACTGGTATTGCGCGATTACGCTGCGCTGCTCCATCTGCGGGAGGATTATCGTGTAGCCGAGTTCGAGGTTCGTCCCGGGGGGTGGTTGGAGGGCCGCCAACTGCGGGACCTCGATTTCCCGGCCGAAGGTCTGCTGATCCTGGGCATTGTGCAACCCTCCGGGGAGTACGTTGGTGCCCCTCCGACCGACTTCGTGTTTAGCTCGGGCGATACGGTCGTCGTCTATGGCCGTGAACCGAATCTGGAAGAGGTGGCCCAGCGGCGATCGTCGGATAGCCGGGCACACGAGGAAGGGAAAGCCGACCATGCAGGGGAGGTCGATGCCAAGACGCACACGGATATCGACCAGGATGCTCACCGCTCCCGGTGACACCGGGTAACTGGCTCGGAAGCGCTTGGAGCTGACGGAGGCTGAGCGACCCAATGGGACATAACCGTGGAGGATGACACCCGGCGCAGGGGGACAGCGTCGACGGGGTCACGTACCGCGGTACCCCAGGCAGGAATCGAATCTGCGTCCTATCGCTTAAAAGGCAAAATGGTCCTAAAGCAGAGAATTTGGTGGCTAGACCACCTGGAGGCATTCATTTGGACTCACTGCCCGACCGGGGAGTATACCCGCGCCGGTCCACCCAAATTGGTGAAAAGGCCACTTCGCAACAGCCTCGCTGGCTCTCGGTTCCCATTTTGAGATCCCGACGTCTGCTGGAGGGGGCTCCTATCCCCAGTCAAGTTGCGAGGGGCCGGCGACTCCGGCCATCCTCACCGGTTTGGGACCGTCGACAACCCGGCGCTGCACGGGTGTCCTTGCGCCCTGCTATACGGTCACCGCTCGCTCTGTCAGGTTTGGCTGCATTGGAAGCGTAACCGTGAACGTGCTCCCGTATCCGGGCGCCGACTCCACATCGATGCGCCCGCCGTGGGCCTCTACGATCCGCCGGGAGATATAGAGACCCAAGCCCAGGCCCGGCACTCGACCAGTCCCTCCAGCGACACGATAGAAACGTTCGAACACATGGGGAAGAGCGTCCGGAGGAATCCCTACCCCGTGGTCAGCCACCGAGATGCGCGCCTCTTGCATGTGGGGAGCAATGCGCACGGTGATCTTGCTTCCTTCTGGCGAGTACTTGATCGCGTTCGTCAAAAGGTTCGTCACCACTTGGCCCAGTCGCTGCTGATCCGCTGACACCATCAAGGCGCCCTCAGGCGCCTCGACTCGGATAACCGATTCATCGGCGCCCAACGACTCGACGGCTGCACGCGCTACGGCCGCCAGGTCGGTCTGCCCAAGCACAAGTGTCAGGTGATCTGCCTGGATTCGTGACGCGAGCAGGAGGTCATCGGTGAGCCTTTGGAGCGTGTCCGCCTGGGCGATGATCGCCGCAACGGCTCGCTCGTTGTAAGCCGCGCGCCGCTGCATGAGTTGGGCATTTGCCCTGATGCCAGTGAGGGGCGTACGCAATTCATGGGTCGTCACCGCCAGAAATTCGTGCTGCAATCGCTCAACTGCCCGCCGTTCCGCGATATCCCGCATGATTACCGATACCGCGTTCAGATTTCCCAGAAGGTCCGGGTGGGGTGTAAAGCCGGCTGAAACCTCGACTGTGCGACCGTCCATGCAGGAGCCCACCATCTCAAGCTGAACCGCATGCGCGGACCTGAGTTCGGCCCAGATGCCTTGCCACGGTGCGTGCTCCTTCACCGGCGCGAGGATCTGGCGCAGGTCCTTCCCGATGATTTCGTGGGCTGGGTATCCAAACAGGCGCTCAGCGGCAGCATTCCAGGTCGTCACCACACCCTCGTCTGACATGCTGACGATCGCGTCGCTCGACATCTTGACCATGGCCGCCAATTGCTCCGAGCTACGGCGCGATCGGATCAGTTCCTGCTCATAAGCACGGCGGTCGGTCGCGTCGAATATGGCATGGGCGATCAGCACCGGACGACCATCATCAGGTGTACGTTGCTGTGAATTGACGAGGACTGGCAGCGGCTCCCGGCCGCGACGTGCCAGGTCAAAGGCCGCCCCTTGCACGGATCCCTGCAAGCGTAGAAGCGGGAAGATCTGATTCTCGTAGAACAGCTTGCCGGGCACCGTCAGGATGTCCTGGAACCGGCGCACCGCGATCAGGTCCTCACGCACAGCCCCTATCCAGTTGAGCAAGGTGTCGTTCACGCGGAGGATCATGCCGTCCAAGCCCGTGAACACGTAGCCGCACGGGCCCTGCTCGTACAGGTCTTCGAGACTCGCTTGCAACAGATCATTGCTCACGTTCATGCCGCGACTGTCACCTGATCCCACATGACTTCTGGGAGCCAAGGAAGACTTTGATGGCTTCGATCGTTTCTTCCGGCGCGCTCAGATGTGGGCAGTGGCCGGTTGCATCCAGCACAACCATGTCACTGTCCGACAAGTGCCGATGTACGTACTCCCCTACAGCCAGTGGGGCGACCGTATCCGCATGGCATTGCAGGATGAGTGAGCGCACCCGCGCCTTCGGCAGGTCGGCGCGGTTATCCGACAGGAAGGTCACCGCTGCGAACTGCTTGCCAATGTCGGGGTCGGTGCGGCAAAAGCTGTTCCGCAGGTTCTCAGCGAGTTCGGGTCGGTCCGGATTGCCCATCATGACCGGTGCCAAGCTCGACGCCCAGCCCAGGTAATTGCTGTCTTGCAACTCAAGCAAGTCGTCGATATCTTCGCGGCTGAAGCCCCCGAAGTAGTCGCCGTCATTGATATAGCACGGTGAAGGACCTATGAGGACGAGGTGATCAAACCGTTCCGGTTCTTGAATTGCCGCGAGCAGGCCAATCATGGCGCTGACCGAGTGTCCAACGAAGATGCCGTGCTTCAGATCGAGTTGGTCACAGATCTCCAGGATGTCCTGCGCGTAGCCTCTAAGCGAGCTGTATTTGGCGCGGTCATAGGCCAAGAGATCGGAGCGGCCGGCCCCGACATGGTCGAAGAGCACTACTCGGTGGGTGTCGACGAATGCCGGGATGATCAAGCGCCACACGTTCTGATCACAGCCATATCCATGTGCGAACATTATCGGCGTGTCGCCGTTGCCCACGAGGGTAACGTTGTTTCTGGTCAGCGCGGACATCGTAAATCCCCGACGAGCGATCGATTGGCAAGAATTCTGACAGTTCTCCGGATGTATTGTATCCGGCCATGCCGCACTGCCGGACAGGCTGCTAGACCAAAAGGGCGTCCGCTATGCTGGCATGCCGCTACTACCTGCTGAACGGTTGGTTCACTTCTTCATGTCCTGATCGATCGGCTGTGCCATTTGCGGCGTCACAACATGGTATTGCCCTATACATTCGGAATTCGTGATCCGTCGCGCCGCCAAATCTCTCGTCGCGCCGAGCCACCCGCTGAGGCTGAACCTGCGACTATGGGGCTCAGAGCAGGATCAGGAGGAAGTTGAGCATGGCAGAGTCAAATGTGAACGGATTTTAGTCACGATTGCGATCAGCCAGCTTTTTATCTGTCGCCATCGACGGGGATCTCGATCGGGCTTTCAAGGACGAATGCCACGTCCTTCAGCCGGGGAGAGGCCCTACGCCTCGTCTGGAAATCGACCTGCGAGTATGGAGGCATTGAGTCGGCAGCTGGCTGGTACCCAAGGCAGGAATCGAACCTGCGACCATCCTCCTAGAAGCCAGTCGGGCCCGTTCAGGCACGAAACATCGGTAGTACCGGCCGCCTCATTTCCAGCGAACTCACCGCCGTCGCGGCGTCTTTCATGGCAGCCATCGTAGTACGGAAGGACGTGGGAGTGCTCGCTTACCCAAGTCCGCGATTGCATCCGATGGTTTTCCACCGCAAGCCGAAAAATCTCCCGTTAAAAGAGCAGCCAGCCCAGGTACGAGAGTTCGTGCGACATGGCGGAGGTGGTCGCGTTGCGCCGGAACTCGGCAATGACAAGTTACAGGCACGCGTCAGTCGCCAGGATCGGACATGCCGGCGAGAGCGCTGGACGAGCATTTCCGAACAGTGACAAGCGGGAGGTTCGCATCAGCTGCGTCACGCACGAGGGGAGGTCAGGCCCCAGTCCCGCAGCCTGACTCTCCACTCGTGACCATACCGACCTGGTGATACCTGTTAGGTCCTACTTGATCCCCATCTTCTGCACGTTACGGTAGCTGATCGTGATGCTCTCGAGTGCCGGCCTACGGCATTGGTCCTGCTCCACGACCAACCACTGCGTGCCCGCAGCGTCCGCGGCCCGAAGGATCCCATCCCAATCAAGCAGGCCTTCGCCGACCTCGGCGAAGAATTGCTCATCGCCCGCCTCCATGTCCTTGATATGCAGCAGCGGGCATCGGTCGTGGAGCCTGTTCAGGTAGTCGACGGGGTCCTCTCCCGCACGTTGGACCCAGTAGGTATCCAGCTCCATCTTGACCAGCTCAGGGTCGGTCGCGTCGAGCAGGAGGTCGTAGGCGGACTGCCCATCGAACTTGGTGAACTCCCAGTTGTGGTTGTGGTAGAGGAACTGGATGTCCTCCTTGCGGCACGCGGCCCCAATCTCATTGAAGCGCCTCGCCGCCTCAAGCACATCCTGCCTCGACGCGAACCGGTGGGAAAGCCCGAGAAAGCGACCGCCCATCGTGTGCAGGTAGTCCACCTGCGTGCCGAGGTCGTCGGTCAACTGCTGCAGCCCGCCATGGCTTCCCACCACGCGCAGGCCGATCTGCTCCAGGTGATGCTTGAGCTGGTCAAGGCTGATGTCCGCCGGCGGGGGCCCAAGCTCGACGCCCTCGTAGCCAATCTCGGCGATTTTGGTGAGGGTGCCGAGATAATCGCCGGCGAGCTCATTGCGGACGGTGTATGCCTGAAGCGCGACGTGAAATTCCACGAGATGCTCTTCTCTTTCATCAAGGTACCGCCTCTCGGCGCGTGTTCGTAAAAACGCATGCCGCGTGAAAGGTTACGCTCCTCCTGCCACTCCCAGGAGCGCATGACCGGCCGGCAGCCCCGCTGCCAGGCCTTCGGGGGCGGTGATCTCGACGTGGTGCCCCGACCGCGACGATTCGAAAATGCCGAGCGTGATATCGAGCACATGGCTTGCCAAATCGCCGCTGCACCGGTAGGCCCCGCCGGTACGGATCCCAGAAGCCATGTCAGCCACGCCGAGGCCCCGGCTGTCCTCGGTGAAGCGGCACTCGCAGGGCAGTTCCCTGACGGCGCCGTTTCGCTCGTGGATGCGGATTGGGCCGCCGAAGGCGTTCGGATCTGGCGCATAGAGGATGCCGTCCGTTCCGTAGACCTCCAGGCGCGGCGTGTAGCCGAAGCTCTCCTTGGCCGCTTGCACCGTAGCCAGGGCGCCGCTCTGGAAGTGGAGGGCTGCGGCGCCGTGCATGGGCGCCGGGACGGCGACGGTCTCGCCATGGCGCGGGGACGCCGGGTTGGTGATGGTGATCTCGCGAAGGACCGATTCGGTGAAGCCCGTGACCGTGCGCACGGGACCGAGCAGGAAGACCAGTGCCGTCAAATAATACGGCGCCATGTCGAAGAGGGGGTCCCAACCGAGCTCCAGGTAGCGTTCAGTGCCAAGGTGGAGTCTTTCATACACGTTGCCCATGAGGATCAAGCCGCTGGCGCCGTATGGGGTACCGATCGCCCCGTCGTCGATGAGCTTGCGGCAGGTCTGCAAACCACCACCGAGGAAGGTGTCGGGAGCGGAGCCCACACGCAGGTTTCGGGAGCGTGCGAGATCGAGGACTGCGTCGGCATCCTCCCGGGAGAGCGCGAACGGCTTTTCGGTGTAGACGTGCTTGCCCGCTTGGAGCGCCTGGAGGTTGACGCCCGCGTGGGCGTGGGGCACGGTCAGATTCAGGACTACCTCGATCTCTGGGTCCCCGAGCAACTCCACAACGCTGCACGCCTTTGGGATGCCGAACTCCCGGGCGCGTCGCTCGGCCAGTTCGGGCACCAGGTCAGCGCATGCGACCACCTCGAGATTGTCGAAGGCGCGGGTGCAGTTCCGGAGGTAGATGCCGCTAATCTGCCCGCAGCCGATGACGCCGACCTTTGTCCTCTGCACGGTCACCCTCCTCCCGGATCTCAGTGATGCTGTGATCTCTTGCAAAGCAAGACGTTCATCGTTCGGACTTCTGGTCGGCTTTCTGAACGTAGAGGTACGTCCCGTCATCCCAGGACGTAACCTTTATCCCTGCGTTGGATGTAATCCGGCCAACTGACGTCTTGAGGCCGCGAAGAGACTTGCCCTCATCGGCACTTAACTTCAGCACTTCGTCCTTCCTGAGAGCGTTTAGTGCTGTCACGAGTTGGTCGGCCACCTTCGACAACTTCTTCGGTGCCTGAGGTGCTTCGGACGCTTTGATGACTTCAATAGTGGGCATGGAACTTCCTCTGATTCATGATCGAATAGTACGGTTGCCATGATACCGCCACTAGCTGTGACGAAGAGTGCCTCGTCAAGAGTCGATGGGGCCGGGCGGTCCTGATTCCTGGAACG
>DASYWM010000285.1:0-2592 GCA_035936075.1 Thermomicrobiales bacterium
GGCAATGATGAAACGGGCAACCTGCAGGGTACTGATGACGATCAGCGGCGTGATGATATTTGGCAGGATATGCCGCAGGAAGATACGACCGCTTCTCGCGCCGGTGAGGTGCGCAGCCTGGACAAACTCCCGCTCACGAACGACGAGCGTTTCACCCCGGGCGATGCGGGCATATTCGATCCAGCCGGCGATGACCAGCGTGATGATGATGTTGCGCAGACCCAGACCGAGAATGGCATTGATTGTGAGCGCAAGCAGGATGAACGGGAATGCGAGCTGGACATCGACCAGCCGCATCAGCAGGACATCCAGCCAGCCTCCGTAGTACCCGGCCAGCATCCCGATCGGCACTCCGATGAGCGCGGAGAGAACGACGGTCAGGAATCCGACCGTCATGGAGATACGGGCGCCAAGAAGCATCCGTCCCCAGACATCTCGTCCCAGTTGGTCGGTTCCCGCAATATGCCCGTCGGTCAGAGGTGGCAGGAGGCGGGAACCAAAGCTTGGACTGTTGATGGTGTCCGGGACGAGTACCGGCGAGAGGATTGCGGCAAGGACCACGGCGAGCAGGAAGAGGAGAGAAGCGCTTGCCCAGGGATCTCGCTTCAGCGATCGCAGCAGTTGGTTCTGTCTCGTCCGGGAAACGGCGATCCCGGACCTGCTGCCAGCCGCGACGGATACGGCGCTCATCCGAGTTTCACTTGTGGGTTCGCCCAACCATAGGCCAGATCGGCCACCAGGTTTGCCAGGGTATACATCGCCGCGAAGAGGACGACAGCCGCCATGACCACGGCAAAATCCCTGTTCAGGAGCGCCTGGACCGTGACACGACCCATTCCGGGCCACGCGAACACCTGCTCGATCACCACCGCGCCCTCAATGAGGCGGCCGATCTCCAGCCCTGTCATGGTAATGAGCGAGATACTGGCGTTCTTCAGCGCATGCCGCCAAAGCACCGTCCCATTGGACAATCCCTTCGCTTTGGCAGTCCGCATGTAGTCCTGCCCCAGCACGTCTAGCATGGTCGATCGCGTGAGACGCGCGTATCGCGCGGTGCTCAGCGCCGACAGGGTAATGGCTGGAAGAATGATGTGCTGCACACCTCCTCGGCCACTTGTCGGCAGCCAGTTCAGTTGCACCGCAAAGAGCAGCATCAGGAGGACACCGAGCCAGAACCCCGGGATCGCCTGCCCAAGCACGGCGATGAGTCGCGCGACCTTGTCCCATACCGAACCATGATGTGTGGCGGAGAGAATGCCAAGCGGGATGCCCACACCGAGAGAGATCACCAGCGCCAACCCCCCAAGTTGGAGCGTTGCCGGCAAGCGCTCAAGGACGATCTCGATTGCCGGACGTCGCTCGCGGGTCGACTCGCCGAAATCTCCCTGGATAGCGTCTCCCATAAATGTTGCGTATTGAACAGCGAGGGGTTCGTTGAACCCCATCCGCTCGCGGATTTCCTCCAGGTTGGTTTTGGAAGTGTCCATCGGTGCAAAGAGGAGCACCGGGTCACCTGACAGCCGTAGCATGAAGAAGACGGCTGTCAGGGCCAGGAAGATCACAATCAGACCGGAGGCGAGACGCCCGAGGACGTAGCCTTTCATTCAGTCTTCCCCAGATGGTGATGAGGAACGGAACTATCTCGCCTCGGTTTCGCCCATCCAGAGGAACTCGTCCGCGCGAGGAGCCCAGCTGATGTCATTGGCAACACCGTAGATGTCATGCTGCTGCCACAGGAACAGCCAGGCGGCGTCTTCGTAGACCATCTGTTGAACCTGAAACCAGAGCTCCTTTCGCTTTTCGGGGTCGACGGTCATTGTCGCTTCCTCGATCAGCGGTTCAACCTCCGGGTTTTGATAGCTGCTGTAGGTGGAGTCGCCGACAAAGAGATAGGCAAGCGTGCCCATCGCGTCGAGCGCGGGTCCCCAGCCAAGGTAGAACATATCACCCGTTTGGCGGTTGACGATCTTGTCCAGGTGCGTTCCCCACTCGTTGTACTGGACATTGACCGTGATCCCGACGTCTCCGAGCGAGGCGGCGATGGCGAGCGCCGCGTCGGTGTCCATCGGATAACGGCCTTGGGGAGCGTCCATGGTGATCTCGAGTTCACCGGGTGCGTACCCCGCTTCCTCGATCAGGGCTCGAGCCTTTTCCGGGTCATGTTCATAGGGCTGAAGGTTCGGGTTGACATCCGGATTCAGTCCCGACAGCGGTCCGGCCATCCTGGTGGCCTCTCCCTGGAAAATACCCTCGATGATGCCGTTGACATCGACGGCGTAGTTCACCGCCTGCCGGAGACGAACGTCGTTGAAGACACTGTCCTCGCGGTTGTTCACGAGCGCGACATAGTTGATGCGGGAAGATGGGATGGCCTCGATGCGGGCGGTTCCGCTTTCCTCGACCGTTTGCATCGAATCCACCGGGATGTCTTTCACGACACCCAGCTCACCGGCGAGCAGTGCCGCGAGGCGCGTGCTGAACTCCGGGCTGAAGCGGAACTCCACTTCCTGCACCATGACGTCGTTGCGCCAGTACTCCTCATTGCGTTCGAGAAGCAGGTACTCGCCGCGGGCCCATTCCTTGAACTTGAAC
>DASYWM010000286.1:0-5272 GCA_035936075.1 Thermomicrobiales bacterium
TGTGCGTGTGTACTTGTTGCGGAAGCCCTTCGGTGAGATGAAGAGGCCGATTTGCCAGAGCATCTCCCGGCGCTGCAAGCCGAAACTGTCGCATGCGCCGGAGGCAATCAGGTTCTGTTGCGCATCGGGACGCAAGGCGACGCGACGAATGAGATCGGCAAGGGACTGGTAGGGCCCATGTGTTTGTCGTTCAGCAGCGATTCGGAGGGCGGCATCTTCCGAGATGCCCTTGATGAACGAGAGTCCGATGCGGATGGTCCGACGTCCCTCGACGGTACATTCCAGCTGGCTGGCATTGATGTCGGGTCGGCGTACGCGAATGCCGTGACGCTTGGCATCATTGATAAGGACGTGGGGTGCATAGAAACCCATCGGCTGGTTGTTAAGCAGGGCGCAGAGAAACTCCGCCGGATAATAGTGCTTCAGCCAGCATGACTGATAGGCGAGGAAGCCGAAGGCGGCAGCGTGGCTCTTGGGGAAGCCGTAATCGGCGAAGCCGGCCAGCTTGTCGAAGATCTGGTTGGCAAGGTCGGCTTGGATATCTTTTCCTTCTGCACCGGCGATGAAAAGCGCGCGCATCGACTCCATCGCCTCGTGTGAGCGCTTGCGAGTCATCGCGCGGCGGAGCTGATCTGCCTGCCCGGCACTGAATCCGGCAATGACCTCGGCAACCTGAAGCACTTGCTCCTGATAGAGGATGACGCCCAGCGTCTCCTTCAGGATCTTCTCCAGTTTCGGATGGTCGTAGAAGGGCTTGAAATCAGGATTCGTCCGTCGTTCCACGAAGGGTGTAACGGCACCGCCAACGATTGGTCCCGGCCGGACAATGGCAACCTGGACGACGAGATCATCCAGCGACTCCGGTTTGGTGCGCCGGACCATCTGGATCTGGGCGCGGCTCTCCACCTGGAAGACTCCGACGGTATCGCCCTCCTGGATCATTCTGAAGACCTCTGGATCATTGAAGTCAATCCGGCTGAGGTCAATTGGTGGTTGGCCCGAGGCGTCGATGAGATCGAGACATTCCTCGACGAGCGATAGCATGCCAAGTGCAAGAAAGTCAATCTTGATCATGCGGGCATCCTCGCAGGAGTCCTTGTCCCACTGGCAGATGTAGCGGCCGTCCATGGCGGCCGGCTGGATCGGGATCATCTCGTTAAGCGGCGTCGCGGAGATGATCATGCCGCCGACATGCTGCGTGACGTGACGTGGGAAACCTGAGAGCTGCTTCGTAATTTCGATCAGGTAACACCAGGGCGGAGCGTCTTTGCGGGATGCGTATTCCGGCAAGCGATCCAACTCCTCGGAGAGACTGTCCGCCGATCGTGGCTCACTGAGCTTGGCGATACGGTCAAGATCGGGGAGGGGAAGGCCAAGTACCTTGCCGACATCACGCACGGCGCTCCGGAGGCGATAGGTGGAGAAGGCAGAGACGAGAGCGACCCGATCCGCGCCGTAAACCTCGTAGACGCGTTCGATCATTCGCTCTCGAATCTCGCGCGGGAAGTCGAGATCGATATCCGGCACCGATGGAAGCTCGTCGTTAAGGAAGCGGCCGACGTAGAGATCATGCCGTAGCGGATCAACCGGGGAGAGGCCGATCAGGTAGCAGACGATCGAGCTGACGGCGGAGCCTCGCCCACGTCCCGGCGGCAGAAAGATACGTGATCCCGTTGCCTCACGTCCCCGGATCTCGGCGGCCACATCGCGGGCAAGATTCAAGAGATCCCGGTAGAGCAGGAAGAATCCTGCCAGACCGTGGCGCTTGATGAGGCGCAATTCCTCCTGGAGCTGGGCTCGGGCCTTCTCGATCTTTGGTAATACGGGATCGGTGTAACGCTCGCCGAATGCTTCCCAGGAGGTGCGTGCAAGGAAGGTATCGGCAGTTTCACCGGTGCCGGTTTCATAATCAGGAAAGCTGTAGTGCAGATCACGGGTGAGATCAAAGGCCGCGCAGCGCCTGGCAATCATCTCCGTCGTGTGGATTGCATCCGGCCAGGCGGCGAAGATCGTGGCCATCTCCTCCGGTGTGCGGAGATGGAACTGGGCGTTGGGGCGTCGCTCACGGTGCGAGGTGTCCAGTGTGGCACGATTGGCGATCGCGACGAGTACATCCTGCAATCGATAGCGATCCTGCTGGTGGTAGTGGACGTTGCCGGTGGCGGCGTAAGGAACACCGAGGCGATTGGCGAGGGTGATGAGCTGGGCAATGCGTTGGGTATCACCGAACACGAAGTTTTGCTGCAATTCGACGACAACATTTTCTCGACCAAACCAGTCGATATACGTGGCCAGGATCCTTTCGGCATCACGTAGGCGGTCCTCATCGATGGCGTGCGCGAGTTGGCTCTCCCGGCAGCCAGTAAGAAGGATCACGCCCGCGGCATAGTCGTCCAGTGATGTGGTGGCCAAGCTGGCGTCCGGGGCGTCCTCTTCCAGCGCCACTGGAGCAGGTGGACGGCCGTGCTTGCTGTCGGTGAGCAAGCGGCAGAGGTTTCCATAGCCGATACGGGATTCAGCAAGAAGCGTCAGGTGCGAGCCGTCGTCGAGCGTGATCTCGGCGCCGGTAATGGGTGTGATGCCAGCGGCACGTGCGGCCTGCGCGAACTCCATGGCGCCGTAGATGCCGTCGTGGTCCGTTACCGCCAGGGACTCGTATCCGTAGGCTACGGCTTGGGCAATCATCTCCTCAGGCAGGGACGCCCCATCGAGAAAGGAGAAGGCGGTATGGAGATGGAGCTCGGTATAGGGCATAGGAGTCCCGGAATATGCCCTTCGGGCATTGGATTCGACTGGTGTTCGCGACAAGGCTTACCCACCTGTGGTCCCGCGCTTCGCCGTGAAGGGCAAGGAAGGTGTAAGCCGACGCCCTGCCTTTACTGAAGCTGTTGGAAGAGATGTCAGACGGGAACCGGGAGATCCTTAATATGCCTGCTCATACCAGGTATCGGCGACACGATCGTGGTAGACAGTGCGAAGCCTGCCGTCGTTGAGCAACAGGCGGTAATACTGCCGATGAATCTCCTGCCTCCACCATTCGTCCTGGATAATCCAGGTGTCCTGGATCACGGCAACGGTCTGTTGCCCTTGCTCCTCAACGATTGCGAGCGGGCGTCCCTCCTGAGCGACAACGGTGATCGACCGTGGCTCATTCAGGGCTCGAAGGTGATGAGGGCGTGTCGCCGCTCCGGGATTCTTGACCATGGTTCCACCTCCACAACGCGAAAGAGTGGTGAGAGTCCGTAGCGCTGCTTGAGTTGGTTGATTGCCTCGGTGACCGATGAGGAATGGCGTGGGCGCAGTGTCGGTAGTACCTGTTGGTGCGCAATCTCACTGACGATGCCACTGATATGGAGTGAGACGCTTTCGATCGGGCCGGGCATCTCCAGCGCCTGCAAACGGAGATCGAGCGCGGTGATCATCTGGGATGCGCCGGATGGTTCTTTCAGCACCATTGTGCGCTCCCATGACCGGCGGTTCTCGAGCCCCGCCCGAAGGGTGACCTGGCGGGCCTGGCGCCCTTTAAGGCTCTTGCGGCTGAAGGCGCGATTGACCAGCTGCCGGAGTCCAATCATCAGCATCTCCCGGCTGATGGCCGGTGCCGGCATCGTCAATTCCTCGATGACGATCTCCTCCCGAGGTCGCTGAACAACGGCCCGGCGGTCGATGCCGGAGGCGAGTTCCCAGGCGAGCCGGCCATCCGGCCCGAAACGGGCTGCTAGCTTTGCGGCGGGAAGGGCAGCAACGGCACCAAGCGTGGCGAGTCCCAACCGGTAGAGTTGGTGCGTCATCTCCGGTGGGAAAGGCAACAAGGAGACAGGAGCATTGGCGAGAAAACGCTGTTCGCCTCCCTTTGTGATGGGTCGCACCTGCGCTGGTTTCGCGATGTCGGAGGCTACCCGGGCGGTGAATTTGGTCGTGGCGACTCCGGCGCGGGCTCTCAGGACGGGGGGAACCGAGGCAATCATTTGCTCGGTGGCAGCGGTGGTTGTTGGGAAGTGACGATCAAGCCCGGTGAGATCGATGTACCAGCAACCCTGTTCCTGTTCATCGGCCTCAACCAGTGGGCTGATCGCTTCCAACTGCGTCAGGATCTCCTGGGCAACACGACTCTCCATGACCGGGTTCGGCATCAGGACAATGCCTTCGGGACAGAGTGCGGATGCTTCCCGCAGCGTCAGGCCAGAGCGTATCCCTTTGGCTGTAGCTTCATCGGTTGCGTCGATGACAACCGCGCGTCCGCTCTCAGGGTTACTGAGGATGAGCGGAAGGCCATCCAGTTTCGGCTGGTCGAGCAGGGCAATGCGTAGCGCCATGTGCGGTATGCGAAGACAGGCAATGGCCATAGATACCCTCCATGATGAAAAGCGCGTCCTCAACGTCGAGAATGGGCGGGGTAGGGAGAGCGGGAGGTCCATTCAGTTCGACGTGAACCCAGAGTAGAACATATGTTCTACTCTGACAAGATGTGACGCAAGGTCACATCTTGTAGAGGATCAATGGGATACACGAAACGCGGACAGGAATTGTCCAATCCCATCGCTAAGATGAAACTTCGTGAGTTCGCTGGCTTTTAGAGAGGAAAGATCCGTGAGCGAGACTACAACTTCAGGCACGATTTCGGTGAAGAACTTCCGCGAGTCACTGCTCTTTGTCTTCGACGAGACATTCGCCAATGTGCACGGCGCCTTTCTTGACCCGAACGAATCACTCTTTCCAACGCTCGAGGGAATCTCGGCCACCGATGCGTCGCGCCCGGTTGGTGTTGGCTGCTCCAGTGTCGCGGCGCAGGTGAACCACCTGAACTTCTATTTCGATGTCGCCTTTCAATACATGCGGGGCGAAAATCCCGGCAGGCAGGATTGGGCCTCCAGTTGGGCGAAGACCGAGGTGACGGAGGAGGAGTGGACCGAACTCAAGGAAGAGTTGAGGGTTCGCCAACGTACATTGGTCGAGCTGATCAACGGCACGACATCCTGGGACAACGAGGAGATCGTCGGGGGAGCCTTTGCCGCCGTGGCGCATACCGCCTTTCACCTGGGGCAAATCCGGCATTCGCTTTGTGTTTTTCGCCAAGGCTAACCCCCAACGGGGACCTTGTCAGTATCGTACGTACAACACGTTCAAAGATGCAGTACGTACTCCAAACTCTCTGAATAAAAATCCCCATCCCCTCAATATATGCTCATAACCGCTTGATAGTGGAGCAGGGGACCTCTATAGTTAAAAACTCTGGGGGATTCCCGCAGATGGGCGGGATCATTGAGGGGAT
>DASYWM010000287.1:0-12607 GCA_035936075.1 Thermomicrobiales bacterium
ATCGTGACCGACCCGGAAACAACGGTCGCATCGGTCATCCACATGGCCGTCGAGGTTGAACCGGAAGTGGAAGCCGAAGCCGAGGAAGGTGCAGAGGCCGAAGCTGCCGAGGGCGAGGAATCCGCCGAAGGCGGCGAGGAAGCATCCTCAGACGAGGAGTAGACTTCTTCTTCTGCAGTCGATCAGCATGCGAAAACGGGCCAGCGGTGAAAATCTCCGCTGGCCCGTTTTCGCATTACGGATTCGTTTTCCAGCTGCATGAGCCTAAAACCGGCTCTCCGTACTATTGGCGGATATCTCGTCCCACAATCTTCGGGCTGGTTTCGGGCGCACAAAAAGGCCGGCCCACACGGGCCGGCCTTTTTGCTTTGGGCATCACGGCTGTTTCGGGCGCTAGGCGCGCGAAACCTCCACCGTGATGCCCGTACAATCGCTACTCATGGGCATCACCTCCTTTACCCTAATCGGTTGGAGTTGTGAGCGTCCGGTCGGCGGTGCTCCCGACCTCGTGGGAACTTTAACACGCACATCCATCCAGCGTCAACAGAATCTGGTGTGATCTATTCTCGCGCATCCGGCCAGGCGTAAGATGCCGGGATCCGGTTCCTGAGTGACGGGATCTGTGCCCGCACACGCGCCAACTCCTCCAGCTCCAGGGTTGCCGTGACCACCGTCGGGATGTCTCCTGCCTGCGCCAGCACAATGCCCCACGGATCGACCACCATCGACCGCCCGTAGCACATGCGATTCGGGGGGTGGCTCCCTACCTGGGCCGCAGCGACCATGAAGACGCTGTTCTCGATCGCACGTGCCCGGATCAGTGGCTCCCAGTGATCCTTACCGGTCATCAAGGTAAAGGCCGATGGGAGCATGATGATCTCCGCGCCCCGGAGCGCGAGAATGCGGAAGAGCTCGGGAAACCGGATGTCGTAACAGATGGCCAGTCCAATCCGGACGCCGTCCAGGTCGAACGTCACCATCTCCTCGCCCGGCTCGATGGTGTCCGACTCCCGGTAGGCCGCGTGGCCGGTGATGTCAACATCGAAGAGGTGCATCTTCCGGTAGCGGGCAACGATATCTCCCGAAGGGTCGAACACGACGGTGGTATTATAGAGCTTGTCATGCTCGGGCACCCGCTCGTGAATGGTCCCCGCGTGCAACCAGATGGTGTGCTCACGCGCCTTGTCGGCGAGGAGCCGCGTGAGGTCCCTGGGAATTAGCTCTGCAGCCGCATGATCCCCCTTGCCGGGCCCAAGATGGGTCCATGTCTCAGGCAGCGTCACGAAGCGCGCGCCCATCCGTGCCGCACGATCGATCCCGGCCAGCGCTTCGGCGATATTGGCCCCCTTGTCATCTTGCGAATTCGTCTGGACGACACCGACGGTCAGGGCGGACGGACGGGAGCGTTCTGTGGTCATGGCAATCCTCCGGATATCGGGATGTTTGTCCCATCATCTCACGTGAACCTAGACGCCGAGCAGTGACCGCAGCTCCAGGACCGTATCTGCATGCCCGGCGATGACACAATCGTAGTCCGGTGCGTGGTGCACTACACCGCCAGCCTCCTGCACGATCAGCGCGCCACCGAGGAGATCCCAGACCTCGTTCCTGTAGGCGACAAAGGCACCGATGTGACCGGCAGCCACCAACCCCCAGTCGATGGATGGCGACCACGTTCGCAGGACGCGCTTCGTTGCCCGCTCCATCGACTCCATCGCGCGGGTACGAAAGGGATCGTCGTAGGACACGGCATAGCCCTGGGTCCAGGAGAGCGTGGACCGGTTCAGTGGTGGTGCCTCGCCGAGCGTCAGGCGGCGTTCTCCCCGAGTCGCCCCGCCATCGCGAATGGCTGAGGTGGTGATATCCCGCACGCTGTCATGGACGACCGCGACAACCGGTTCATCGCCAAGACATGCGGTGAGACAGACCCCGAACATGGACAAATCCATCACATAATTGTTCGTGCCATCCAGCGGGTCAACCAGCCAGCGAACCGCAGCATCCCGGTCACCATGCCGGCCCGATTCCTCGCCCAGGATTGCGTGATCCGGAAATGCATCACGAATTCCGGCGACGATCCGGCGCTCGGCCTCATGGTCCACCCGCGTTACAACATCTGAGCCGTTGCCCTTGACCTCGATCCCGAGGTTGCCCTCAAGCTCCGCTACCGCATAGCGGCCAGCTTCCCGCGCCAGACGAACTGCAACATTCCGCATGGAGTTGAGTTCAGCTTCCATTGCATCTCCCCCAATTGACGACATTATTCGACGGATGAGCATACGCGATTCCGTCGGGTACACTCGGGCTGATGCGGGGAAGGATGGGCATGGAGTTTTTCTGGATCGGGATCGGTGGGTTTCTTGGGGCGAACGCGCGCTACTTCCTTGGCCACGCGATCACGCAGCGACTGGGAACACTCTTCCCCTACGGCACCCTGATCGTCAACCTGACCGGAGCTTTCCTGATCGGCGTGATCTTCACAGTCCTGACCGACCGCGTTGTCGATGACCGCTTCTGGAGGCATCTGGTGGTGACCGGGTTCCTGGGCGGATACACCACCTTCAGCAGCTATACCTACGAGGCCATCCGCCTTATGCAGGAGGGCCGATGGTCAACGACACTGCTCTATGTCGTTGGTAGCAACATCCTCGGGCTCCTCGCCTGCTTCGCAGGAGTTTGGGTGACGAAGGCAATCAGCGCCTGATATTCAGTGCTGGTGGGGCTGCCCATGCCGAGGATTTAGGGAACGCGCCGGGAGCGCCATTCGGCATGCATTGCGCCCCTCTTCGGTATCCAGTGAGCAACCGTCAAAGCGTCTTGTAGAGCCATCGAGTATTTCAGGCTGCAACGTTACATGGGCTATGCCGAAGTGCTCACGGAGGGGGAGCGTACACTGGTCGAGCAGCTGATGCCAATCCCTCCCGGCCGCTATCTCGACGTGCGCGCTTAAGGCAATGAGCCCGGAGGTTACGGTCCAGATGTGCAGATCGTGCACGCCCGAGACTCCCTCGACTTGAGCCATCGCTGCGCGTACCTCCATCGCATCGATCCCCTTCGGTGTTGCCTCAAGAAGAACCTCGACCGATTCTCGCAACAACTGCCAGGAGCTCCAGAGAATAAGCAGCCCGATACCGGCAGAGAGGATCGGGTCGGCCAGATACCATCCCGTCGCGAGCATCACCAGTGCCGCCACAATCGCGCCGACCGAGCCCAGCATGTCACCCACGACGTGCAAGAACGCCCCACGCGTATTGAGATTGTGCTTGTGACCACCGCCACGCATCAGGACCCAGGCCGACACCGCGTTTGCACCCAGGCCCGCTGCGGCCACCACCAACATCGGCCCGCTGTCGACCTCCGGTGGTGAGCCAATACGACTAAAGGCCTCCCAGAATATGTAGATCGAGATCGCGACCAGGGTCGCGGCATTGAGCAGCGCCGCCAACACCTCGGCACGGGCGAAGCCGTAGGATCGCTCGGGCGTTGCAGGTCGTTGGGCGAGCCAGATCGCGAAGAGCGAGAGCGCAAGCGCGGCGACATCGGTTGCCATGTGCCCAGCGTCTGCCAGCAGGGCCAGCGATCCGGTAATCAATCCTCCAATGATCTCCACGACGAGAAAGAGCCCGGTGATGAGAAGCGCGATCGCGAGCGGACGACGGTTCGCGTGCTCAGGGGATCCCTCCGCATTGCCATGGTGATGCTCGCCGGAGATTGTTGGATGGTTGGACATACGGGTTTCCTTCTCAGGCAGGCTTTCATCATCACAGTACGTGCACGTGTCATGCCGATGGATGCCGCCGTCAGGAGTTCCCTTCTGCCAGTTTGGGTTTATACTCGAAGAATCGGACAAGCACTATTCGTTATATTCAGGAGAAGGGGATTCCTCGTGAGCAGCCCAACCCGTCCTTCGTCACTCGCCACAAGCGACTCGGGATACGGCATGAACCGCCGCCAATTGATCGGACGGCTTGCTGCGGCAGGTTTCTCGGCTCCGGTGATTGCCTCAATACTGCAGAAATCCGCCTTCGCCCAGGATGCGTCGCCAGCGGCCACGCCGACCGGGGAGGAAATTCTTGCCGGGGTCGGGAAGGACCAGGATCTCATCCAGCAGGGCACCACGACGTTCGAGATGCCGATGGATGGCTACGATGAATTCCTGACGCCCAACGACCTCTTCTTCATCCGCTCCAACGGTCCCCTCTTCGTCGATATCGATCCGACCGAATGGCGCCTTAAGGTGACTGGCCTCGTCAATGAGGAACTTGAGCTTTCGCTCGCTGATCTCCAGAGTATGGAGCAACGCACAATCACCGCATTCCTTGAATGCTCAGGGAACACCCGGGGCCATTTCGGGAAGGAGCCGGATCAGGTCGAGGGAACCCAGTGGGGTAACGGCGCTGTTGGCAATGCTGAATGGACGGGTGTCTCGCTGATCGATGTCCTGGACAAGGCGGGCGTCAAGCAAGGCGCAATCGATGTTGTCTCCCAGGGCGGAGACTTCGACGACATGCAGCGCGGTCTCCCTATAGAGATGGCGTACGACCCGGATGTGATGCTTGTCTGGCAGATGAACGGCGAGGATCTGCCGAAACCGAACGGCGGTCCCGTCCGATTGCTCGTTCCCGGGTGGGGCGGCATTGCGTCAACAAAATGGATCGTCGGCCTGGACGTGATCAACCAACCTTTCCAGGGCCACTTCAACGTGGAGAGCTATGTTGTCGTCAATGAGGATGGCACGATTCTACGCCCCGTTCGCGAAATGCCCGTGAAGTCTGTTATCACGATTCCTGGCACCGGTTCAACGCTAGATGCAGGCTCGCAAACGATTTCCGGATTCGCGTGGTCGGGCTTTGGTGGCATCACCAAGGTAGAGGTCAGTGTCGATGGCGGCACGGACTGGGAGGAAGCCACCATCACCGAAGAAGCTGGCCGCACCTCCTGGGTTCGCTTCGAGCACCCATGGGATGCGATCCCGGGCGAGCACACTCTTAGATCCCGCGCAACCGATGATCGCGGCCTGCAGCAACCGCTGGATGTGCCCTGGAATGCCCGGGGATATGGCTTCAACGCTATCTATGAGGTCCCGGTAAAGGTCAACGAATAGTCGCAACTTGCTGCGGGATCGAGCGTTCGTCCTCCGACCGAAGGGCGAGCGATCTCCCTATGCGCTGCTGCCCGCAAGGGGGACGAAGCGCACCGTTGCATCATCGCTGAACCGTTGGCGCATGACCTCGATCGCATCCGGATGTGAGTCGACCAACACGAAGCTCCTCCCCAGTTGACTCGCCACTGCTCCCGTGGTGCCACTCCCCGCAAACGCATCCAGGACCCAGTCGCCCGGGGCACTACTGGCCTGGATAATTCTCCGCAGAACACCCTCCGGTTTCTGGGTCGCATAGCCGGTCTTTTCGCGGCCCGTCGGCGAGACGATCGTATGCCACCAGACGTCCGTTGGTAGTTTCCCCAGCGCCGCTTTCTCCGGCGTCACGAGTCCCGGCGCCATGTAGGGCTCGCGATCCACTGCGTCACTGTCGAAGTAGTACTGCTTCGGATCCTTCACATAGACGAGGATCGTGTCGTGCTTGGATGGCCACTTGCGCCGTGAGCGACCGCCATAGTCATAGGCCCAGATAATCTCGTTGAGAAAGCATTCCCGGCCGAAGAGGGCATCGAGCAGGACCTTGGCGTAATGGACCTCGCGATAATCCAGGTGGAGGTAGAGCGTTCCATCGTCCGTGAGCAATCGCCACGCCTCTTCCAGCCGGGGCTCCAGAAAGGCCCAGTAATCCTCGAAGTCGTCGTTGTAGCCAAAGAGTGTGCCCTTGATCGTCTCGTACGTTTGCCCCTTGAAACCGACCCGGGTACCTGTGGGAGACCGAACGGTTTTCATGGCCTGTCGCGCCTGCATCCTGCCGGTGTTGAAGGGGGGATCGATATAGATCAGCCGGAAGGCGGCGTCTGGCAGCAGCGGCAGGACGTCGACATTGTTGCCATGGACGACGATATTTGGGCCATCAGGACGCCAGAGATCACCGGGCATACAGTCTGTCCTTTCCGGATCGAGACCTCGACACGGGGATCAGTCGACGAGGGGCTGCGCCAGCAGGAAGAGACAGATCAGCAGCACGATGAGGAGCAGGATGATGATGATCGCCAGGCATGAACGCGATGCGGACCCGATGTCTCTCGGGCTCACCAGCACGTCAACATCTTCAATGTCCCGGTACTCACGCGATCCAGGATCAACGACCGTCGGTTCCGGCACCCTGATCACGCGCTTGCTGGAGCCGTTCTGGTCGCTCATGGTGTCCGATTCGTTGTGCTGACACCGCCATCGGCGATCGCCAGGCGATAGACGTGGATGATGCGCCAGGCAGCCGTCACGTGGGTCAGGACCGCGAGAACCCACAACGCCCACAGTGGCTGGTTGATGATGAGACAGATCGCCAGCAGGACCACACGCTCCGGGCGAGCCACGAGACCGACCGATGCCTTGTAGCCAATCGCCTCGGCACGGGCGCGAGCATAGCTGATCATCAAGGCACCCGTCGCGGCAACGAGCGTGAGGACGGAACCGAGATGGTCATCACCTGTCTGGTTGAGCCAGACGAGCAGGCCGATATAGACAACGATCTCCGAATAACGATCGATCGTCGAGTCAAAAAAGCCGCCGAACTTGGAGACCGCATTGGTTGACCGGGCGATGGCGCCATCAACCATGTCGAACGCACTGGCGAACAGCAACAGCACTCCGCCGAGGACCGGGTATCCGAAGGCAATGATCACGGCCACAATGCCGTTCAGGGCCAATCCGATGAGGGTCGCCATGTTGGGAGTAATGCCCACCGAGGCGAACCACGCACCGACATGGAGCATATATCGCCGGACCCATGTTCCGATGCGCTCCGATATCACCGTCCCGTCCCCTCTCCCTGATCGCACCCGCTGGCGAACTACCGCTTCCCCGGCCTACCGGAACTCCTGCCGCCACGAGGCGCTGCCTGCCCGCGCGGTCGCTTCCCGATAGACCTCGAGCACGCGCGCCGCCACGCGGGGCCATGCGTATTGCTGGGCGTCCACCAATCCGGTAGCACCGAGGCGCTGCTGCAGGTCCCTGTCTGCCAGCACGCGGACAAGTGCCAACGCAAGCGCCTGGGGGTTTCGCGGCTCCACCAACACACCGTTCTTGCCGGAGGTCATCACGCTTGCATAGCCAGCGATGTTACTTGCCACTACCGGCTTACCGGCCGCCATCGGTTCCACCACCACGTAGCCAAAGCTCTCGTTGCCCGTCGAGGGAACGCAGGCCACATCGCAACTGGCATAGTAGCGTGCTTTTTCTTCGTGCGACACGAACCCCTTGAACTCAACGCCGGTGATCCCCAGACGCTCCATCAACCCTTCGAATTTTTCCGGCTTGCCAGCACCCAGGACAATGAGCCTGGCATCCGAGAACTGCTGCTTGACCATCGGCAGGGCGCGAAGCAGGTACTTGAAGCCCTTCCGTGCCTCCTCGAAGCGGCCAACGAAGAGAATCCGCTTGCACCCGTCGCTCGCCCACGGGAAGGGCGCCACATGGGGACCGTAGGCCTCCACATCGATCCCATTCGGAATCACCTGATAGTCACCCTCGAAGTATCTGTTGATGAAATCCTTGGCCGGCGGGGAAACCGCGATTCGCGCATCGATCCGCCCCAAAACGAACGACATGTACGGCTTGAACGCGTTGTACCAGGGCTGCGACGGGCTATAGGCATGGAAGGTCGCGACATTCGCCGAAGAAGAATTGAGCAGCACCATGTAGGGAAGCACGGGCATCAGCGGCTCGTGGAGATGGACGATATCGAATTGCTCACGCCGCATGATCGCCTTCACATCCGCGTAGAGCGTGACATCGAAGGTGAGCCGCATCTTGCTGCCGTTACCGGGGATCGTGATGGTACGCCCGATACCGTACTCGTCCTCGCTCACCTCAAGCCCGCCGCGGGGACCCCGAGGCGCCATCACCTTGACGGTGTGGCCGAGGCGACGAAATTCGTCTCGCAGATGGGCAACATGCTCGGCGACACCACCCGGTTTATGCATGCTGTACGGTGAAACAAGGGCAATCTTCACAGGGGTGATTCTAGCAGGTTAGGTCTGCGGGACCGGATGCAGACAGTCACGGCAGGCCGAGGGGAAGTGAGCGAACAGACGCTGGATTCCAACGAATCACCAAGCGGCCCTCCGGGCCCGATCCGGGTGGGACAATATCGACCGCGAAGCATGACCTAACGGAGACAGCAGCATTGCGCCGCGGTTTCCCTTGCTATGCACCTTATGCTGCCCGACGCGTTTGGGCGAGCCGGTTCGCCTGCTGCACGACCAGCAGACCTGCCAGGGCAAGTGCGCCGCCGAACAGCTTCTGCGGTCCGAAGGCCTCATTGAAGAAGAGGACCGCGATTACCCCGGCCACGACCGGGACCAGGAGCGTCAGGCCGCTGATCGCCACCCCGCGCTTGCCAATGACCCAGCCCCACACGATGTAGGCGAGATAGACGGGGAAGACGCACATGTAGGCAAGCGTCAGCCAGGATTGCGTGCTGATCGCTCCCCAGTCCTGGCGCATGGCTCCTGGCGTGCAGATGACCAGCAACGGAATGGCACCAAACAGCGTGGAATACGCAGAGTAGGTCGTGGGCGGATAATCCCGGATCAGGCGCCGGTTGAATACCTGATACACCGCGAACGATGCTCCGCCAGCAAAGCTGATCACGTTACCCAGCAACTGGCTTTCACCATCACCATTGGCCAGGAACATCGCGACACCGGCGAGTGAGACGAGCACTCCCACCCAGACGAGAAGGGGTTGGCGTTCACCCAGAAGCGTCACGATGCCCAGCGTGACGATCGGCTGCAGGGAGATCATCAACGAGCCGGAAAACGGTGATGTATGGGCCAGGCCCAGCATGAAGCCAAGCTGATAGAACGTGTAGCCGCAGACGCCGGTCAATACGAAGAGCGGCAGATCCTGCCGCTTGATCCGCCACCAGTTTGGCTGATCCGTTCTACGAGCCTGGATGATGAGCACCGCAAACGCGATGACGGGAATGATGATGAACCGCGCGAAACCGAACGCGAGGGGTGCGATCTCTGTATAGGTTGATTTGGTCAGCGTGAAGGTGGACCCCCAGACGATCACGACGGCAAGCGCAGCGAGCTCCGGCAAAAAGCCCCGGGTCGCACCTGGGAAGACCTGCTGATGTTCGACCTCGCCGTCTGCGTCAGTCATCCCGTCCGTCATCCTGGCGGAGGTGTCGGTAGACGTCAGCTCTGTTGTTGTTGACATGATGGATTACGCCTCAGGCACATATCGAAATTGGTCTCGCGCATTTGTCCTATCGAACCTGGTGATGCCTGACAGCGTGGTTATAACGATGTTGGACCGGGTTTCACAACAGGAACCCTTTTGTTCAGTCTAGGGGAAAAGCGTGCCATCTTCTGACCACATTTATCCACGCCGCTTCGCGACCCTACAGCGATTTGCAATGAGATAGATACCCCTGATCGGCCAGGTGGTAGAGTGTTGCGACCCTTGCTGCAGCAATAGCCTTCCCTAAGCTTGTCGAATGGGTCCCGTGCAACCTGTCAGGAGGACATTGCTGCGCCGTGGCGGCGACCAAGTTGCATGCGCCGCAAGGCCTCTGCTTGTATGTTCCAACTGACATCGAGCCGGCACCTGCTCCTCCGCTGGGTCTTGACGACCGTCGCGTAGTCCAGGTCCGGCTCGATGAGGGTGGTTGCCCCCGACAGTCGAACGGTTACATGGACGCCCTCCGCATAACAAGTACGACGTTCGGGTGCAGCTCCAGTGTAATCCGCGTCCGACTCACCAAGGAGCGCAACGATGTCATCAGGCCACTGGATCGGAATCGATGTGTCCAAGGCCCGCCTGGACTATTGCTGCGGGTCGTCCGGGAAGCCGGCCTCCGTCGCGAACACCCCAGCGGGACATGCCCGCCTCCTGCGCGTGCTGCGCACGCGGGAGATCGCCAGGATCGTGCTGGAATCGACGGGCGCCTATCATCTAGCGATCGTCGCCACGTTGCAGGATGCCGGGCTGCCGGTGTCCGTGATGACGCCACAATTGATCAAATGGTATCGCGAGAGCTTTGGGCGCAAGGCCAAGACGGACCCCAAGGATGCCCGGTTGCTGGCCGCCTTCGGTGAAGCGCGTCGTCCTTACCCGTCGCGCGTCCCAACCGCCAATGAGCGCGTGTTGCGGGAACTCGTGGCACGACGGGATGATCTGGTCGCACTTATCGGGGCCGAGAAGAATCGGCTCCTCGTGGCCCGGGATCCCCGGATCCGCCACCATATTGCCGCCTCGCTGGCCGATGCCGAGACCCGCCGTGCCGAGATCGAGCGCGAGATCGACCACCTGATCACCGGTGACCCGCTCCTGGCCAAGCGCCGGGCGCAACTCCGCACCGTGCCCGGCGTAGGATGGGTGACCAGCATCGTGCTGCTAGCCTACCTGCCGGAACTGGGGGAGATGGATCGGCGTCAGATTGCCGCGCTCGCCGGGCTTGCCCCGTACGCCGATGATTCCGGCACCCCACACAAGGCGCGCCATTGTTCCGGTGGCCGCAGCCAGGTCCGCCGCGCGATGTATCTGGCCGCGATGACCTGTGTGACCCATGCGCGCGTCAAGCGGACGGTTTATCGAGATCACTATCACGAGATGTCCCCTGCGAAGGGCGCCAAATCGACGCTGGTCGCGATTGCACGGCGCATGCTGGTGTTGATCAATGCGATGGTGCGCGATGACCTTACCTGGGACGACACGGACATCGGACGTGGTCTTCACGCCCGGCCGGTACCCCGGCGGACGATGGCTCCAGCGTGATGCCCATCCCTTGACATTCAAGACGGTTACTACAACCTACAAACCTTCCTCTCTGAAAACACCTTAAAGGCAATCTCCCACCTGGTGCGCATGACACAGTAAGGTTTCAGTCGGGCCCTGACGTGGCGACTTTGGACGATTGCAATCCGCGATACAGTGCGGATCGCAGCTCAACGGCGTATTCATCCAGTTCAAGCATCCCACGCTCCCTAGCAATCGAGATCTCGGCTTCTATATCGTATGGAACCCGCACGATCTCGTACCGGAATGGCTCTGCCCCAACTCCATCAGTCACACCTTCCAGAACGACGTAGGAGGCCGTCGGCTCGTCCAGTGGATTGCCGACACTCCCGGCGTTGATCAGCGTCTTGTTCCCTCGCTCTTCAGCATATGCGGCATGAATATCGCCATACACGACAACGGAAGGCTTGTCACCATTACCAGTTGCCTCCGTATTCCGGAACATCTGGTCAAAATCCTCGTCAGTGTGTTGAGCCCGTACCCGATGAAACACGCTATCCGCTGATGCATGAAACAGCCGCACCATGTGGCCGCTCATCCGAAGGTCGATCGAAAACGGCAGGGATCGCAACCATGCGCGGTCTTCTTCCGTCAGGTCGTCGTACCACCACTTCAAAGCCGTATTCGGTTCATCGCCTTTCGAGTGGATGAACTCATCCCAATTGCCGCGGACTGTCGCCTCGCATCGTTCGCGGGTTCGGGCAATTGCCGCCGAGCCACCCGGGCCCTTCCCTATCACATCGCCCAGATTGATTACCCGTTGAATGCCGCGCGCATCGATGTCAGCAAGGACGGCATCATAGGCGGTCATGTTGCCGTGGATATCAGAGATGACCGCAATCCGGTCCGGTCCCCCAACTCGCATCCCGTCGTATGCCAGGTACACATTCTTCGGTAACCCGGCCTGGACATCGGCATGGAGCCCCATGTCGTGCCCGATGTGGGAGAGATAGGCTTGGCGCGGCTTCAGATCATCGATCGCGGCCAGGGCCTCTTCGAGTGTCATGTGGGCTGGGTGCTGGTCAAGGCGAAGAGACGTGAGGACCAGCACATCGAGATCCCGGAGGAGGTCGCGGGATGCCTCGGGAATCGTCTTCACATCGGTGAGGTAGGCGATGTTGCCGACGCGGTACCCCAGCACCGGCAACCGGCCATGCATGATCGGCACGGGTTGCACCGTCACGCCAGCCACGTTGAAGGGAGCGGTATCCCTGATAACGTGGAGATCAAGATCCGGTGCCATCCCGAAGACCGGGAACTCCTCACGAAACGCGTAGCCGAATCGCTCCTGCAGATCAGCCGCCGCGTTCTCTGGGGCCCATGCGGGAATCCTTGCCCTCTGCATGGCATTGAATCGCCGAATCTCGTCCATACCGGCGGTATGGTCGGCGTGGGTGTGCGTGAACAGCACACCGTCGATACGCCGGGTACCGCTGCGCAGCATCTGGTAGCGAAGATCGGGCGAAGTATCGACCAGCAACGTGACATCATCGGCGCGGATCACGACTGACGCCCGGAGCCGCGCATCCAGAGGGTCGCCGGATCGGCAGACAATACAGTCGCAGCCAATCACGGGCACCCCGGTTGACGTGCCGGTTCCCAGAAATTCCAGTTCAATCACAAAGGCTTGCTTTCACCAAGTGCGGCAAGAAGAACGATGAGAGGGACCGCCGCGTTCCTCTTCGGATGAGTATACGA